>LCLX01000002.1 GCA_001002285.1 Microgenomates group bacterium GW2011_GWC1_46_15
ACTTGAAGGAATCTGAGTTCAGATGGAATTATCGGAAACAAATGTACAAAGTAATGCTTAAAAAGCTGAGAGAAAGTCCGCTTTAAGTTTACTAGCCCCATCCCAATATCCTGTTACTAGAGTCACTTGGCCTGCTGAAAACGGCACGGATTCTAAATTAAATTTTTTACGCGTTAGCGGTGGTTTTAAAGCCTCATGTTCTGGTAATGATTGTTGCGGAGCATCCTTGAGAGTCATATACCCCTTTTACTGAAGCATAAGTTGTGGGCAAGTTTTTACTGAGGCAGGTTTTTGAGCGGGTAAAGGGAATCGAACCCTCATATTCTGCTTGGAAGGCAGACGCTCTACCACTGAGCTATACCCGCAACGCTTGTGCGCACAAACGCACAAGTGCGCCTATTGTATCAAATTCTTTGGGAGGCGGAAGGCAATGAGGAATCTTTGCCACAACGAGAGGTTTTCATTTTCACTTCCACCGCATGATTCTTCTCCACCATTTGGTGCGGTATCGTACTGTGGCGCGTCGGTCGGAACACTGTGGAATAAAAGTTCTGCGCTTTGTGTTGCTTGGCCAATCAGAACTAATAATCTATCGTCTTTACCAATGTCTTGCCGCAATACGCCGGAAACAGACGATCCGTTCAAGATAAAAACACTCGATGCTGGAACATCGGTTTTGAGTTCACTAAACAACTCGGACCACTTCACAAACGGGGCATGAATGTGGGCAACACCGCCGTTTCCATTGTGTAAATCTAAACGCTCATCTTTGTTCGTGTCTTGCTGTCCGGGAAGTGTGCATGGCTCGATGTGCATAAACTGCGGAGCAGAGAAATCTAGTGCTTTTCCGTTTTGTACAACCAAAAAGTTTGCGTGGAAATGTACGCGCCGTGCTGGAACGTCCAGCGTTTTGCGGACTGCAAACGTAAGGAGAATAATTCCGATGAGCACGGCAACGATGATACGTTGTTTCATGTGTCGGGGTGGTGAGACTCGAACTCACGGCCTCCTCGTCCCAAACGAGGCGCGCTAGCCAACTGCGCTACACCCCGAGAACAAAGGTATTGTAGCAAACATCCGTTATAAATTGAGAAGTGCTTATGAGCAGAGTTTACACCTCTGGCCAACCGTTCTTTCTTCTATGCGCGTTAAAACCTGCTCGTACTTTTCCATTGTAAGCTCTAAAGATATTTTCTTTTTTTAATTCTCTAAGAAATTGAGCACGCGTTGCCCCTTTACCTAATTTCATTGAGATATCCTAAAAGGCGAGTCTGCATGGCGTCTGCTGCTTCATTTACTTCTGTTTCACCAGCCCGAGTCGCCTACAATAAACCGGCGATTTCGGCGGGAATTTCTTGGTCTCCACCCATTTCTCCTGCCATAAAATCTCTCTTTCTTTCCTCTATTATACACGATGTACGCATAAAAGAGATTACTTTTGTGGGCGGGGAGGGAATCGAACCCTCACGTCCTTACGGACACAACTTTTTAAGAGTTGAGCGTCTACCAATTCCGCCACTCGCCCTCAAGACATCTGAAAGCATTTTATCACACTTAGCCTGGTTTCTCTGATTTTCTATAAAGACCCATATATCAACCCTTCTACTCCTTGCCAACGCTCATGCGGACAGAGTAGAATAGCCGTACATTTCCCGAATACCTGTCCGAGGTATAACACAACAAAGGACCAATATGACCGTCATCTCGCTTCGGCGTATTCTGCAACTGCCGGCGTTTTGTGGACCAGCAAGCCTTGAAATTGTGCTTTCCCAGCACGGTCTCTGTGTTCACCAAAAAGCAGTAGTCAAAGCGGCACATGTGACTTCAAAACATGTTGAAATCTATGGCATGCGGCTCGATCAGCTTGCCTTGGCTGTACGAAAACTCGCCCCAAAACACGTGATGTGGGCAAAACGCAATGCCACGGCGCAGGATATTTACATGCTCGTCAATACATACAATCTCGCCGTTGGCATCGAGTGGCAGGGCGTGTGGACCGATGCGGAGCTCTGGGATCCGCGGACACAGACATTTGACGATGATATCGGCCATTATAGTGTTGTTACTGGTATTAATCTCGAGGAAAAGAAGCTCACAATCCAGGATCCCGATTACTACTACTACGCGAAAAATCGCGAGTTTGATATTGAAACATTCGAGAAACGCTGGTTTGACACAAACGTGGTTGGCGAAGACGCACCGGATGAAGCTAAAGAGTGGATGCAGGACTATCACGTGTTATTTATTGTTGCACCGCAAAACACCGTTTTTGAACCAGAGCTTGGGTTACAAAAAGTGCGGATTGCGCCAACGTATAAAAAGAAAACGATGTGGGAGCGATTGATAAATTTTTTACGTTTCCAGCCACTTCCAGTTATAGCTTTCCATCAAAAAACTGTAGATCCCGCTCCATCATTGTCGCAAAACTCCCTTGGTTAAAGTTGTGATCTTCTTTGGGGTATGTAAAAAGCGTTACGGATTTGCCCAATTTTTTTAACCCGTCGGCCACGCCCTTTGTCTGCTTACTTTTCACCTCTTCATCCGCCAAACCTTGGTGAACTTGAAGTGGTGCAGTCATATCATCCCAGTGCGCGGCAACAGAGTACTCATCATCAGCATACCGAATATGAAATTTTTCCAGCTCTCCCTTTATATACGCACCACTATCCGGCAATTCACCAACATACTGCAAAATAGAGTCAGGGAAACCTTGTGTAACGGGTGCCCACAACACGGTCGGATAGTTCTTTTGTGTAATCTCCAACACCGATAATGCAATCTGCCCGCCATTGCTATGTCCCCATATGCCAACGCGTTTGGGATCAGCCTGCGGGAGCATGCGAACAGAAGCCAACAAGTTCAACACAGTAACCGGTTTTTCAAACCGTGCTTCAAAAATATCATTAGATTCGGGATCAGACTCGCCATAGCCTAAAAAGTCCGGCGCGATCGTGATATATCCGTGCTGGGCAAGCGCCTCACTCGCGCGCTTCGTTCCCACACCCGTAGCGTAGATTTCTTTATCTACATATCCGCGCACCATGACAATCACCGGCAACTTTCCGGTTTTATTTGGAAGATTCATTTGGCCGGAAACTTTTTTTCCATCGCTCGTAAACATAAACACGTATGATGAAAACTCCGGCGTCTTTTTCAACACTTTTATCATTTGAAGTGCTGACGGAAAATATGTGCGTGTTCGCAAACGGGAAAATGAGTATTTGTCTAACGTACGGATGGTGAGTGTTACATCCAACGTCGCAAACGGCGATACCAGCGGGGCAAAGAAAAATGACCATGCACCGTACGCCATCAGTACAAGACCCGCCACCAACGAAATCCATGCGGCGATGCGTTTTTTACTCATGACTGTACTGCGGATGCGTGCAACAACGCGATCTCCGCTTGTGAAAGTTCCCGCCATTTTCCTTGCGCAAGATCACCCAACTCCAAACCGCCAAGTTTCACGCGGATAAGGCGTGATACCTCAAGTCCAACGTGTGCACACATGCGACGAATCTGTTGATTCCACCCTTCGTGAATCGTAAGACTAATCCACGTTTTTCCCTGTTCATGCTTAGTAATGCTGATTTCCGCGGGCGATGTTTTTCCTTCTTTCAACTTCACACCAGCGCGTAATGCGTTCAACATACTGTTTGTTGGCGCGCCTTTCACAAGCACGTGATACGTTTTGGGCACTTCGAACTTTGGATGCGTGAGTGTGTACGCCAAATCGCCATCGTTGGTAAGAAGAATGAGGCCTTCGGAGTCCTCGTCTAATCGGCCAACGGGATAGATGCGTGTTGTTTTTGGAACAAGCGAAACAACCGTTGGTTTGCCACTTGGATCAGAAACACTAGAAAGATACCCGACTGGTTTATTGAGTAAATAATAGACAAACTGCGCCGGAGCAGAAACAGGTTTTCCATCGTACTCCACGCGGTCTTTTTCCGGATTCACACGTTCCGCGACATTTGTTATTACTTTTCCGTTTACACGGACTTTTCCTTCCGCAATCAACACTTCCGCTTTGCGGCGCGACGCAACACCCGCGTGCGCGAGAAAGACGTGGAGCTTGGGATGGGGTATCGGCATACGCGTATTGTACATCTCAACTGAATATAAACGCGTATTACTCAACTTATTCAGTTTTTTTCGATAGTTTCTTCGCGAGCAAGTCGTGCGTGTTTTTCATTGATTCTTCAGCGCTCATACTCATTGCATCTGCCGCCGCTTTAAACGTTGCGTCAGTAATTGATTTGCCGTTGGGATCAGCTCCCGCATTGCCTTTGCCCATTGCATCGTTTGACCGTCCACACCCGCAGTTGTAACATATAGACCCTCCTTTGATGATGATATGATACGTTCATGCTACACCATGTGGCGAAACACTTTCAACACCACGATCCAAAACTTCATGCGTACGTAGAAAAAGTAGAGAAAATCGGCAAGATCACGCTTACTTCTTCGCATGATTTTTTTGCAAGCTTGTGCAGCGATATTATCGGCCAGCAGTTGTCTGGCAAAGCGGCAGATGCGATTTATGGTCGGTTTGAAAAATTGTTTCCTAAAAATACACCAACCGCGCAACGTATTTTAAAACTTTCAGATGAAAAACTCCAGAGTGTGGGTATTTCGGGCGCAAAAACACGATCATTACAAGATTTGGCAACGCACGTCGTACAAAAAAAGGTTGATCTTTCCAAGTTTCCCGACATGACCGATGATGAGATTAAAACAACACTCATTCGGGTAAAAGGAATCGGCCCATGGACCGCGGAAATGTTTTTGATGTTTTCGCTCGCGCGCGAAGATGTGTTTTCGTTCGGTGATCTTGGGTTGAAAAAAGCAATTCAGCGCGTGTATGGGTTAAAAAACCATCCGACAGAAAAACAAATGCTCGCGCTGAGTAAAAAGTGGCAGCCATATCGCACATACGCAGCGCGGATACTGTGGAAGGTGCTGGATACATAGGAATATAGACATTCTATTTTGGGTAGAGTATAGTGTTTCTATGCCAGAATATGAAATTCTTTACTATATTTCAGAACATAAAAGAAACGTTATTAAAGAATTTCTTGAGTCACTTTCTCTAAAACAGAAAGAAAAAGTGTTTCGTGTTTTCACGCATATACAAGAATATGGATTACGGAAAGAAATTCATCAACTCAAAAAAATAACAAAAACCTCTCTCTGGGAATTACGCATTCTTGGAAAAGATAATATTCGTTTATTGTGCGTTTCATTACAAAACAAACGCGTTCTTATCCTTCATGGTTTTTTGAAAAAATCACAGAAACTTCCTCTTCATGAGTGTAATGTCGCACAAAAAAGATTGGAACAGTACCTTGACAATTGATATCGTATACAATATCATTCTCATGATAGCGATAAAAGGAACATATGAAAACATATACATTTAAAAATCATCTTAAAGAAAGCTTAAAAGATATTCGTTTCCGTGACGTGTGGAAAAAGGGTGATCTCGAGTATCAGCTCGCACGTCAAATTATCCGTCTTCGCATTCAAAAAAAATTGTCCCAAAGAGCGTTGGCAAAAAAATTGAAGACAACACAAGCAAAAATTTCTCAGGTTGAACGCATGACTGCTAATCCATCGCTTGCTTTTCTCAAGAAAATCGGAGAGGCTTTTGATAAACGCGTGAGTATTCGTATTACTTAATATAAACTACAAAATCACACCCTCGTCCCGGTCTTCGCCGCCCAATAACCCGCTTTCTTTTTTCAAGATGTACACATCTCTTCTTCCATGCGTATCAACACCAACACACTCTGCTTCACCGCGTAAAATCGCCTCATACGGCTGGCAGTATCGGCATCCTTCATCTCCGGCAGGGCACTTAAACCGCTCCAGCGCCCGCGCGGTTTTCACCTGCTTAGCAATTTTCATTATTTTTTCTTGCGATTCCTGCAAATCCGGCAATGGTTTAGCCACAGGCTCATTACTTAAACCCAAGTACCAATACGCAACACCCGCGACTGGTCGCTTTTGACAGTAATGGGCAAGCAGATGATAGATGGGGAGCTGAAGCGACTCGGGGTCTTCTTCAGACTTACTCGTTTTAAAGTCAATAATTGTGATGCTGTCATCTTTTTCATGATAGTGAAGCCAGTCAATTTTCCCGCACAAGATAATACCGTCGTCCTCCGAAAGCCAAAACTGTGGAAGATCCATATTGAGCAACTTCACCGCTTTTTCTGCAATAGGACCGGGGTGTTGCGTTACGCGCGCCAGCATTTCTTTCCCGCGGTTTTTATATGTTTGCTCCGTTGAGTCGTCCCAAAATCCACCTTTCTTGCCGGACACTTTTTTCCACGCTGTTTCAAACTTTTCTACAAGGGGCTGGATAAAGCGCTGTTCGACCGGCAACACCGAGAGCGACTCAACAACTTCATGCACCGCCTGTCCCAACGCAAGCGGGGGAGACATCAGCACGACTTTCCTGCCAGTTTTGGAATCTTTATACACGTTTTTCAGAAAATACGCGCGGGGACACCGTAAAAAATCACTGATTGAAGAATACGAGAGCCACACAGCGGCATATTTGTCCGGAGGCATAGGGTACTAGTATAGCAGAGGAGGTTTAGTGATTTATTCCAGAAGAAGTTTTTTCGGGTCTTCCATCACCTGCGATAAGTTCAAAATGACCATTATCTATGATTAAAGATGCAAGAGCTCCGTGCGGATAGTGTTGTATCATTTCCTTCGCCGCTATTAATACCTCATCAAGTGCTTGTTGCACTGTTTCATTCAAACCAATGATTGCTCTTCCAACTTCCATTCTCCAAATGAGTTCTTCAAAAGGATATTTTTTCCCAGGAATAATCCGAGTTGTTTCTAGATCTAACCGTGTTGCAGACATCGTACCAAGGATTATGCTCCTTCCATTGACTTCGTCTTCTTTTCCACCCTATACTGAACATACTTTCTGAATCTTCAGGGAGGGGGTGAGATACATGAAACTGCTCCACATTGTTGCTTTCCTCTTGGTTGTGATTGGCGCGATAAACTGGGGTTTGGTCGGTCTTGCGAACTATAATCTCGTTGAAATGCTTTTTGGCTCTGTTTCCGGACTTGTCCAACTCGTCTACGTGCTTGTTGGTGCTTCCGGCGTCGTGCTGTTGGTCACACATAAAAGTGATTGCAAAGTTTGTCCAAAGATGTGATGTTTTTGAAAAGAGAAAGGGCGGTCCTGTTTTGGGGCCGCTTTTTGGTCGAAATTATTGATTAGGAGTGTCAGAATTCTTTTCATGTTTCAGAAGCCACCACTCCATAAATCTATCCCAATCGACTCCTTCTCCCATACACGCTAAGTTGAGTCGTAACACAGACATGCCTGGGTCCTCTTGAACTCGACGAGCGAGGCGGGCGTATTTTTCAACTTCCGCTGGAGAAAACTGATATCCAATTTCGTATGCAACGGTGACCATGCCGACTAGTATACAGAACCTGTCAAGCATTTTTCTAGACATTAATGTGTTAGCGTATAATGCATACATGGGTAGATCGATCATGGCTAAAGCGACTAGCGCTCGAAAAAGTTTTGAAGAGATTGGACACTCATCCCTTCTCCCTGAACCACAAGATGAGCGACGCATAGAAATTTCTCTTCGCGCAACATCAATGTTACTTGGCATTTCGCTTGCCACACTTCGTTTTCTTGAAAAAAAAGGTGTTATGTTCACCATAATGATGAAGGGGGAAAGAGCGAATGTTTCGCTTGTTTTACCAAGAGAGTTTGATAGTGGGAGTGAAGTAACAAAAACAAAAAATGCATATTTTGAACTCCTGAAAAGGATAAAAAAACCGCCTCAAATTGCTGATCCACAACAATTAACAGCTCTTCAGGAAATCGCTACAAAACTTTTTTACTCTCTTCCAAAAGGAACTCGGGAAGAATTAAAAGTGAATGGGTACGGTCCATTTTTTTCATAGCAGACGATACAGTGCAAGACAGTATGCTACGATAAAAATATGATCGTCAAACGAAAAAAAGGGTATTATGTCCTTTCGGAAAAGACCAGGAGAAATTTGGGCGGGCCGTATAAAACACGCGAGGAAGCAGTAAAACGATTACGCCAGGTAGAGTATTTTAAGCACTTGGAAAAGAAATAACGTCTTATGTGCAGTGTGCTATCATGAATCTATGATGTATTTTAATCAATGGTATTCTCCTGAATTTAACCCCACATTCATGCTGGGAGCTATGCAGTGGTTTCTCCCACTGATTCTTCTTGATCTCATTCTCCGCGGTGTCGCATTGTGGCGGGCGGCGAAAGCAGGGCAACAATGGTGGTTTATCGCGCTCCTTGTCGTAAATTCGGCAGGCATTCTTCCTCTCATTTATCTTCTTCTCTACCGAGAAAAAACTGTTTCATCGGCACGAAAAAAACGCTAAATTTTTGATGTTGACGTTTCTTTCTCAAACTCTGCTATAGTAATCGAATGGAAGAAACATGTCCAAAGTGTGGTTCGCCATTATCGCCAGTTACGCAGACTGCAACTGGTCGCCAACTTCAGCGGTGCTCAAAAGGAAGTTGGAACAAGGAAACAAAAAAGAACGAGGGGTGTGATTACGTCAAATGGCTTGTTCCTGAGCCAAAAACACTCGATGAGAAATGTCCCAAGTGTGGTTCCCCCGTTGTGTTAGTCCAAACACGGTTTGGCAAGAAGATGAAGAAGTGCTCAACAAATGTGTGGAACAAAGAAACGAAAAAAGCCGAAGGGTGCGATTTTATTGAATGGATCAATGGAACAACAAAAGAACTGGATGAGGATTGTCCGCAATGTGGAAAAAAACTTGTGTTGTACACAACGTCGAGTGGTAAAAAGATGAAAAAATGCTCAACAAGCGGTTGGGCCAGCGCAAAGCGGCAGGCCACGGGATGCACCTATGTGCAGTGGCTCAAAGCAGGCGAGTATGCATCTGGTAGTGAGCAAAATGGCGAAGAGTTTTTACCCCCAGAGCCGGCGTTTTAATGCTATTGTTTTTTCACTATGTTTTGGATGAGTGCGTCTTTCTCTGGTCGTGACAGTTTTTTGAGAAATGCTTCCCGTTTCATCGCCTCACTGCGCGTACCAAACTTTTCTGTATACACCAACGTAAATGAAGGAAAGTACCGCATATATTTTGCCGATGCCGGACCATGCGCGCGGTGTTCCTTTAGTCTTTTCTCAAGATCATTTGTTTGGCCAATGTAGTACGTGTTTGCGGAAGTGCGAAGGATATAGACGATGAAAGAGGTACAACGGACCATATTTAACTCTTCCTATCTCAAAACAGCATTTAGCAATTCAGGAAATTCAGTAGTCTGCATATCGTCATACGTGAAGTGTCCATAATGATGAAATTCCCGATATTTAATATTCTTAATTTGCTGATGAAGCATATCTACGGTTTTTTGAGACGCTTTCTTGATCATTATCGGAACAAAATATTGTTACTCCCTTTGTTCGACTTACAAGATCAGAATCAATTTTAAAATCATCAAAAAAATCTTTGGTACGGTTATGATCCGGATCGAGCCAGGGGGCGACCAAAATAACTTTATTTACCTTTAGTTTCTTGTGAATACTTAGATATTTTATGAAAAAGCCTGCTCCAGTGCTATGACCAATTAAAATGGTTTCTGGACCAATATCAAACCGCTCCACCTCACGATTCCAAGTTTGCCAATTTCGGTCAAATGAATGTGGGATTTCGGGAGTAGCTGCGGCGATGTCTACTTTTAGCAGCTGCCCTTGTAACCAAGGTATCCAGTGAGCATTGCTCATACTTGGCGCTTTAGGGTCATAGTATTCTTTTTCCGATGGCCCCCCATGCAGAATGATGGCGTTTTTCATAATTGAATTTATCAACGTGTTGCCCGGTAAGGAGTTGAACCCTAATAGACGGGACCAAAACCCGTTGTCCTACCATTAGACGACCGGGCATCTAGGTATTACTCAAGCTATTTTACCAGAAAGACGTGGCGATATATACTACACCTCATAGTGAAAACAAGAATTTTCGCGGCACTCGCGGCACTGGCGATTGGAATTACCCTTTTAGCGGTTGGCCTCCAGTTTGCCTCGCCAAGTCAGGCCTCTTCCTCAAAGTCCTACTCCATCCCCACCGTTCATATTGATGCCACGCTCAACAGAGATGGATCCATGCGCGTGTCCGAGAAACGTACCTACGATTTTTCCGGCAGTTTTTCTTTTGCATATCAATACATAAAAAGGCTGAGTGATCAGGCAACACATTCGGGGAGAACCGAGCCGTATACACTCAAGAATTTTAGCGTCTGTGAGGGCGTCATCTGCTATACCCAACTCCAGCAAGACCGGGCAGAGAGTGGTGATCCCATGCTCCCAACCACGAGATTTTATGTAACAGAAGACGCCGACCAGTACTACATCAAATGGTTTTACCGTGCGTATAACGAAACAAAAACGTTCACCATCAACTATACCGTGCAGAACGCGGTTACCCAGCACACTGATACGGCGGAACTGTACTGGAAGTTGATCGGCGATGACTGGAGTTTGATCCAGCGCAATGTGACCGCCACAATCGTGCTGCCACCCAATATTCCTGGCGACAAAATTCAGGCGTGGGCGCACGGGCCACTTAACGGCACCGTACGTATTTCCGATCCACAACATGTTGAGTACTCCACGCCGCTTCTGTCCTCCGGCAAGTTTTTTGAAGCCCGCATCCTTATGCCAAAAATTACATTTACAGGTGGCGCAAAAGGAACGCTTACCGAAGTGGAAATTCGCGCGCAGGAACAAGAGTTTATCGTAAAAACCGAACGGCAGAAGGCTACGCTTCGTGTGTTGGTCAAAGTACTTGCCGGCGTTTCTCTGCTTATTTCAGCACTGTCCCTATTTATCATCAACACATCGTGGCGCCGATTTGTGAAGTATCACAAGGACGGGCCATTGCCCCAAATCAACCAAGCAAACTCATTGTGGGAGCCTCCGAACGACATTGATCCCGCACAAATCGAGCAACTCTTTAGTATGCAAAAATCGTTTTCACCAAAAGCGTTTACCGCCACCGTGTTGTCGCTCGTTCAGCATCGGTTCGTTAAAATCACGCGAAGCGATAAAAAAGAAGGGGTCATTTTTAAAGACTACAAGTATTATCTTGAACAACTACCAAATCCGAGAAAAAGTATGAGTGATATTGAAAAGGCCGTGTTTGATTTTATTTTTGTGAACGTGGGCGAAGAACCCATTGGAACTAAAAAGGGAGACGATAGAGTTGCCGTTCCACTTGAAAGCATTGTGAGTTATTGTCAAACACACCGCACAACAAGTTATAGTTTTTTCCAGCATCTTCAAAATGTTGTATACAAAGAAAATTTCGAGGAGGGATACTTTGATAAGATCGCACATAAGTTGGCGGGGAAGTTGCTTCTTCCATTAGCATTTTTCATCCCGGCAACAATTGTGCAGGGTCTGATTTTGGCATTCACTGCAGAAGCTGCTGGTGTTCTCCGTCCGCTTTTCCAAACGCTTGTTTCGCTTGGTCCGTTTATTTCCGGAGCGGCATTTGCGTGCACAATCGTGTTTGCGGGATTTGCTGAAAAACGCACCGAAAAAGGCCGGCGGGAAACCGCGCAATGGTTGGCATTTCAAAAACATATGAGGGATTACAGACAAACGCGCAAGTATCCTATTGACTCAATTATGTGGAGTATCGGGAAGCAGTGGGTCAGGATTTTCAGGCTCGTTTGCGAGTAGTTTTTCATCAGTATCATCAGCTTTGGGCTCATTATCATCTGCCGCAATATCATCGTACGGCGCTTCGGGCTCGGGATCGTCCGGCGGCTCTTCCGGCGGTGGAGGAGGCGGGGGCGGCGGGGGCGGGTATACGTTTCACAAATCTTTTTACTCAACAGGGTTGTTATCTTCTTGCAAGTTTTCTCCTTTTTCTTCGCCGATAAACCCATCCTGCTGGAGCTGCCACAACTTCTGATAAATCCCATCTTCTTTTTTCACTAAACTTTCGTGTGTCCCAATCTCTGCGATTTTCCCCTTGTCCAACACAACAATGCGGTCTGCGCGCATAATCGTAGACAATCTATGAGCAATAATGATGCTTGTACGCGGATTCTTTGGATCTTTTGCAATGGACCAAAATGCGTGTTGAATGCTTCGTTCGGACTCCGAGTCTAGTGAACTTGTTGCTTCGTCAAACAAAATGATCTTAGGCTGTTCTAGCAAGAGTCGGGCAATTGCTAAACGCTGCCGCTGACCACCGGACAGTTTAATGCCACGTTCACCAACCATTGTTTTGTCTTCTTCCGGAAGTTTTTTAATAAAATCATCCAATTTTGCCAACTTCAACACATGATCAACCTCTGCGTCACTTGCTTCCGGGCGGGCATACCGCACATTAAATGCAATGGTGTTGTTAAACATAATCGGATCCTGTGGAACAATTCCAACTAGGCTGCGAAGATAGGATTTTTTCATGTGTGTAATATCAACGTCATCAATTGTAATGTTTCCACCAGTTGGGTCAAAAAACCGCATCATTAATTTTGTGATTGTCGTTTTTCCCGCGCCAGAATACCCAACTAAGGCCACAGACTCTCCAGGCTTAATCTCTAATGAGAAATCACTCAAAACATCTTCATTGGCATGATATGAAAATGAAACATGATTAAACTGCACGCTCCCACGCAGATTTTTCACTTCTTCGGCGTGTTCAGGATCAATAACCTTAATTTTTTCGTCCAACAACCCAAGATACCTTTCCAGATCGTCATACCGTTTTGCCAGTTCACGCAAAATAAACAACAAATTGACCAAACGGGGAAACAAAAAAAGTGAAAATGAACTGACCAGTAAAAAGTCTGGCAAAGAAAGCGCGTGGGACTGCACATCCATCACCGCTAACACCATCACCGCAATGAGTGCTAGTAAGGAAAAATTGCCAATGATAATGTCAAAATATCGAAACGTTTGAAAATATCTAAGCAAGTCGTCATACCATTTCGTCAGCAATGTCCCAAATCTCTTTTGCTCGTACGCTTCTTGTGCGAAGTATTTAACCGTATCAAAATTGATCAAGTTATCCACACGTACGCCGGAAACTTCATCATCAGTCTCACTAAACTTCTTCCGATATTTAATATTCAACTTCACCAAAAAAAGCGAAACAAGAACACTGATAATCGTCACAAGAATGCCAAAAACCATGTAGGACGACCGCAACATTGCAAATGTTCCCAACATCATGAGAAATACCAAAACCGTAGCATAGACCTCGCGATTAATGAGGTGGTAAAAACCAAAATATGCTTCATCTCCACGCCGCATAATACCGATAAGTTTTCCCGAACTTTTATTGGTGTGATAGGCAAAATCAAGATCATGAAGGTGTTTTAAGATAGACCCCTGCAAATCTATCGAGGTCCGCGTCATTCCCTGATCACCAATGTAATATGATAACGCGACGATACAATTTCCAATGACAAGTGCGATGCCGAACCATACCAATATCCAAAACGCCTGATCAAACGATCCAGTTTGCACTGCAGCGGTCACCCATTTGACAAGAAACGGTTGCGTGTTCGACATCACAATACCCACAGTGAACAACACAAGATACACGATAAAATTTCGCGGATATTTAAATATGAACTGATACAAACGTTTTAACACACGCATAACATGTCCTTTACTCTTATACTCTTAGCTCGTCAACAAAACCCGCCCCGCAAAAGCGCTTCCGATTATTGAAAAGGGAATGAGCGGGTAAGGGGAATCGAACCCCTGGCCCAACCTTGGCAAGGTTGTGTATTACCACTATACAATACCCGCAATGACACCTTATTGTACCAAATTGGCCGAATATAATATTCTTTACCCCCTCGACACGTACTCACCCGTGGTCGTGTCAATAATAAGTGTATCGCCCTTTTTCACAAAGAGCGGAACGTATACTTCGACGCCTGTTTCGAGTGTCACCGGCTTTTTCGCTGCCGAGACCGTGTTGCCTGCAACCGAATCTTCGGCGTTCGCAACTTTCAACTTTACCTTCTGTGGGAAGCGCACGCCAATTGCTTTGTCATCCAAGAACACGACGTACATCGTGAGTTCAGGAATTAAATAGCCCATTTTGTCTTCAAGCAGTTTGACCGGAACTGACACTTGGTCATATGTTCGTGGATCCATAAAAATAATGCTTGGGCCATCGGTGTAGAGGTACTGCATCTCGCGGGCCATCACGTCGAGCTCTTCAACGGGATCATTGGATTTATATGTAAACTCCTGCGTGTTGCCGGTTTTTAAACTTTTCAACTTGGCACGGCAAATCGCCGAACCTTTTCCGGGTGCGTAAAACTCGGCCTTTGTGACCTCAAATGGCTCATTCTTAAACAGAATGAACATGCCTTTTTGGAGATTGCCCGCTTTCATTGCCATACCGGCGCATTATACCTCAGGCGGTCTTGGGTGGAAAGAGGTCGTCTATGGGGAAAAAAAGTACGTCCTGAATGTTTGGCACATCAGCAAACAACGCGGCGATGCGGTCAACACCCATTGCACTGCCACCGGTTGGCGGAAAGCCGGACTTGAGCGCGGTTAAAAAATCTTCGTCCAAACCGTACGTCGTTTTTCCAAGTGTGCGGCGTTCTTCCAAGTCGTGCTCGCACCGTTCACGCTGTTCTTTTGCGTCGGCTAACTCAGAAAACGCGTTGCCTAACTCAAAACCCGCCAAAAAGAACTCAAACCGTTCGGCAAATCGCGGATCAGATTTCTTTTTTTGCGCAAGCGCGGCTTGTGAAGTGGGGTAGTCGTACAAAAATGTTGGTTTTTTTTGACCTAAGTGCGGTTCAACTTCATTGAACATGATTTGATTGAACGCTTCCTCCCACGTTGTTTTTTTATTGGTGTGATAGCCTTTTTTTGTGAGCGCGGAAACAAGCCTTGTTTTGGACAATAATGTGTCGGTATCTATGCCCGCATATGTTTGAAACGCTTCGGCAACGGAAATTCGCTCCCACGGTGAAGAAAGGTCATATATTTTTCCCTGATACTTCAGCGTCAAATCTTTTGACTGCGGAAACACTGCGTGGTGAATTGCTTGAAAAAGCTTTTTCGTGTCGTCCATCACGGTGAGATAGTCGCCTGGCGTGTGATACCACTCCAAAATCGTGAACTCAGGATTGTGTTTACTGCTTCGTCCCTCGCCATTGCGGAAACTTTTGCAGATTTCAAAACAGCTGCCAAGTCCTGCCGCTAGTAGTTTTTTGAGTGCAAACTCGGGGCTTGTCGGCAAAAACGCGCGGGAGCTTGAGCCATCTGCAAACTTCAACTGTGTCTCAAACACTTCTAAAAATGGCTCGGTACTCGGTTGGGGCAATAACTTTGGTGTTTCAACTTCGTGAAAACCTTGCGACGTAAAGTGCGCGCGGATTGCGCTTATCACTTGCTCGCGGATGAAAAATGGATGGAAACGCTCAGGATGCTGTTGAAGCCGCTGCCAGATTTTCATACTTTTTTGCTTTTCCACGCCGCTTCACCCTTTCACGCTTCGCCCTTTTCTTATCTGCGTTGTACGCTCTTCTCACTTCCTTTGCCAAAGGCGGTAAATCTTCGACCGTAAACACCTGCAGAAATGGGTACGCAGGAAATGCTCTAACAAGCAACTCAAGCGTTTCGGTGCCATATTGCTCCTGAATAAGTTGAAATGCTGCGCGTCCCAACGCATTTAATACTTCATCATAATTACGTGCATCCCGGATAATTTTCTCAGGATGGTCTGCGACGTTATATGCCATCCCTAACCGTGGCGCAAGCTGGGCTATTTGTTCCGGTGTTAACGGCATATCACTCCTTTTTGAGCAGGCGACGTATATTTCCGGTATTGTAGCACAAAACCTTTATAGCCTGAGCTATTCTGTGCCAAGCTGAGGAGTCGAACCTCAATTTCATGTTTTTCAGACATGCGCCGTGACCACCTTGGCTAGCTTGGCATACACCGGTTACACGATAGGGGAATTATACACAATTTTTCTTCATGACGAAGCGGGTGTTTTTTCAGGATAGGGGATATATAAGCATAATAGATTTCACTTCATATTTTCCACCATATTGAGGATGTAAGAGCACTTTTCCCTTCCATCCAGAGCTATGTTCTTTCATCGCCTCTATTGCGCGCATTATTGAATCAAGGGATGATGGTGTTTCTTTATAATAACGATGTGATTGAAGGTATGGAAATATGAGCGCTTTAAACTGTTCAAGTAAATCTGAAACAGACATTTCCACTTCTAATTCTTGTTTTTCTGGTTCTACGCCATCGCTAGTTTTTGGTCGAGATACATCGGGAAGTTCAAGAGTGATTGCGCGTGGAAAATCGTCGAATCCTCTCCCATTATGTCCAAGATCATAAATAAATCCCTCAATAATCATTCCGCTTTGTCCCAAGTCAACTCCATTGCTATTGAGTCCATCACAAACACTTCGAAAGAATCCTGCGAGATTTAATTTTGACGCATGCCAACTGACTTCAACACTCTCTCTCATACTTTTTTTCCTTTGTGGCCGCTGAGGGAGTCGAACCCCCGACCTGCCGGATGTAAACCGGACGCTCTAACCAACTGAGCTAAGCGGCCAACGGTTACCCTATTTCTCCATAAACTTCAGGCATATCATGTTCCAATTTCGTGGGAATCAAGGATTCTATAACAATTCGGTTAGGACCCTCCATTTTAAACCCAACTTTTTCCCCAGCGCGAAGATCAAAAGTATAAACATCCGTTCCATCCACAGGAAATCGAATAGTATTTCTCACTACAACAAAACATTTACTCCCGTAAAACCTGATAATTCCTTGCATACATACTCCTTTCTCTAAGTGCCCGGGAGAGGACTTGAACCTCCAAGGATTGCTCCACACGCCCCTCGAACGTGCGCGTATACCAGTTCCGCCACCCGGGCAAGTGGGGAAATTATAATGGAAAAGGAGGAAAATTACTACTCGAGTCTTTTTTGTTGTGCTCGATCAATCCAAGTCTACTGCATCGGACTGGGAAGGTAACACAAGTCCTCGCGTAGGTTGTCTTGACTGCTCAATGATCCACGTTGGATCACCTACTGAATCTGGCACTCCCGCCTTTTGGTTACCTCTCCGATATGCCTCTATGACTTGCTCTGACGCGAGCAGGCCAATGACTTCACCGATGTTTCCAACATAGCCTGTTCCTCCGGCACCAGCGGGGATACGCCACTGGCCATCAGGATCTTTCACGATAAGATACGAAAAAAAAGTTTTACCTGTTCCCACACCGAGAATGACATGTATGCGGTCTTTTAATACGCGCGTCCCCATGCGCGGATAAAAAAGCATGCCAAAACTGATGAGCATTTCTCGTTCGGGATGTTCGCTTTGAGGTGCTGGAGAAATTTCATGCGGCATAGGAATTCACTTAGATTTAGACGTGATTATAAAGGCAACACCTCAAAATTGCTACGCAGAATACACAACACCCCCATCAAAAAACTCTCTCTTGACTCAAGATACTCCGCTGGATACGATGCTAAAAACATTGATGGAAGGGGAGATATGGCAAGAGCCGACATATTTAGGCTTGGAAGATCAGCAGATAACGGCGATCTTCATGAAGAGCAACTTAATAATGGGTTTAAGGCTGATCTTGAACAAATATTCAAAAAGTTCAATGAGACAACACTCCTTGTTACAGAACACTCTACTCCTCCCCCGAATACGGAAGTGCGTAAAACTCTCTATGTGTGCAGTGAATTATCATGTCCATGGCATATGCAAATAAATGGCGCACCATATTACGAAGTGTTGCGAGCATTTGCCGAACACAACAGGAAAAAACATCAGAGTAGTTCAGAAGTTCATCTTCGATACGGACACGACATTATTGGGCTTGTTTCACAAACTCCTCCCGAACAAAAAACAAGAAGGAGATGGAAACGTTTTCAATAGTTTGTTTTTGTGCCCGGAAGAGGACTTGAACCTCCAAGGGATTGCTCCCATACGCTCCTGAAGCGTACGCGTCTGCCAATTCCGCCATCCGGGCGTGATACCACTTCACACCAGATTATATCGAAGGAAATGAGGAATAGCAAAATGCCGCCAGGCTACACTGTTCAAGCCATGTCGTTATCGTTTGCCAAATTTTTTCTCAAACGCACGGAGCACCACATCGGCTGCTTCTTTTGGCATATAAAACGTCGTGTTTAAAATAAGATCATAGTACTCAGATTTACGAATATCTTTACCAAAATACTGCTTCACAAAATCGCGGCGATCAGACTCAATCTTCTGCACAATCTCGCGCGCTTTTATCAATGAAAGTCCTTCAAAATCAACCGTGCGCTGAACGCGGACAGCATAGGGCGCGGTAATGCGCACATGGAGACCTTGTGCGGATGGCGTCATAAAGTTGGCACCACGGCCCAAAATCACAACATTTCCTTTATACGCCAACGAGAGAATCACTTTGCAGAGTTGCGTAACATATGTTATGTCGGAGACATAGTTTGGATTAATCAAACCTTGGATTAAGTCCTGCAAACCTGTTCTGCTTTTTTCATCTATTTGATCCAATACAGTGTTGCGGAGTTTCGTTGAACGCGAAATTTCTTCGATAAGTTCATGATCATAGAATGCAAATCCTAGGCGCTTTGCCACTTCCTGACCTATAGGTTTACCGCCGCTTCCGGGGTCACGGGCAATAGTAATAAAAGGGTGGAAAAAGCGTTGATCGGTAAACTGCGGGTCAGTGCTATCTTGTGCCGCATTTTTTTCACGCAACCGAAGTGAGGTCATCACCCTGGAAATGAGTTCCTCATAGGAAAATGACATAGCAAAAGTATACGCAGATTCTGGTAGAATACAAGATAAGCTACACGAGATATGCCTCCGTAGGCTAATGGATAGACCGTCGGTCTTCGGAACCGAACGTAGTGGTTCGATTCCACTCGGAGGCACAAAAAAAGGAGAAAAATATGTCAGAGCGCACACCAGAACAAATAAAGGAAAGAACTATTGAAGAGTTCAAATCAAGTCTACAAATAGCAAAGCGAGATCCGGTGGGGGAGTTTCGAGATGAAATAACAAAAGGTGAAGATGGGTGGATGGAAATCAACATACATCGCCACGCCTATCTTTCACATTCCGCAAGCGCGTGCATTGTATTTAGAATCCAGGGTATAACACAAGAACCTCATCCCATCCATCAAGACTGGGTCATTATCCGTTGGGATCCAAAAGTGTTTGGCGAATGAGCATCTCTTTTGTAGTACTTGCGTATTGTCCACCCCGCAATACAAAGATTGATCCCCGTGCTCCCAATGAGTAATACCGGCTGATACCGGAAAAGCAGAAGCGAAGCACTGCTCAATCCAAGAAAAGGGACAATGTCTGTTACATGGTGAAGACAGCAGAGAATCATCGTTGTTCCGCTTGAAGCAAGCAGGGTTTGCGAGAAACCGTAGCGTTTTTTCATTGCCTCCTGGACCCACCGTGAAACACCGACCAGAATCAACACAGAAAGAAAAAAAGTCATAAAATACGGGCGAAGCTCAATAAAACGCTGTATGCCGACACTCCATCCTCTGGTGAATATCCGCATCGTTATCATATATAACGCAAAAAATCCCACCGAAGCAATACCTCCATCAAACACTGCCATGATATGCATCCCACTTCTACTCCACATTGATTTTCCTCTGATTAACCCCTCCGATATCCTGTCCAACAATAGTAAAGGGGGAGGAGACATATGGGAACGTTATAGTGCTGGTTCGATGGTGGTTGCCCCCATCGTCTTCATGGGCATTCGACCGAAAAACAACGCCGTCTTTTTCAATCCAGATGTGTTCGCCAAAATCCACACCATCAAGATTGACAGAATGCGTGTTGAGCGCGGCGCGCACGACGGTTGATGTCTGCGAGTGCTGTTCAACCGTTGCCGATAGTATGACGTCTTTTTCACCCGCATCGGCATACTCTTTCGTTTGCTGTAACGGAGATTCCACCGTCGTTTGTTGCGACTCAATCAATGTTTCCGGAATATTTCCAACTGCAACAATCGTGTATGTCTCCAACAGATACCATCCGCCCACAACTACGATAAACACAAGAACAATCAGTCGCCAGCTCGGGAAAATGTTCTGCATCGTTACACTCCGCATCCGCCACCTCCCTGTTTGGGTTGTGGAAGTGATTGAATCTTTGAGCGCGTTTCCTGATATCCTTTAGCACTGGAGTACTGCGTGCCCAACGCCACTTGCGGATCAATATTCTGCCACTCTTTTCCTTGTTCTTTAAAGTACATCGCCAAATCTATATACGTCTGTGGGAACCAGTATGAGTTCACGACAAGCGCGATCTTATACATATCTTTTTCGCTCACGCCGTTTGCCGCCAATAACTGGAGGAGACCAAGCATCGCCATGCCGTGATTGCAATCGGGGAAGTGTGTTGAGTTTCCACAACATGGGCGGTAAATGTTGCTTGAAACGCGGTCCACAAGATCCTGTTGGTCTTTGGTTAACGGCACATACGCGTGTTTACTGTAGTGATCCATTGCCTTTCCATTACTCAGCGTCCATCCTCCTGTTGATGCAAAGTTTCCCGCACCGCCGTACTGTTTGTCGGTCATCTCGCCGTTTTCGAGAATGGGATTTTTGTTTGCTAACCCAAACGCCCACAAAATATCAAGCATGTACCGGCTGTTCTGCTCATTCATCACAATCGGGCCGTTCACAGATCCGGATAGCATCGTTTCTTCGACATTCTGCAGTCCGCCCTCAAAAAGCGCGCGGAACTTTTGGTCGTCAATAACTCCGTCTTTCACCATCTTTTTCCCAATATCGCCCCAGAAAATGGGAAGCACAACACCCTCTGTCGGCAGGACAACTTTTTGAAGTGCGGAAGCGTCAATACTCGCGTTTGCCGTTTTTGATGCTGCGTCTGTTTTATTTGAGGTTTGCGCCGTAGAAATATTGCGAGTATTCACGCGTTTGATCAATGTAAACTTCGGTTCTATGCGTATGGTAAACGTTTGAAGAAGAATCAGCAAACCAAAAAGCATAAGCGCGATCCCGCGCCAAACTTTTGTTTCCTTTTGAAGGTTTTTCCCTACGACAACGTTCCATACTTTGTGTATCGTGGGTGACAACACAACTGTGGACCGTTTTGAGATACGCTGAACATCTTTAATATCTTTCGTTTCCATATATTTCCTTTCGTTGGTGTTACGATAGAACACCCAACATGAAGGCAGGATGAAAATACATCGGTTTCCATTTCATCCACCACTCTCTTTTTTGTTTCATCTCCGCTTCATCTTCATCGGAGTACCTTACATATATATGAACTGTTGCGCTCCGGGGAATCATCCCAAAGAAGATACTTCATCAAAAAGTACGTGGTCGCAGATTCCACCTCTTGTGAAATATGGCACGCTCGCTGTCGTCGTGCTCGTTGCGTTGCGTGTTTTCCGTATTCCACTCGCAACGGCGATTCCGTACGGCGTGTTTCTCCTGTGTCCGCTCATGCATGTATTTATGATGAAGGGCCATAGTGTTCATGATCAAGAAAAAAAGAAGGTATAAATGGATTTACTTGTGAGCGCCTCATTCGTCGCGTCTTTTTTTGCCGGTGTTGCCTCACTTTTTGCGCCGTGCTGTATCACCGTACTGCTTCCGTCATACTTGGCTTCAATCTTTAAACAGAAAACGACAATTTTCTTTATGACGTTTGTATATTTTCTCGGCCTTCTCGCGGTGTTTTTACCCATCGGGTTCGGGGCAACATTTCTAAGCACACTTTTCAGTACATACCATAATGTGATTTTCCTTTTTGGTGGAATATTTCTTTTACTTCTTGGCGGGTCAATGGTGCTGGGAATCCATCTTCCCCTTCCGTCTCCTGTTCATCCAAGCTTAAAGAGAGCAAACGTAGGATCGGTGTTTGTGTTGGGCGTGTTTTCGGCCATCGCGACAACCTGCTGCGCGCCCGTACTCGCGGGTGTTGTGGCGCTTTCTATCCTTCCCGGCTCTGTGGTATTGGGAGTGATTTACACGCTGGCATACGTTTTGGGCATGGTTTTTCCGCTGTTTATTCTTGCCACATTTCTCGATCACACAAAGTTTACGCAAAAGGTGTTCATGTTTCGGAAAACGGTGAAGTACACGCTCTTCGGAAAAACGATCACGGCTTCATATAGTGAACTATTCTCCGGCGTGTTGTTTTTTGCGCTCGGCAGTATTGTTACATTCCTCGCCGTTACAAACCGTCTGTTTGCGCACGCGGCGTATCAGATGGATATCAACATTGCGCTGACACGGTTTATACAGTTCATCGGCCGATATACGCGCGTGCTCCCCGAACCGGTGTGGGCAGGCGTATTCGTGGTCATTACCATTGGCATTGTGGTATACGCGATACGGATATATCAGAAAGAAACGAAAAGAAAGGAGTGATATGACAAAGTTTATACAGTGGACCGGGCTTGCTCTTTTGGGTATAGGGGCTGTGGCATCGTTGACGTATGTCGTCATGAGCTACCGTATTGTTCCTGTAGAAAAAAATAACTCTTTTCCGGCAGATCAATCCTCCACTCCAACCGCCCAGCAAACTGCGGCTTCTTCTGATGACCACCACGGCGCATCTGCCGCTGTTGATTCAGCAGTATTTAATGGACTTGTTGGAAAAACCGCCCCGGACTTTACGCTGGAAAAGTATGACGGCACAACGGTAACATTGAGTAGTCTGCGCGGAAAAAATATCATTCTCTTTTTTAACGAAGGTCTCATGTGTTACCCGGCGTGCTGGAATCAGATCGCGGCGTTCGGGAACGCGAAAGAGTTTGATCCCGCAACGACCGTGATTTTCAATATTACGACCGATCCTAAACGCGACTGGACGAACGCGGTCAAAAAAATGCCGGAGCTTGCAGCCGCAACTGTGCTTTTTGACACAAACCGCGTTATATCATCTGCATACGGGGTGTTGACGTTGCCGTCGTCTATGCACCGCGGGCAATTCCCCGGACATAGTTATGTGATTGTTGATAAAAACGGCGTTGTGCAGTTTGTGCGCGACGACGTGCAAATGGCGGTACGAAATAAAGAGCTCGCGGAAGAAGTAAAAAAGATTTAGTCTATCCACACAAAAGAATTACGACAAAGAATGAAAACTCACTGTTACGCGCGTTCCTTTTCCTCTTTTTGACCAAAGAGCAACAGTACCACTCATATGCTCAACAATGGCTTTCGTCATTGCTAACCCCAGACCGGAACCCTTGGTTATTACTCCCGTTCCACGATAAAACCGGTTAAACACGCGCGGAAGATCGCGTTTGGCAATTCCAACTCCTGTATCTTCAATACGCATGTCTACCCTGTGATTGTTCTGCGCACGGAACGTGCTGAGTGTGATCGTGCCGCCGATTTTCGAGTGCGTTACTGCATTGTGCACAACATTGCCGAGCGCGCGGCGCATCATGTGCGGGTCGGCGAGGAGTACAATATTTTTTTGAATGTTCTTCTGAATGTTTAATCTTTTTTCAGCCCCCAGGGTTTCTGCCAACTCCGCAAGCTCCTCCATAATGTTTGACGTATTTACGCGCTGAAGTTTCATATCGCCTTGCGTTTCAATCCGTGAAATCAACAGTAAATCATTAATCGTGCGGACCATCGCATCAATGGTTTCGATCAATGGCTGCCGGCGGGTGGACGTTTCAGGCAGTTCCCGTTCGATATGCGACCGGAGTACCGCGAGCGGCGTCTTCAGGGTATGCGCGGCATCAGAAAAAAATTCGTGCTCTTTTGTAAACACGCGCTGAAGCCGTCCAAGCATCGTATTCATGGACATAACAATGGTTTCCAACTCCTTTGTAAGATGTGTTTCATCAACGCGTAAAGAAAGGCCGCGGGAACTCGTAATGTGCTGAACGGTCTGTGCGATCTGTTCCAGTGGATTGAGTGCGCGTTTGACCAACTGCGACCCAATCACAGCCAAAATAACAAGCGTTGCAAACATCACACCAAGAATCAGCACCACGATACTCCGAAACGTTTTTTCGATCACTGCCGTTGAGTATCCAACGCCAAGAACGCCTTCGCCGGGGCTTTCGCGCACGGTCACCGAAGCAAACGTCATGTC
The DNA here is from genome assembly GCA_001002285.1 of Microgenomates group bacterium GW2011_GWC1_46_15. Classification (GTDB taxonomy): domain Bacteria; phylum Patescibacteriota; class Microgenomatia; order UBA1400; family UBA12028; genus UBA12028. The sequence goes on from LCLX01000002.1 coordinate 24,176, forward strand.
ACCCACACGAAAATGCACGGGCTTGGTATTTCCCCGTTCTCCCGCGATCATCAGCTTTTGCATCTGGTGCTCCGTCACGATGGAAATGTCCGGGCTGTTCGTTTGGAGGACCGGAGAGCCGTCTGGAGAAAGGAGAACAACAGTCATGCCCTGAGTACTCACCAAGTTTTTGAGCAGGCGATCGCGCTCCTCACCCCTATAGGTTTCAACAATTTGCTTTGCTTCGTTGATCACCACGTGAATGTGATGGTCAATCTGATTGTGCAGAGTAACAAAAAACACTACGCTGAACAAAAAAGCGAGCAGGGCAAACGCGCAGAGTGTAGAAACAATGTAAAAAGATGTGAGCCGTCCACGAAGCGTGTGCATAAACGAAAACGAGCGCAACCATTGCAAAAAATGTATCATCGTGTGTCCGAAAAACTATATCCGCCGCCGCGGATGGTATGAATCATGCGTTTTTTCCCCTGTACATCAATTTTCCTTCGGAGATTGCGGATGTACACGTCAACAACATTTGAAAACGTTTCAAAATCGCTTCCCCACACGTGTTCCATAATCATCGCGCGAGAAACTACTTCGTCACTGTGCCGTGCCAAAAACTCCAATACAGCAAACTCTTTGGCCGAAAACGTGATCGGAACATGTTTCCGCACTACCCGGTGTGTCTGCGGATTGATGGTGATATCTCCAACGCGCAGAATCGGAAGCGGCTCTTTGCTGTTTCGCCGGATGAGCGCGCGTACGCGGGCAACGAGTTCGCGGGAGTCCACCGGTTTGGATACGTAGTCGTCCGCCCCCGTGTCTAAACCCCGGACGCGGTCTTCGATTCCGTCGCGTACCGTCATCATTACAATAGGTGTTTTGTTTTTCCTCTTCCTGAGTTGCGCGCATACATCAAATCCGTTCCCGTCTGGAAGCATGATATCAAGAACGATGCAGTCATACCCATATTCCGTTGCCTGAAAAAGGCCGTCTACCGCTGTATGCGCTGTGTCAACGGCAAATCCCACGTGCTCAAGCGCGGTGTGGAGGTTGCGCGCGAGCGTTTGGTCGTCTTCAACCAGAAGTACTTTCATGCCCGCATTATATACCGCCCCGCATATTACTCATGCACTACATCGAGTTCTTCATCTTCCCTTCATGTTCGTAAAAGTATGGTAAACACGCACCGTATGTCCTATGATGAAAGTAGTAGCATAGTTTTGGGGAAGAAGGTGAAAAATATGAAAAAACACCATCTTATGGCAGCAAACGCGCTCGCGTTGACTGCACTTGTTGTATGGGTCACCTGTTCCATCTTTGTGACGATGTTTCCGGGCACAGCAGAAATGGTAACATTGGCGATGCTTCACGGCAGAAACTTTGCCGGAACTCGCATGATGCAGGTAACCCCAGGAGGATTTGGTCTTGGTGGAGTTGTTCTCGTCGCATACGCCTGGTTTATTGGATATGTACACAGCGCGATTACGGAGAAACTCCAAAAGCGCAGATAGTCTATTGAATGGTTTGACTAAGGAAGGTGAAATATGCTGACATTTTTTGTCAATGTTTTTGGCGCTGGATTGATGATCTTTACGTACTGGTTTTTCTTTATGAAAAAGGAGGAAAAAGCTGTGGAAGCAGAATCGCGTCTTACAATTACCGTTGACGGCGGATACACACCAAATGTTATCCAGTTAAAAAGGGGGCAGAAAACAACGTTGGCGTTTTTCCGCAAAGACCCCAGCTCGTGTTTGGAAGAAGTGGTGATGTCTGAGTTTAAGATCAGACAGTTTCTTCCGCTCAATCAAACGACAGATATTGTTATTACGCCAAAAGAAACGGGAACCTTTGACATTCATTGTGGGATGAATATGTATCATGGGAAAATCGAGGTCGTATGAAAAAACTTTCGTTTCCCATTACCGGCATGCACTGCGCGAGTTGCGCGATGAACATTCAGCGCAAGCTCTTGAAAACGTCTGGTGTGGCATCTGCAAACGTTAACTACGCAAACGAACAGGCAACCGTTGAGTTTGATGAGAATATGTGCTCGGAACCTCAGCTTGGAAAAGCGGTAGAATCCTTGGGGTACAAAGCGCATATTGGCGAGCAAAAAGGGTCTGAAGATATTGTTGAAGAGGCGCGGGCGCACGATCTCACCGAACTGAAGCGTAAACTTTGGGTAAGCGGGATACTGAGTGCGCTTTTACTCACCGCGGCGATGATTCCGTTTGCTCCACCATTCCTCAAAAATCCATGGCTCATGTGGCTTCTTGCAACGCCTGTGCAGTTTTGGGCCGGCTGGCAGTATTATCAAAGCGCGTGGTCAGGACTCAAAAACCGCAGTGCGAACATGGATACGCTCATCGCTCTGGGAACATCTGTTGCGTATCTCTACTCCGTGTTTGTTGTTTTGCAAAAATCTCTGCTGGAGGGTCTTGGGTTGCGGGCAGATGTGTACTTTGAAGTGTCGGCAACAATCATTACGCTTATCTTACTTGGGAAATTTTTTGAACTGCGCGCAAAAGGACAGACATCGGCGGCGATTAGAAAACTCATTGGCCTGCAGGCAAAAACGGCACGAGTTCTTCGCGATGGGGAGGAACTCCAACTACCAATTGACCACATTGTAAAAGGGGATCGCCTGCTTGTGAAACCTGGTGAAAAAATTCCCGTGGATGGCGTGATCGCAAAAGGAGCCACTTCAATTGATGAAAGTATGGTGACGGGTGAAAGCTTGCCTGTCGAAAAAGGGGAAGGGAGTAAAGTGATCGGTGCGACCATTAACCAGTCCGGCGCGTTTGAAATGACTGCAGAAAAAGTTGGTGCGGAAACAATGCTTGCGCAAATCATTGAACTTGTAAAAGAAGCGCAGGGGTCGCGTGCGCCGATTCAAAAACTCGTGGACATTATCTCATCGTACTTTGTGCCAATTGTCATCATGCTCGCAATCCTCACCTTTTTACTGTGGTTTAACTTTGGGCCGGAGCCCCAGCTTGTGCGTGCGCTCATCAGCCTCATTGCCGTGCTGATTATCGCGTGCCCGTGCGCGCTTGGGCTGGCAACGCCGACATCAATCATGGTGGGAACAGGAAAAGGCGCGGAGAACGGCATTCTCATTAAAGACGCCGAAGCACTGGAAGTCGCGGGAAAAATCCAAACGGTGGTGTTTGACAAAACCGGTACACTCACGGAAGGGAAACCCAAAGTGCAGGGGGTTGAGTATACCTCTGGCGTGAAAAACGGCGCGAAAAACATGACGCGGCTGAAGGCGCTCATTTTTTCTGCGGAAAAACAGTCGCACCACCCGTTGGCTGATGCCGTCGTGAAACATTTTGAGAACGAAGTAAAACCCATTGAGGTAACAAAGTTTCTTGATATTTCCGGATTTGGCATTGCGGCAACACTTGGAAAAGACAAGTTATTGATTGGCACGGAAAAACTCATGCAAAGGGAACATATTACCATTCCGCAGTTGCTTAAGCAAAAAGCCGAACAAGCAAAGGAAAACGCGCAAACCGTGTCGTACGTTGCACTCAACAACACGTGCGTTGCACTCATTAGTATTGCAGACACCGTGAAGCCCGCGGCAAAAGATGTGATCGCCACGCTCAAAAAAGCCGGAATCCAGACCGTCATGATTACGGGCGATAACACGGCCACGGCAAACGCCATCGCCAAACAGATCGGCGTGGACATCGTACTCGCCGAGGTGCTTCCACAGGACAAAGAAGCAAAAATCCAGGAGCTTAAAAAACAAGGTAAAAAGGTGGCGATGGTGGGAGATGGCATTAACGATGCTCCGGCACTTGCCGCCGCAGACGTGGGAATTGCGATGGGCAATGGAACAGACGTGGCTATTGAGTCCGCTGGCATTGTTCTTCTGCGGAGCGACATCGGCCTCGTACCAAAAGCGCTCAAACTTTCTAAATCCACAATGCGCAACATCAAAGAAAATCTTGTGTGGGCGTTCGGGTATAATGTTATTCTGATTCCTGTCGCGATGGGCGCATTGTATCCATTCCTCGGTATCCAACTGCATCCCATTCTGGCAAGCGGAGCGATGGCGTTGTCAAGTGTGTCGGTTGTTACGAACGCGTTACGGTTAAAAAAAGTAAAGATATAAAAAGGTAGTCGTATGAATCTTTGGGCGATTTTTTTGATCGGGCTCACGACGGGCGGGTTGTCGTGCTTGGCAGTGCAGGGGGGCTTACTCGCCGGCATTATTGCGAACGAAAAAGAGGAGGAGCTCTCCACACAGGAACACGATGCCCACTCGCGTAAGGCGGCGCGGCGGGAAGCGTACTTACAGAAACTCCGCAGTACAGAAGCGCGCATGAATCCACTGGCGAGTGTTCAACGCGTGCTTGCGGGATTTGATTGGCTGCCGATTACCATGTTTTTGGTTGCCAAACTACTTTCGCATGTCGCGCTTGGCGCGCTGTTGGGTGCGCTTGGCTCTGTCATCACGTTAAGTCTGGGCGTTCGTCTCACGTTCCAAGTGTTCACCGCGTTATTTATGTTCGCGACCGCGATGAATCTGCTCGAAGTCCACCCGATTTTCCGGTATGTGATGTTCCAGCCCCCGCGGTTTCTCCAGCGGTTTATCCGCAACACCGCGCGCGGAAAGGCGATGTTTACCCCGGCAATCCTCGGACTGTTGACTGTCTTTATTCCATGCGGTGTAACACAGGCGATGGAAGTGATTGCGATTAATACCGGCAATCCCGTGTACGGTGCGCTCATCATGGGCGCGTTCGTGCTAGGCACGTCACCACTGTTTACACTGATTGGCATTGCCACCGCAAAGTTTTCCGATTTGTGGAACCATCGCTTTTTACAGGTTGCCGCAGTCGCTCTTATATTCATGACGTTGTATAGCTTGAACGGCGTATTTGTGGTACTCAACCTCCCGTTTTCTGCACAAAATATCGTGCGGACCATTGCTGATTTCGGCAAGCCGCCGGACTGGTACGGCTCGGCGGGCGCACTGGCGGCGGGGAATAGTGTTGTCCCTACCACCAACGGCAAACAGGTGGTTACGATCAGTGTAACCAACAATGGGTACACACCCAAAGAGTTTACGGTAAAGGCGGGCGTACCGGTTGAACTGGATCTTGAAACAAACAAAGTGTACACGTGTGCGTCGTCATTTACGTTCCGCACGTTCAATATCTTCGTTCAGCTCAAGCCCACCGACTCCAAAATTCTTGCGTTTACGCCAACCGAGAAAGGGAGTTTCCAGTTTTCGTGCTCGATGGGGATGTACACGGGCATGATGCACGTCATTTAGTCGCATGTGAGAGAGGAGAACTATGTTTGGACTATTCAACAAAAAACCGCGCGGAGAAACCATCACGCTGAGTATTGACGGCATGCACTGCGTATCGTGCAGTATGAATATTGACGGCACACTTGAGGATTTGGGCGGCGTGATCGAAAGTAAAACAAACTATGCGAGCGGGAAAACAATCATTGTGTACGATCCAAAAACATTTTCACTGGAAAAAAGCCGGAAAGCGATCGAAGCGCTTGGGTACAGCGTTTCTTGACTTTCTGGTATAATGCGGCATATCAAGCTATATAAGGAGGCATATGCCACAGGCATCGCAAGAAAAATTTCCAAAAGCAGTGGTAGTGCTGAAAAATGATTTTGTTCCAACTGGAAAAGCTCGAAGCGCTATTGAGTGTGGGCCGCATGGGTGTGAGTGGCATAGGCAGGGCATGAGTGTTAAAGTTATTCCCACAAACATACCTTTGGAACATCCGACATTGATTATTACGCAAGTGGAAGGTACGCCATCTATGACTTTAGAAGAATTCCAAAAGTTCGTGCAGACCAATCTTGCTTTTGTTGGTATTGATGTTGGGGCGTACACAATGGAACTTCTCGCAGGAACAACGCAGAAAACAGAAAATGCAGTAAAATCTTAAAAAAGAAGGCATATGCCACCAACAGACGAACAACATGTAGATTGGTATGCAGAAGTTGAGATTCCCCCATATACACCAAAAGATCCTCTCAGTGTAACAAAAGCGGCAACTATAGCGGGGGTTCAGGTGTTTCATAATGACGGAAAAAAATGTACTTTTTATCTTCCGCTTGAAGAAAAACAAGATAGAGAAACACTTTTAGCTCGGGTACGGGATGCACTTGGATTTCTCGATATTCCTGCGCATGTTCTTATTAAAATGACTGCGGAAACCACTGTATGAGCGAACAATTATCAGATCTCCAAGCAGAACTTTCTCAAAAATTTCATGATATTGTTGATTTCCTGCGGAAAAATGCGCCAGTATTGCTCCTCGCTTTGGTGGGATCCGTCGCCGGCGGATACATTGCCACGCGCGGCACCGATGTTGTCAACGCGTTTTTTGGAACAACATCACAAGAAGACGCTTCGCTTCCCCCGTGCCCTGACTCCGCACTCGCGGTAGACAGCAGTGCAAACACCGCTTCCGGGCAGGCGCTTGGACTCAACGGAACGCAGATGTGCGCGTTCAACAGATAATTTCCCCAAGAAAACCGTGATATAATTTCATCTGAAAAGCCCTGCGGGGTAAAAGGGCCGGTAGCTCAGTGGTAGAGCAGTTGCCTCTTAAGCAACTTGTCGAGAGTTCGATCCTCTCCCGGCTCACAAGAAAAGAAATACTGTCGGACGGAGGACTGATCCGACAATAAAATTACCTACATTCTAAAAGTTCGAGTAGATTGTTTGTTAATCTACCGTCAGATGTTGTCTGTAAAAACTCTGTACCACGAGAGCTTTTCTTAACTTGACAATACACTTTTTTTTCAAATCGGTCAGTAACATAAGCACTACCACCTTCTTTCATGAATTTTACCATTGTTACTCGATCTGTTCTGCCTCTTTCTTTGGTCATTTCATTTTCCCAACCGTAATAACTCACAGCCTCATGTGGATTCTCATGATAACCTTCAGATTTATTGATGCATATTATTCGCACGGCCATATTAATCACCCTCTTTCAAAAATTCCCGTTACAGTAATTTATCAAGAATTTTGTTGAATATCTCAAAAATCCTCCTTCTCTGAAAAATGATCCAGAGTTCACTGATATTCTTCTCGATTTCTCTCAAAAACCTGCGCATTCTGTATGAGGCTTGCCAACTTGCCATACTTGGGAATATAATCTTCGTATGTCCTGCAAGCATTGGTTTAAACCAACGAGCCAAGATACTTGCATAATGTAAGCATACACATACACGTGTGTCAATATCCAAATGATCACAAAAATTGAACTTGGTCAAAGAATAGCCGTCGCCCGCAAACGGCTCAGAATTACCCAATCACACCTTGGAAAACTATTTGGAAATATTACTCACGCAGCAATATCAGATATTGAGAGAGGAAAGACTTCTTTGAGTATTGAAAAAATTTCAATAATAGCGAATCTTCTTCATATCACGTTCGAAGAATTAACCGCAGATAACTCTGTTCTTACCGGGTCGATTTTCCAAATGAGGAGTTTTTCGGATTCACAGGATATTCCTAACGATAATTCTGCTATTAACAAATTTGAAGAATACATAAACAAATTTGTCAAAAAAAATGATTAGATCCTATGCTATAAGAGAGAAAGCCTTGAATATATTAGCTATGTTCAAAGTTACAACATCCCCTGTGGATATTGAAAAAATTGCAAATATGCTAGGTTTTAAAGTTGTTCTTTTCGATTTTCCAGATAATATTTCTGGAGTGATAAGAATTGTAAACAACATTAAAGTCATTGGCGTTAATGTAAATCATCCAAATGTAAGACAAAGATTCACAATCGCACATGAAATAGGTCATTATCTCAGTGGTCATGAAAATTTTAGTCATAAAGAAAAAACTTTTGTAGATAATGTAGATAAAAACAATAGATATTTTGATCCGCAATGGAGGCAAGAAGAAGAGGCCGATGAGTTTGCGGCTGAGTTGCTCATGCCAAATTTCTTGTTAAAAAAAGATATGTCGGAGAATCATCTTGATGTCTCCGCACTTGCAATTAAATATAATGTTAGTGAACAATCTATGTGGATACAATTAATAAATCATAAACTTGTATATCAAACTAAATAAACTATACCAATATATCAATTATTTAGATCAAGATATCTCCAATCATTTAAATCATTTGGGTTATATGTGTAGTGTTTATTACAATTATATCTCCAACTATTTTTATCTTTAAGTACAATTCCACCAAATAATTTCTTTTCTGTTTTAGTCTGTTCCGCGATATACTTTGCTAAACCTTCCGCGCGTGTTTTTGCTGTCTCAGCAGTAAGTCCACCCTTTGTATCAAACAAACCAACACGACCATCTTTCAACAATACGATAAAATCGACATAGAACGGTTTTTCAATCCCATATTCAATATGAGGTACGGCAAAATACGTTGCATCGCTTCTTCCATTCTTAAACCACCATTCGACAACTGGTGTTTTTTCTAAATATTCAATGAAGTCAACTTCGAGATCGCTATCTTCCTCAAACAAATTTGCTGTTCCAGTACTAGATTTTTTTGCGTAGTACGGTTGTATTACCGACTTCTTATAATCTTTCTTTGTAAAAGAAAGAGTGTAGTTTATTACTTTTGGAACATTCCATAGTTCTTCGTTTTTTATTAATTCATTTTTACCCTTTCCAACTTCTCCCTTGTACATTTCTTTTGCTAAATTGATAGTATTAATCATTATTTGACGGTTTTTTTCCGCAAGAACAGCAGCTTGAATCTTTGGCCACTCATCCTCATTTCGTGTTGCTTCAAAAAATGAATAGATTGATGCCTTGATGCGCCCTATAGAGCGTTGCTCTGGTTCAAATGGTATAAGATTGTTCCGCACGAACATATCAAAGGCATTTTGCAACTCAACTTCATTTTTAGGAATATCAAGCGTTCCTTTTTTTTCTATACTTTTTGTTTCCTTATCTGGATCAATGATACGACCACTTGCGATCAAATTTGTTTTCAAAATACTATGTTTGAATGAAAAATTTTCCTTGAGTTTCAATTTCTTTCCCGCCTCGATAAAAAGAGGAGTAAAATCAGAAGAAAGGCGTGTTTCCTCGCGAAAACGTTTTGAATGATAAGATTGTAAGTTAAGATTTTTATAGCTCTTGATTCTGAATCCCGTAAAAGTGGTGATGTAATCACGAGATAAATCTTCAGCGACATTGATATCCTGCAAGCTTGTAAATACATAGCCAATATTCAAATCTTGGTCTGCATAATGTTTCTGTTCTGGCATACGCATAATGCGACCAAGTGTCTGGATGGAGAAGGTTATATTCTCTTCTCGCCATTGTCTAAATAAAACCAAGATTGTGGCACGTGGACAATCCCAACCGAGTGCAATCGCTTGCTTAAATATCATTACTTCAACTTCATTCTCATTTTTCTCTATATTCGTAAGATTTATTTTGTTATCTTTATCAGAAAGATAGATTGCAAGTCGTCCGTTTTCGGTTGTATAACTAAATTTCTTAAGTAGGGCGATAATTTCATCTTTTTTATCCGATACACCCTGCATAGCATCCGGCAATTGAATGAGTAAAAGCGGGTTCACACCTGATTCCTCGGCTTCAAGCTTCTTCTGTAATTCAATTCGCTTTTTCAGCGCGCTTTCTAGCACAAGTTCGTCTGCTGTTTTATCACTCTTCTTCTTATCAAGAATGTAATACTCAAAACCAGGATTTATGATGATTTCTTTCTTAATTATCTCTTCGTCTTTTACATCTCTTAGTTCCACTTCAACAATTCCGTTCGCATTATTCAATTGCGGGGTAGCCGAAACTTCAATTGTAATTTTTGGTCCAATATCCCGTATTAATTCTTTTGATTTTTCGCTATTCGCCGTATGATGACTCTCGTCAATAACAAGAAAGATTATTCTATCTTCATTCTTTGTGCGAGAAATAACACTTGAAAGATTATTATCTCGCTCATTTGCGCGAACATATAAATTATCTTTTTTGTTGATACTTGCCCAATTTAAAAACAAAATTTCATTTTCACCAATCTTGCGATCATCTAAATCTTCAAAATACGAACATTTTATTCCTATGCCATTTTGGTCGTAGTATTTCCTAAGATTGTTTCTGCTTTGGTCATGTAGTTTGTTTACAGCTATCCACACGAAAGAAAACTTTTTTCCATCTATACGTGAGTCAATCAAACGCTTCAAAAACTCCGCCATCATCAGCGTCTTACCAGAACCAGTGGGAGCTTTAAATATCAAAACTTTGTCACTATCTGAATCTAAAAGCTTATTGCTTTCTCGTTTAAGATCAACGACTGCATTTTCTTGATAATTTTTAAATTCGAATATCATATTATTTGAAAATCTCCCGATACACTTTCAATATCACTTCTGGAATGGCGCAAAGTGTTATTTTGTCTTTGACATCAACAAATTTCTTTGCATGTGGGTCGTCTCCCATTGAAAAAACATAGGTGTTGAAATGTCCATCAATTTTTTTAATTTCCTTTTTATAGTCATCTATTGCTTCCTCATAGAAGATAATTCCAATATATTTATCAGTATTCTTAAAAATCTTGAATTCTTCGGTTTCTTGGATAAGTTCAAAAGCATTCTCTAAAATACAGAGCATCTCTGTAGATTCTTTAACAAGTTTCCTCTTGTTTTTATCTGTTGGTTCAGCTTTCACAAAATCAGTCGTGAAGTATTTTAGGTTTCCACCAAGGCCTTCTACTTTTTCTTCTTTTGAATTTTTGTATCCTGTTATAATTTTTTTGAGACGAGGATAGCAAATTTCAGAAGCTATCTTGTGTTCTGATTTTTCATCCCCATTATTTGTACAAAGAATAAAAACTCGAGTACCTCCATCTTCTTCGTTTTGTTGTAATACGGCTTGTCCTGTAGTTCCCGATCCTGCAAAAAAATCCAAGATAATAGAATCTTTTTGTGTCGCTAATTGGATAATTTTTTTTATTAAATAAACAGGTTTTGGATGATCAAAGGTACGCGCCATTCCAATCTCTCTTAAATCAATGGTCCCTTGCTCTGTTCTAACTTCTGTTTCATCCCATATGGATTTTGCCTTTGTGCTCGCCTTTCGAGATTTCTCATAAATATTCCAACCGCCATCTCGTCGCTGCCTACCAACAACATTTGAAATATTCGTATTCAAGGCAATATTTTTTTTCGTTAAAGCTTGACCCCACCGCCAACAACTATCATCCCCCTTACTATTAAGTGGATATACTTCTATATTAAATTCTTTTGATTTATTTAAAGAAACAAGGCACTGACCTTTTTTATCAACACTTTTAAAATTAACATATATTGGATAATAAAGATTAGGTCGATTCGCTTTTGTAAATTTTGGATTTCGATTTCTCAGCTCTCTAAGTTCATAACCACCTCGAGAATCTTGCAAATCAAAATCTACTTTTTTCATTAACTCATTTAATACGCTTTCTTCGCTCTTAAAATAACATAAAAGATATTCGTGTGTTACTGCTATTGGCAAATAATCACGCCCACCTTTATTGACCTGTACTGTTATCATCGTTACAAAATTTTTCTCGCCAAATATTTCATCGCAAAGCATTTTCAATGGAGCTTGTTCATTGTCACTAATACTAATGAAAATAGCACCATTTCGTTTTAAGAGATTTTTCGCAAGCTTAAGTCGTTTCTCAAGAAAAGAAAGCCACTTACTATGTCTAAAGTCATCTTCTAAATCAACAAACTTGTCGTTGTATATAAAGTCGTTATTGCCTGTATTATAAGGCGGATCAATGTATATCAAATCCACTGCTTCACGGTGTGTGAAATTGAGAACGGCAAGAGAATGATAATTGTCGCCCTCAATCAAAAAATTTACAAGTTTTGATTTATCTGATTCAATTGCTTTACCTTTTACTTCTTTCAAAACAGGAAACGGTTTGCCAGCCATTTCGTTAGGGAACATCTCATTTGGAGTGTGTGCATCAGGATTGACAAGGATATCAATTTTTTCCTCTGGCAGATCGCGATGCCAAACAAGTCCATATGTGGTACTTTTTATTCTTACGATTTCCTTGATCAATTCTTCTTTTGACCAAGATTCATATTCTTTTCTGTTTATCTTTTTCGGCATATATGTTGTTTCTTCATTTCTACAAATTTAGTTACGCCAGTGTTTTTGTGCTATGTTTTTTCCCTCGCTTTACAATCCATCAGCTTACTTGATTGTATCCGTCAGCAAATAGTAAGACAAGTTTTTTCCACAGAAAATAAATTTCTACAAATCCATATAGCTAACATAATTTACACTTTTTCCCCTACCCCAACCCCACCTCCACCTTCCCTGAGCGATCCTTAAACACTTCGGAGAACACGGCCTCCAGGACCGAGGAGGTAAGAACGACATTTTTTCCGCAGTAGGCGTCGAGCACGCGGACGGTTTTGCTGAGCTGAAACTCCATGTACGTCAACACCTGTATCTTTGAGTAGACTCGCGTAAACCCAAATGAACACAACGCATCCTCCACACCCCGGAAATGCGGGCCGTTCCTATTGCCCTCCTTGCCCGCCCGTGTCGTGATAGGAAAATCAATAAGATACCGCATCTTTCCCAAGTGCACCTGGATAAACCTGTCCTCATTGTTTGCCTTGGAAAAAATCACATAGTGGCATCCATTCGCGTACTTCAGCACCTCCTGGATATATCGCCTCCGCGGAAGGTGTTTCCGCAGGTGGAGGAGCGCGTGCTGTTTTTCTTCCACAAAATCTTCATGGATCATCACGCGAAGGGTGGGCAGGAAGCCTTTCATCTCGAACATGAAGTGATACGTGTGCCCTTCATACAGGTTTAGGAAAAAGATGATGATGTTCCCAACAATGGTATACATACTCTCTATGAGGCGCATGGGGATATTGTACGCCCACGGGACCTCTACAATAGCGTGCGGGGCCTTTGAAAACACGAAAATTCCCATTGACTTCGGGTAATGTTTGGCATATTCTGGAACTATGAATCTGCCCCCAATCAAACCCACAACAATCGCCTTTTTTAAAGGAAAGAAGATCAGGAAAACGCTTTCTGGCGGCGAGTGGTGGTTTTCTATTATTGATGTTATCGCCGCACTCACAAACACCAATGAGCCAAGACGCTACTGGAGTGATCTAAAAATTAAACTCAGACAAGAAGGATTTATTGAAGTGTACGAAAAAATCGTACAGTTGAAATTAGAGGCTCCGGACAACAAAATGCGTACGACCGACTGTGCCAATACCGAAAGTATCTTCCGCATCATCCAATCCATCCCTTCACCCAAAGCCGAGCCATTCAAACGGTGGCTTGCGAGGGTCGGGTATGAACGAGTGCAGGAGATTGAAAATCCCGAGCTTGCGACAAAACGCACACGGATGCTCTATAAACTCAAGGGGTACTCCGAAGATTGGATTGAAAAACGCATGCGCGGTATTGCAATCCGCGAGGAGTTAACAGATGAATGGAAACAGCGGGGAGCGAGAGAACAACGTGATTATGAAATATTAACATCGGAAATTTCTCGGGCAACGTTTGGAATTACACCGGGTGAATATAAAAAACTGAAAGGGCTCCAACGCGAAAATTTGCGCGATCACATGGATGACTTCGAACTGATTTTTACCATGCTGGGCGAACGCGCTACAACAGAAATTCATCGCAACGAAAAATCGCAAGGTATGCCAAAACTCAAAAGCGACTCCCGCGCTGGGGGAAATATTGCGGGGGGAGCGCGGAAACAACTCGAAAAACGGTTGGGCAGAAGCATTGTGTCCAAGAGAAATTATCTCAAACATTCTGAGTATAAAAAGCTCAAAGGGAAGTAACAGCGAACCGCCTTACTTCACTTTTTTACTGTGCAATTTGGGTTCCGAAGTGAGAAAGAATAGAAACAAAGTCCTGGTTTGTAAACCCCTTTATATCGGGAAGCTCTTTCCGTATCTCTTCAGCGGTATAATTCATTGCAATAAGTGCCAACACGCGGGAAACGGGGATTCGAGTTCCCTTCATAATCGGCTGTCCGCCGAGAATCTTTGGATTTTGTTGAATAAGAGCTGTCATGGAAGTGCTTTCACTGTAATCGAAAACCAGTTTTTTGTCAATGCGAAAATAATGCAAAAATACAAAACCCCATACGCTATTATTGAAGTGTCCGAAAAAATCGGACAACTGAAGGTCAAGTTCCCAACTTTATAAATCGGTACCTACATCGTTTTCCAATCTCTCAAAAATTGTTCCTTTGCGTGGTTCATTCCTGCTTCGTTTTCTTCCTTTTTGTAATACTGGATAAAACTTAATCCCATTCTTAGCCGATACAAAAAGAGTTTTTTGCCAAACTCCGCGATCACTGGGGCAACTTGCTCATACCCCGCCCGAAGTATATCAACTGACAAATCTCTGCCAAAAAAGTAGTCCCACCAAGCAAAATCCCACATGGGATCACCGCTTCTGCAGTTTTCAAAATCAATAATGCCCGTAATTTTATCCCCATTAACAAGAATATGCTTTGTACTGAAATCACTATGGAGCAACTGGGGAGAAACATCAAAAAGCGCCTGATGATCCTCTAGTGTACGAATTACTTTATCTATTTTGTCTGCCTCAATTCCCATGTGTTCCGCAGCTTCCACAGCCAAGTCCCGATCTCGCTTTGCTTCCATCATGTACTCAAACCACGTGTTATATTTTCCCTTTCCAAATCTATTCAGTCCGCCGTATCCCCGTGTTTTTACCGAGTGAATCTTTGCGAGTATTGCGCCGGCTTTGCGGACAAACTTGAGAACTTGTACGTGGTCTTGTATTGTACTTAGCGGAGTTCCCAAAAGTGCTGTTTCAATAGAAAATGTGAGTTTCTCGTCACCATGTTGCACTGAAGTAACGAGTAAAATTTCCGGAGCGAGGACTCCGATCTTTTTCACCTGGTTGATCGCCCATTTCTCTGCAAGGAATCTTGGTTTTTCGCTTCTCGAAATTCTGGCAACAATATGTTTACCGTTTCTCAACGTGATCGCGTATACCTCATTCACCTCACCAAGAATGACTTTTTGTTTATGTACAACTTCAGAACCAGTAGCACGATGTACAACAGCATTGAGGATGGAGTCCGGCGTGTTCAGTCCCGCATGTTTTTGATCAAGATACGATTGATAACTTTTCATATTATTTCTCTACTTATTTCTCCATCGCCTTTTGGAACGCGTTAAACTGGCGCGTGGGTTTTCCTTGCGCATCCAAAAAACTAAACAGGGTGAATGCGCCCGGAGCACCGCGCAGAACAAACGGCGTTACGGCACGGATCCGCGGGTCGGACCAAATATACGTCACGGCATACTTGTAGTACTGCGAAAGCCATCGGCCGGTCGCAGGCGTGTCCACCCAGCCGGTTTCGGTGATGTACACGGGAAACTGCCTGTTTGTGTAACCCCGCAAAAACTCGAGCTCATACTCATACCCGCGCAGGCTGGTTTTCCCTTTGGCAAGTGGGGAAGCGCTAAAGGCGGGGTTGGGGTAGGAGTGCGACGTCCAGCCGTCCAGCACATCTAAAACGCCTGGATTTGCTGCGAGCATTGTGCGCAAAAACGCGAAGGCTTCCATTGTTACACGACTATTGGGGGCGGCGAGGTCGAGGCCGGCGGGCAGCATAATATACCCGGCATTTTCCGAGTGCAGCCAGTCCGCGGTAAACTGCAGGATGTTGCCATAGCCTTCGGGGTCAAGCGTGTTGCCCCACTCTGCAGCGTGGTTGGGCTCGTTGAACACCACGATAATGCGCTCGTCGGGGTTTGGCCAAGGAAGCGCGGACAAAAAGCGTGTGAGATCAATGATATCTTTGCGCGTTGGCGTGATCCATGTGCTGCTTTCAACCCGCGTGGCTAGCCGTATGATTGGCTGGAACTTTTTGTCTTTTGCTTCAAGGAAAAACCGCACCCACTCGTCTTTTTTGCTGAGTTCATTGAGCGAAATCGGGATGGTTACATAGTCCCAGTTGTCTTTGGTGTCGGCCGATTTGAGCAGGGAAGCGGCATCGCTAAGTTCTCCGGGGTTCAAAATGTGCACGCCAAGGACTTCGGCTGCAAAGATGGGACGAACAAACATCGTACCAGCAACGGCTAGTGCGATAAAAATCAGCAAAAATTGTAGTGTTCTCACATCCCTATTGTACACTACTTACCTCTGGAAAACCGGGGACGGAAAGAAAAACTTACCATGAACCGCTATGCAACAGCGCATAAACTCTGTACGATGGAACGATATGCAGAAACTTCTGCTGTGTTTGTCGTGGTTTGTGCTCACGGTCGCGCTGTTTGTCGCGAACGCTTCCGCCGTGCGCCTGCTTACCCACAAGCGCCCGCTCGAGTTCGCGCCGTCTACCGCTTCAACCGTTACCGCCCCGCTGGAGAACACATCGCCGGTTGGATCCGTTGGCATCAGCACGATTCTTGAAGCCCAGGACGCCCGCCCAGAAATCATCGCCGAGTTCTTGAAACGCCACGACTCGCCCCTTACCCCATATGAGCACTTCGCCAAGTTCATCGTGGACACTGCCGACAAGTACAACGTGGACTACCGCCTGATTCCCGCCATCATGATGCAGGAAAGCAACCTCTGCAAAGCCATTCCCCCAGGCTCGTACAACTGCCTTGGGTTTGGCATTCACGCCAAGGGCACGCTCACGTTTGACAGTTATGAAGAGAGCATCGAGCGCGCCACCCGCGAGCTCAAGGCCAACTACATTGATATCGACCTTACGACACCCGAGGAAATCATGACCAAGTACACGCCCGGAAGCAACGGCTCTTGGGCAGCTTCAGTGAATCAATGGATTGCTGAGATGGAGTATAACGACCGTGCCAAGGGGAAAAGCGAGAAAAGTGATGCGGATTTGACGGTATATACGGCACAATAACCCCTGGTTTTCCTCTGGAAATAGACCCAGAATAGTTCTCACCATACAGATACTTGACAATCCTATAACTATATTGTATAGTTATCAACAGATCTGAAGGTTTTCCCTGACGGGATTACGTTCAGGTTACAAGAGCCCCGACCGCAAGTCGGGTTTTTTGTACCTACATCCGAGAAAGATCGGGACTCGGTTTTATACTCAAACTAACGCAGACTATATACAAACCGTGTCAAATCAACGGTAAGATCGGGACTTCCCCAAGGGTCTGATTCGCTTGCTCAAGAGACAAGTCCCGAACTCTCTCCGAGGTGTTACAATCATCCCAACTGCAGTGGTGGCGGAATTGGCAGACGCGCAGGGCTTAGAACCCTGTGCCCTTCAATAAGGCATGAGAGTTCGATCCTCTCCCACTGCACATGTCTTGCTTCCCCCTAATCTTCCGGTATACTAGCCTGTATGCCAAAAACGAAGACCGCTCCAAAAAAATCAGCACCTAAGAAATCAACACATGTCGATGAGCATAAAGATGCCCACGATCACACCGGGCACGACCATGCTCATGACCACAACCATGACCATAATCATGGTGCTCCCGCAGCTTCCGATGCAGTTCCGCAGTCTTCCTTTGTCAGTGAAAACATCAAGTTCAAACTAACCGCACCATGGGCAGAAATTCAGAAATCATACCAAATCGCGCTCGACTCACTCGTCAAAGACGCGGAAGTTGATGGTTTCCGTAAGGGTAAAGCACCGCGCGCACTGGTCGAAGAAAAAATCGGCAAATCAAAAATTTACGAGGCAACGATTGATCTTGTGTTGCCAAAACTGTATTCCGCTGCCGTTCACGAGAAAAAACTCCAGCCAATTGTCGCGCCGCACATCCATCCTATTTCGCTCGACGAGAACAAAGATTGGGTGTTTGAGGTGGAAACCGCCGAAGCGCCGGAAATGAAACTCGGCGATTACAAAGACGCTGTAAAAACAGTTCGCGCAAAAAACGCACTGTGGACTCCGGGCAAAGACTTAGGAAAAGATCAAAAAGGCGAACAACCTAGCGAGGAAGAACGATTGAAACAGATTTTTGGCGCGCTCCTTGAACACATTCACGTGGTTGTGCCAGAAATTCTCATCCGCGATGAGGTAAACCAAAGTTTATCCCAGCTTGTTCGCCAGCTTGAAAAAATGCGGATTCCGCTTGAGGACTACTTAACCTCGGTCAGCAAAACCGCCGACCAGCTCCGCCAAGAGTACGCGATGTCCTCGCTTGCTACGCTCCAGCTCGAGTTCATCATCTCTACCATTGCCGCGCAGGAAAACATTGGTGTTGAGGAAAAACAAGTAGACGAAGTGATCCAAGCACTGCCAGATGAAAATATCCGCAAGGCAAACAACACTCCTCAGCAAAGAAATAACATTAAGGCGAACCTGATTAAGCGCAAGACTGTGGACTATCTATTGGCGCTGTAAGTTTTCACCCAATCTGGTCTAGCTTTTAGCCCTATCCATCCCGCTTTCCTCTGGAAATCCCACTTTTATTTGACATAAAAATTGTGATATAATGCCCCGAATATGGCTATGACTCAGTTAAAACCACCTGGCAACACAACCTCACAGTCGAACGGCGGCGCATCATCGAATAACTTCGCGAAGGCTCTTCTTGAGACCGGCGGTCATGTCGTGCAGTCCACCGTTGATAGCGGTGTCCAGATGGCGGCAGACGCGCTTGGTTCCTTGTTTGGCGCGGGTGGATCAAGGTTGCCCGACACCTCACCGGATAATCAGAACGAAAACACGCAAAATAACCAGCGAAACGGTGAACAATCCTTCAACCAGGAATCCCAGGAGCAAGAGTGGAAAAAGCGCGAAATGCGCATGCTCCGCCATAGAGAAGTCCAACAGGTTGAAGTGTTCAACAAACAGGATGTTGAAACAAAACAGAAAATCGAACAGTTGCTCGAGCAGTTGAAGGCGTTGACCAAAGACTTGAGCCAAGCTGATCGCAGTGCGCGTGAAGCGCAAATCGCGGTCATGCAAGGCGCGGTCAATCCTGGCGAGTACCACGCGACATTTTTCGAAAAACTTATTAAAGTCGTGATGCTTCTGCGAAAAAAGGTTCAGGAATCCACATCGTGGATCGAACAGTTTAACTCAAGAAAATCGGCGCAAAAAGGCTACTGGGGCCAGTTCTACACGAACGGCACTCAGTGGTCGATGTCCCAAGAACGTTCTCTTGCCACAAGCGTCGGGTAATTTCTTTTTGTCGGTCGAAGATGGGGGCGAAATCAAGCCTGTGCATGCGGCGGGCAAAGTGTGGAAGTAGAGAAGTGGAGTGCAAAAAGTGAGAGGAATATATGCCAAAAGAACAAGAAAAATCTACTGAAAGCGAACACGTGGTCGCTATTCTTGCGCGAGAATGGTCAATCATTGTGGAAGCCAACTTTTCTCAGTTGAACGAACATTATCCTGTTGGACTAAATACGACTATTGCGTGGATTGACCAACTTGTCCGTAGATATGGAATCGGACACATGAATGATATTACGCGTGCCGTTGATCTTCTCGCGCCAACGGTATGGAGAAGGAGACACCAACTTATCGTGCAAACACTTGACGCGCTAAATAGTGAACAACTCCGAGCGATATTGGCAACTCACTCGTTCGCCGCATATTTTGGAAAAGAACTCACGTCAAAAGAAAAGTATGAGGCATTGCAGTGGACGGAATGGAAGTTGAGTATGTTGCCTAAAAAACAGAATCAATTCATCAATGGATTGGCTGCCGAACTTTTTCAACACACAAAAGTTCTTCAAGATGCACCCGACTCTGTGTAACATTCCACAGAGATGATAGAATATCCAAGATTGGGCGGTTGGCGAAGTGGTTATCGCGACTGATCGACATTCAGTAGGTCATAGGTTCGACTCCTATACCGCCCACATCTGCCCAAACTATGATATTTGCGGAACATTCTAGACGAGGAGTATGGCTTTCCGTTGCTGGCGTGATAGGAGTGGGGAAAACCACTCTTTTTGATCGTTTGAAAAAAGAGGTCCCAAATAGTCTTCTCTTTCGAGAGGAATGGGAAAGAAATCCATACCTCAAAGATTCATATAAAGAACACCCTTCTTCTGTATATCTTTCTCAACGTTGGTTTCTGGAAACAAAAGCAAAACAAATACGGACAATTCAGAAGGTATTGCGTCAAAAAGTTTTAATTCTTCAAGAACCCCCTTTGGGGGCAGATTTTGCATATGCCGCAACTTTGCATGATGAGAAAAAAATTTCCGATGAAGACTGGGAGAAATATCTTAGGCGATTTCATTATCTTGCGAATACACTTCCACATCCAACACTCCTTATATATCTTTCCGCTACTGAGGATAATGTGATGTCACGGATTAAACGTCGTGGGCGTGATTTTGAAGTAAATATGAAGGTTGAACATATCCAAAGGCTTATACAATACAACGAACAGCAGATTCGAGAAGAGCAAAAACATCATCCTTTAGCTGTATTATGCATCGCAACTAACACACTCAATCTTGCCGATAATAATCCTGATCAGCAACTTGTGCTTCGCATGATTCAGGACCGATTACAACGGCTTTTCCCACCCAAGGAAGAACCCATGCGAACAAATGGCCATGGGCCAATACGAAGACTCCGCGGGAGACGATAATTTTTTATGTCCGAAGAACAAGGATAACTCCCCCCTTCCGCCGGAAACATAACGTGTGATATACTTATTTTTAGTTATACATCTTCGCTGACCTGGCTACTAACCAGCGAGAAGATCGGCAACGTCACCGAATGGCGTGAATCAAGTCACACATCAGGATGGAACCGTCCGCACAACGCGGGCTCCTGAGCGGGGTGGCTTTTTTGTTATTTGGAGGAGTATGGCACAACATAATGATATGGATAAACAGCAGTACGACAACCTGCGTCATTCGTGCGCGCACCTTTTGGCAAAAGCCGTGCGTGAACTTTGGCCGGGCGCCCATAACGCTATTGGGCCGGCTATCGAGCATGGTTTCTATCAGGATTTTGACATGGGAGATGTGAAAATTTCTGACGATGATCTTCCAAAAATCGAACACAAAATGCAGGAGATTCTTCCCAGTTGGAAAAAATTTACATTCCAAGAGGTTTCGCTTGAAGAAGCACTAAGGCTTTTTAAACACAACCCATACAAAGTTGAACTTGCACAAGAGTTTACTGCAGAGGGGAAAAAACTCCAAACGAACGATCCAGGAAACTTTCTTGATCTTTGCAAGATGGGTCATGTGGATCACCCGGACAAAGAGCTCGTCCACTTTAAACTACTTTCGATTGCCGGTGCGTATTGGCGGGGAAATGAGAAAAATAAAATGCTCACGCGCATTTATGGCACGGTGTTTCCCACAAAAGAAGAATTGGAAACATACCTTCATCAATTAGAAGAAGCAAAAAAGCGCGATCACCGCAAGTTGGGGAAAGAACAGGAACTCTTTTTAATTAGTCCCTCGGTGGGTTCTGGCTTTCCATTGTATATGCCAAAAGGAGCGTTGTTAAAACGCACATTAGAAAATTGGCTCATTGCCGAAAAAGAAAAGCGTGGTTTTACGTTTGTCTGGACGCCACATGTTGCAAAAAGTGAACTCTATAAACAATCCGGACATTGGCAAAAATATGACGCCATGTTTCAACCGATGAAGATCGACGAGGAAGAATACGTTCTCAAGCCGATGAACTGTCCGCATCATTTTCAGATTTACAATGCGCGGCCACGAAGTTACCGGGAAATGCCATTATACCTTGCTGAAAACGCAACCGTCTACCGCTATGAAAAAGCGGGAGAGCTCAACGGATTGCTAAGAGTCCGCGCGCTCACGCAGGATGATACGCACGCGTTTGTCCGGCACCAGGATATTGGCATAGAGATTCAAAAAGTTATTGATTTGACGTTCCATGTGTACAAAACATTTGGATTCAATGACTACAAAGCACGTGTTTCAATCCGGGATAAAAAAAATCTAGATAAGTACATGGGAAATCCAGCTACCTGGGATAAGGCTGAAACAGCATTGGTTGATGCTGTAAAAAAGCAACACGTCGAGTACTTTATCGGCGATGGTGAAGCCGCGTTTTATGGACCAAAGATTGATGTTATGGTGAAAGACACGCTCGGAAGAGAGTGGCAGCTCACGACGATTCAGCTCGACTTTATTCAACCGGAAAACTTCGACATGAAGTTTACGAACGAAAAGGGTGAAGAAGAGCGACCAGCGGTCTTGCACATTGCAATCCTTGGTTCAGTTGATAGATTTCTTGGAATCCTCATTGAACATTTCGCCGGTGCGTTTCCAACATGGCTCGCTCCAGTGCAGGCTGTGGTTATTCCCATCTCTCAGGATCAAAACGAGTACGCGGAAAAAGTGCTTGGCGAGTTGAAGGCCGGCGGTATCCGTGCGGAAAACTGGAATGAAGCAGAAAGCATGCAAAACCGTATCCGCAAAGCTGCGGGTGAAAAGGTGCCATATATTTTGGTTGTTGGAAAGCGGGAAGCGGAAGGGGAAACAGTGGCCGTGCGCAAGAGGGGCAACGTTGATTTGGGCGCGATGAGGGTGGAAAAATTTGTGCAAAATGTGAAAGAGGAAGTTGAGAAAAAGGTTTAATTTAAGCGATTGTTTTCAGGAACACCATTATTCCCCGCATTCCCAAATCTCAATGCGATACCATCACCACTAATCTCCATACAAAATATGTCGAGTTTTCGTATGAGTCCAAGATATGTCGCAAGCTGAATGGGATTGCAATTAATATGTTGAGCAATAGTCCCTTTTGTCGCCCTAATAATTTCAAGTATTCGACATAACTCCGCGCTGTGCGTTACATCATAAAGTTTTTGTACTTCTTTATGAGAAGAAAACACAATACGCACACACCCTTGTGATAAATAATAGATTTCTGCCATATCTTCGTCCTTTTCTCTCCCTTGCCTCAAGGCGGGTATGCCCTGTATAATACACCTTTGGTAAAGGAGGAGTCATTAGCAAGGTATTCTACAAGATTAATCAATTTATCCAGGCGAACGAACTGCGCGTGCTGGATCAGTTCGGCAAGCAAATTGGTGTGATGTCGAAAAGTGATGCCCTGCAAAAGGCCCGTGAGCTTGGAGTTGATCTGGTTGAGTTTGCGCCAAAGGCGGTGCCACCGGTTGCAAAGTTGATTAGCTTCTCGAAGTTTAAGTACCAGCTCCAGCAAAAGGAGCAAGAGGAGAAAAAGAAGAATAAGGTTTCGGATATCAAGGAACTTCGCTTCACGCCCATGATCGCGAAGGGGGATTTTGATTCGAGAATCAAGAAGGCGCGCGGATATCTGGAAGACGGCGACAAGGTGCGCTTCTCGATGGAGTTCCGCGGAAGGCTGATCGCCCGCAAAGAGTTTGGCGAGCGGATTCTGCAAAGAGCTATCGAACAACTCAGTGAAGTCTCAACAATTGAGATTCCGCCAAAGTTGATCGGCAAGTTTATGATGGTGCAGCTCACGCCGACAAAAAAGAGAAAACAGACTGAATCGAAAGAAACCGAAGTAAAAGAATAAGAAAGGAAAATATGCCCAGAAAACAACGCATCGGAGGAAAACAAAAAACACGGAAGGCCGCCGCGAAACGGTTTAAAATTACCGCAACCGGTAAGGTGATGGCACGTTCGCATAACATCCGCCACCTTATGCGCCATAAGTCAAAGCGCGCGCGCAGAGCAGGCGCCGTCCCGATTCAAATTAAAGGAAGATTCGCGAAGAAAATTAAACAGATGTTGGGATTAGCGTAAGATTGCAAACATAAAGTAAAGGAATATTATGCCAAGAACAAAAACTGGTGTTGTCCGCCGCAAAGGCCACAAAGCCGTCTTAGCCCGCACAAAGGGTTTCCGCATGACCAAAAACCGCCTGTACAAGGTGGCAAAGGAAGCGGATCTCCACGCGGGGCAGTACGCGTTTATCGGCCGCAAACGCCGCAAGCGCGACTTCCGCAGATTGTGGGTCACCCGCATCAGCGCGGCAGTGAAACTCGTTGATGAAAAACTCAACTACAGTCGGTTTATTAAGGCACTCAAGGACAAAAAGATTTTACTGGACCGCAAGGTTCTTTCTGATCTTGCCATCCGCGATGAGAATGTATTTAAAGAAGTTGTAAATAGCGCGATGAAGTAGAAAATTCTGTCCCCCGATATATGGAAAAACAAAAAAAAGCATCTAGAGATCGTGAGCGGCATTTTAGGAAAGAAAAATGTAAAGAGAAAATACCCGCTGATGATCGAGAAGAAGTTCTCACCATTGCACTTGTTAAGTATGATGAAACATATGCACCTATTGCATTAGGCCAAGAAAAGCTGTTCTCTGACAAACGTGAAGACACCCCAAGAAAAAAAAGGATGGAGTTATATCTTCGGGGTCAAAAAGTGGAGTTACTGGAACAAGAATTTTATGCACTTCGATTTGCTATTGGGCAGTATCGAGCAAAAAAACATTCTCGATATGTTCCACCAAACCCACCAACAACACTCGATGGCTTACCACATAGATAAGTATAGATAACTCCAGCACCCCCCGTTTTTTTCTGCTAAAATAATTGCATGGCAGGAACACTTGATCAACTCCAAGAAAAAATTGCATCAGCAAAAAACGCTCTTCAAAAAAGTGCCTCCAATGTTGCGGAACTTGAAAAACAGTTTTTAGCCAAACACGGCACTGTGAACACGCTTATGGCAGAGTTAAAAACGCTCGCTCCCGAACTGCGCAAAGAAGCGGGCCAACTTTTGAACGCATTCCGCCAGGAAGTCGAACACGTTGTTGCCGGAGCAAAAACGAGTCCTGCACGAGCTGGCTGGACCGACTTCACGATGCCGGGCATCAAGCCAAACACTGACCATGTGCATCCTGTTTCGCAGGCAATGGACGAAATTACCCGTATTTTTGAGCGCATCGGCTTTATCCGCGTGCGCTATCCCGAGGTTGACTGGGAGTGGTACCCGTTTGACTCGCTCAACATGCCCAAAGACCACCCCGCCCGCGATGAGTGGGAAACATTCGTGATTGATGATCCATTTCGTCATTTCAAGCTTGGCAAAATGGTGCTGACACCACATACATCTAATGGGCAGGTCCGCGAGATGGAGCGGCTTAAAAGTACGCCGCCAATCCGCATGATTAACATTGCGCGGTGCTACCGCCGGCAGGCCGATGTTACACACACCGAGATGTTCCACCAATTTGAGGGGCTTGTAGTAGATAAAGGGATCACGATTCAGCATTTGAAGGGCACAATTGACCACTTTGCCCGCGAGTTTTACGGTCCAAAAGCCAAGTCACGCATCCGCCCGTTTCACTTTATGTTTACTGAACCTTCGTTTGAAGTAGATTTTTCATGCACAATTTGCGACGGAACCGGTCGCGTAAATGGCGAAAAGTGCCGATTCTGCAAGTCCGGCTGGCACGAAGTAGGCGGAGCGGGCATGGTCCACCCCAATGTACTGAAAGCGGGCAATATTGACCCCGAGAAATACACGGGTTTTGCGTTTGGCTGGGGCATTGAGCGCACATACACCCTGCGCAAAGGATTGAAACTCGATGATATCCGATTATTGTATAGCGGAGATATGCGGTTTTTGGAGCAGTTTTAGAAAGCACGTTTTAGGAGGCGCGCTTCGCGCGCAATACTATGAACATTAAAGTACCATACACTTGGCTGAAAAATCACCTGAGTACCGCTGTAAAAGCGGAGGAGTTCCAACGGCTTGTTTCGCTCTCCGGCCCTTCGGTGGAGCGGATTGAAACCGTCCGCAATGAACCCGTTTTGGATATTGAAGTAACAACCAACCGCATGGATACCGCATCGATCCGTGGAATTGCGCGCGAGGGAGCGGTGATTTTGAACCACGCGGGCAAGCGTTCCAGGCTTGTTGACGTTCCAAAGTATGTGCCAAAAACAAATGAGATTGTGCGGAATGGCAAAGATTTTCCCATCCGCATCTCAGTTGATCACAAATTGTGTCCGCGTGTAACGGCGGTCATCATGTCCGTGAAAACAAATCATTCTCCGTCATGGTTGAGTACAAAACTTGAACAAGTGGATATTCGGTCACTCAATAATCTCATTGATATCACAAACTATGTGATGATGGAAATCGGCCAGCCAACGCACGTGTTTGATGCCGACCGGCTTGGCTCGGTGCTCAATATCCGGGCTTCTAAAAAGGGCGAAAAGCTCACTACACTTGACGGAAAAACGCGCGTGTTGGCCGGCGGTGATATTGTCGCGGACAACGGCAAGGGAGAACTTGTTGATCTCATCGCGATTATGGGCACCGCTAACAGCGTGGTAACAGAAAACACCAAGCGCATTTTGTTTTTCATTGAACACGCTGATCCCACCCGCATCCGCAAGACCTCAATGGGGCTGGCAATCCGCACACAAGCAGCGCAGTTAAACGAAAAACAGCTCGATCCCAATCTTGTGATGGACGCGATGCTCCGCGGGATTCACCTATTCCAAGAAATCGCGGATGGGGAACTGGAGTCGCCGATTCTTGACCTGTATCCGCATCCAGTGGAGAACACGACGATTACGCTCCCGCTTGCAAAAGTCCGCACATACCTTGGCATCGAGATTCCGGAAAAAACACAAGTTTCGATCTTGGAACAGCTTGGCTGCTCTGTCCGCGTAGAAGAAGGCATGCTCATCGTTACTATTCCAACGCTCCGGCCAGACTTAACAATCCCTGTTGATTTAATCGAGGAAATCGCGCGTATGTACGGCTACCACAACCTGCCAAGCGTGCTGATGGATACGCCAATTCCCACGCAGTATCCTGAGGAAACAAACTTTGCCAAAGAGCACGAGATGAAGTTGTTCTTAGCCGCACTTGGCTGGCAGGAGATCTATACGTACTCTACCGTTAGCGCAGAACTTGCCGCACAGTCCGGATACGTCGTGAAAGACCATGTGAAAATTCAAAATCCGCTGAACGACGACCACGTATACTTGCGCCGTTCGCTTATTCCGTCGCACGAAGAGATTATTCACCAAAACCGGCACCTCCCAAGCATGTCCGTGTTCGAACTTGCTAATACATACACTCCGCGGTGGCACAACATTCCGGAAGAAAAATTGCATCTTACACTTACGTCAACACAACCATTCCTTACAGTCAAAGGATATGCTGAGGCGGTGCTTGCAAAACTATATATTTTGCCCGAAAGCGTAACGTATGTCCGAACATCTGATGCCTCCGCAAAAATTTTAATTGACAGACACGACGCAGGAATGATAAGTTTGCTTCCATCTGGCCATACCGCAGTAGATTTTATTTGGCCAGTATTGCTTGCGGCCGCGCGACGCAATCCTCAGTACGCACCCATTTCACAGTTCACCCCAATCATTGAGGATATGACACTTACATTACCAGAAAAAACAGAAGTTGCGCGTGTGCTTCAATCAATAAAAGTAGCTGAAAAGGCACTTTTATCAATTGAAGTGAAAGGTGTGTATAAACAGAATGTAACATTTACGTTAAAATACGGTTTTCCAGACAAACAAATCACTTCTGAAGACGTTGCGCCCATGCGGAAAAGAATCGCGGAAACTGTTCAAAAACATCATCACGCCCAGTTTGTTGGGGCAGTATAGTATTCACTATGCAGATCATACTTGGCATCGATCCCGGATACGACAGAATGGGATGGTGTGTGCTTCATAAAGACGGTAGCGTTCACCATATTTTGGCAAGTGGGTATGTGGAAACAAAAAAAACAGAGGATATGCACGTACGCTATGCCCAAATACAAGCTGGACTCGAAACAATTATTACTGAGTACCATCCAACCGTATGCGCACTTGAAAATCTTTTCTTTGCAAAAAATGTTAAAACCGCGATGCGGGTAAGTGAGGCGCGCGGCATCATCATGGGCGTGGTCATTCAACATACCATACCTGTAGTTGAGTACACGCCGAACCAAATCAAGTCGGCGCTCACTGGAAACGGCCACGCAACAAAAGCCGATATTGCGCGTATGATGAAGCTGTTGACAAAACGCAAAGAACTCCCGAAACTAGATGATGAGGTGGACGCGATCGCGGTCGCGCTCTGCCACAGCTACTCGGGACGGATGAAAGGCATTGTATGATCGCGCTTCTCACAGGAAAACCGCTTTGCACCGGGCAGGAATGCATTATGATGTGCGGTGGGGTGGGGTATGGCGTTCACGTTGCGCCACATACGATTGACGCTCTTGTGGGCAAATCTGAGGCTACACTCCATATTCATACCCATGTACGCGAGGACGCGCTTCAGTTATTTGGCTTTCTCACCAGAGAAGAAAAGTACATGTTTGAGCTATTGTTGAGTGTTTCCGGGGTAGGACCAAAGACCGCTTTAGCCATTACAAACGGCTCTTCTGCAGATATTGTTGATGCGATTCAAACAAATAACGTGTCATTTTTCACATCGTTTTCACGAGTGGGTAAGAAAGTTGCGCAAAAGATTATTATTGAACTCAAATCAAAACTCGGCGGCATTGAGGATCTTGCATTGGGCGACGAAACACCGCACGTTTCGGACATCCGCGCCGCGCTCGAATCACTTGGATACTCAAAAATGGAAGTTTCGAAAGCACTACGGGCGATAAAACCAGAGGAAGTTTCTATTCAACAGGCTATTAAACAATCTGTACACATTTTGTCTGGTACATAAAGTGTTCGCGTGAAAGCATCTATGAAAAGAAATATGAAAAAAATAATATCTGCAAAAGAAAACATCTCCGCTTCGACGCTTTCTTCCGCATCGCCAGAGGAAGAACTGCTGTTTACATCGCTGCGCGCCTCAAGATGGGAAGATTTTTACGGGCAGGACCATATTAAAGAATCACTCCGCATCGCAATTGATGCCGCAAAAAAACGCAAAGAGGCAATGGATCACACGTTGTTGTACGGCCCGCCAGGCCTGGGGAAAACGACACTTTCGCACTTGATCGCCAAAGAAATGGGAAGCAACATCCGCATGACTTCCGGCACCGCGCTCTCAAAAGTGGGGGATTTAGCAGCCATTTTAACCAACCTTGAACCATTCGATGTCTTATTTATTGACGAAATTCACCGCCTGCCAAAGGCGATCGAAGAAACGCTCTACCCCGCGATGGAAGACTACGCGCTGGACATTGTGATCGGCAAAGGACCATCCGCACACACCATCCGCCTCGATCTGCCAAAGTTCACGCTTGTGGGGGCGACAACACGCCTTGGACTGCTTACCGGCCCATTCCGCGACCGGTTTGGTGTGGTACACCGCTTGGATTACTATCTTCCTCACCGCCTCGCGCAAATTATCACAAAAGCGGCAAAAAAACTTGGCGTTCCCATTGATACCGACAGCGCCGAGTCCATTTCCAAACGCTCGCGCGGTACGCCGCGCATCGGATTGAAACTGCTCAAACGCATCCGCGACTACGCACAGGTCAAAGGCAACGGAAAAATCACCAAAGAAATGGTCGAGAAAGCGCTCGATTTATTGAAAGTTGACACCATGGGGCTTGATGATAACGACCGCCGTCTCCTTGTGATGATGATCGAGAAACATGGCGGAGGACCCGTTGGCATTTCCACACTCGCCACGTCGCTGAATGAAGACCCCGGAACGATTGAAGAAGTGATCGAGCCATACCTCATTCAAATTGGTTTTATGAAACGCACCCCGCAGGGGAGAGTTGTAACAGACGCGGCAAAGAAGCATTTGAAGTAATTTGGCACAATGTTGCGAAATGTGGAAAAATATGGCAAGATGTGCGTAAATGTTACGTTATCCACACACTCCTTCACCAAATCTTTATCAAGACATGCTCCAAACGATTCGTATACGCGCGGGAGTACTTCTTCAACTTCCTTCGCAAGAACATATCCGCACACATATCCTGAGTAGAAACATCATGAAAAGTTCCCTTTTTTCAGCAAGAATCGAGGGGAACACACTTACTTTGGAAACATTTAATCACTCTACTCCAACACTGTCACAAAAAAAACAAGAGGTTGTAAATATTTTAGATTGCCTCCAATCACTTTCCTTACTTCCATCCAAACTCACTCCCAAAGATATACTTACTCTTCATCGAAAAGTCATCCATAATCTCCCGGGGAAAACCGGATTTCGGACAGAAACAACAGCAGTCTTTGACCAATATGGCCAGGCGCGATACATTACTCCTCCACCCGCTGATATGCGTACGATGCTGCGTATCTTTCTTAAACAAATCAATGAAAAACGCGATCTTGAGTCTGCACTTATCCATGCATTGTGCTCGCATTATTATTTCGAAAAAATTCACCCCTTTGTTGATGGAAACGGAAGAACAGGGCGCGTTCTTCTTCAATATCTCCTCTATAAACTTCATCTTTTCGGCGACCACGTACTCCCCATCGAAGAATATCTTGAACATCATCGGCATACATATTATGCATTTCTTGAGAAAAATACTCGGGAAGTTTCAGAATTTGTTCGATTTATGCTTGATGGTTTACTATGGGCAATCAACACGACAATTGATGAGCTTGCACAAAGTGTGAATGTTCCACAACTGCCCCCCACTTCTTTACTTTCTCCTAGAAGGCAAGAGGTGCTTGCGATCATTAAAGATCATTCATTTATCTCGTTTGATACAATCGCCAGAAGGTTTCCTTCCATTCCCAAAAGAACTCTTTTCCATGATGTTGTTTACCTCATACGCTGTGGAGTTGTGCAAAAATATGGTGTGACCCGGGGAGCGAGTTATTCTGCTGTATAAAAAAGTGGAATTTCATTGACATATTCGCTTTTCTTGATACAATTCTCTTAAAATTATTGGAGGAAGATGACAGTAGAAGACGCCGAAAGATTTGCGTTAGAACAAGCGGCAATTGAGAGTGAGGAGAAACGCAGAGATGCCGATCTTTTCCTTCTCTTGCTACGAGGAGCCGAGCGTGTAAAATCACTTTCTCTCACTCCCAGAGTATTTGAACAATATCTTAAAAAACTTTTGCGTAATACTGATCCAAAAAAGGGTTCTCAATGGGGTATTACGTCATACGAAGAGCTGCCAATACCACATACTCAAGATCTTAAAAAAGAATATGCAATATTTTTCGAATTAAGTGATAGACCGTATATGGTGTGGGTTCAAAGAGATCTTTATAAACGCAACCGTAAAATTATCTACTATCCTGATATAAAACCTTCTTAAATAGCAAAGCCTTGCTTGACATTGCACAATGTCGTATTTCCTACGTTGGGTTTGGCGTGGGTGTTGGACTCGGCGTAGGAGTTGGACTGGGCGTCGGCGCTGGAGCTTCCCAGTGTGTTCCGCCGGTTCCAATGCGTACATCGCCGGTTTGGCCGGTTTTTCCATCTTTACGCACGCTCTTGGCATACAGCGTGTACCGCCCCGCGGGCAATGATATTGTTGTGGTATATGGCTTGCCGGTCAGTGTTTCGCGCCTGTCTCCGTTCACCCAAATTTCCACGTGATCAATGTCGCCGTCAGATACTGTTTCTACCTCAACCGAAACAGAAGTTCCTGGAATATCGGTGTGATCCTGCGGATTCTTCATATTGATCCATACCTCATCTTTCGAGCTGCACAGCTGCGTTGGCGGACGGTACTTCCCCTGTTGATCGGCGGCGAGTGAGCCGATCCACGTATCAATACCATCCTGCCACCGGTTTTTGCCATCGCGGCTCACAGGATCGGTTTCTTTCAACACAACAAACTCTTTTTCATCATAGTTATTGCGTTGAATATCAACATCGGTTGCCAAGTTTCCTTCACCTTTGCACGTTTTGATTTTTGCGTGAATGGGATCGGGCAAAGAGGGAAGCGTTGCGGGCAGAACATAGTCCGCAACCTCCGGGTATCCATCGTGCGCCGGATACCCAGAAATGGCATCAACCCGCACAGCTTCTACACCAGGAGGAACGGCCCAATCGTCCACTTTGCGCCCCTCCGCGATTGCTTCATTCATGATTTTGCGCCAAATCGGCGAGGCGCCTGTTACACCCGAAGCGACGTTGGTCATTTCCGTGTTGTCGTTGTTGCCCACCCATACGCCAACCATCGTTGACCGGCTCCATCCAATCGTCCAGTTATCTTTTCTGTTGTTTGTGGTACCAGTTTTGACTGCAACCGCCCTCTCGCTAAAGTTCAAGAGCGAGTTGGGTCCGAACGTGAGTTGGCGCGCCGAGTTATCCGACAAAATATGGTTGATTAAAAACGCTTCTTCTGGTGTCATCACTTGTTTCCCCTTTACTGATTTTTGCTCGAACAGTTTTTTTCCGTTGCGGTCCTCAACTTTTAAAAGAGAAATGGGCTGGACGCGTGTGCCGCCATTGGCAAATGCGCTGTACGCGGTTACTGTATCAATCAAATGAATCTCGCCGCCACCCAGCGTGACGGACAACCCAAATCGCCGCTGGTTTTCCACCGTTGGCGCGAGCGTTGCAAATCCCATGTCGTTGGCAGTCGTCAACATCGTGTTCACTCCAACCAATGCGAGCATCTTGACCGCGGGAAGGTTCAATGAGCTTGCCAGCGCCGTGCGCAAGGATACTGGCCCGTGAAACTTACCATCGTAGTTTTGCGGTTCGTAATCTTTTAGATTTTCACCGCCGGGGAATGTTGTTGGCGCGTCCATAATCATCGAGGCTGGCGTGTATCCTTTGCGCAAAGCGGTTAAGTAGGTAACCGGTTTAATCGAAGACCCGGGCTGGCGTAAACCATCCACCGCAACGTTGAACTGCCCATCATAGTCTTTCGCAAAAAAGTCTTTGCTCCCCACCATCGCTAAAATCTCACCCGTGTTTGGATCCATCACCACCGCCGAACCGTTCGTAATGTGAAACTTTTCAACCTTATCAATTTCATCCTTCACAATCTGCTGCGCTTTTTCCTGGAACGGCAGGTCCAGCGTTGTCGTCACCTTCAAACCGCCTTGATCAACAACATCCGGTCCATACATATCTTCCAATAGCGACTTGACGTAAAACACAAAATGCGGCGCCTTAATCAACGAGGTTTGCTTTTGGAACTGGATGTACGGCAACTGCGCAACCGCCTCTTTTTCCAGGCCTGTGGTGATGTATCCATCTTCACGCATACGCCGTAATACACCTTTTGCGCGGACCCGCCAAAGCGGGGTGCCGTCGGTGTCATTTTTTCCGATAAACGGAGAGTACGAACTTGGCCGTTGGGGCAATCCTGCTAAAATCGCGGACTCCACCAGCGTTAAATCTTTCACGGGTTTGCTGAAGTATACTTCGGACGCCGCGCCGACTCCCGCCGCGGTACCGCCATACGGTGCTTCGTTCAAGTACATCAGCAAAATCTGGTCTTTGCTAAACCGCTTCTCAATCGCAAGCGACAACACAAATTCTTTAAACTTTCGTGTAATCGTGCGCTCGGAACTCAATAATACGGTTTTGACTAACTGTTGCGTAAGCGTAGAGCCGCCGACAACGCGCTGCTTCACAATAATGTTCCAGACAATACGGAGTGGCGTGAGTGGATCAACGCCGGCGTGTTTGTAAAAATCCTTGTCTTCAATTGCCACGGTTGCTTCACGCAAATATGGTGGAATCTGGTCAAATGTTACAGGAATGCGGCGTTCGTTGGAGTATAGGTCATACAACAGATTGCTATTGCGGTCATATATGCGGGTGCTAAAGCCTTTTTGCCGCACTACGCTATCTGGAGTGGGAAGCGTGCGCGCGTACCAGGCAAACGCAACGAAAAAAATAAGAATACCGCCTACGGTGAGGCCAAAGAGCGAAAGCGCAAGAATGCGGAAAAATTTTGCTTTGTTCCAGCCGCGTTTTCCCCACTTGCCAAAAATCCCAGCCCCACCAAAAGAACGGCTAAAAAGTGATGGACCACCAAAATGTAAACGGGAACTGCGGCGCCTTTGCCAAAGTGAGTGCCAGGGATTCATGGAAATAGTATATCCGTATAGTGTAGAATCAGACAAGAGGAGCTATGCATCGCACACCATACACTATTGATGAAGTTCTATCCCGTGGGGTTGAGCAGGTTTTGCCGTCTGCGGATGGGCTCGCCGCGCTTATGGGAAAGAAAAAAATCACGTTGTACCTTGGAATTGACCCGACCGGTAACCAACTCCATCTCGGTCATTCTGTTGTGTTGCGCAAGCTTCAGCAGTTTGCCGACCTGGGCCACAATGTCATTTTGCTCATTGGAAACGGCACCGTCAAAATTGGCGATCCAACCGGAAAAGATAAAACCCGTCCTATGCTCACAGAAGAGCAGATCGAGGAACACTTCAAAACATGGAAAGCGCAGGCATCAAAAGTATTGAACTTTGACACGATTGAGATTAGGCGCAATGGCGACTGGCTCGACAAACTGACGTTTCCGCAAATCGTAAAGTTGTTGGCTACAACTACCGTCCAGCAACTGTTGGAACGCGATATGTTCCAGGAACGCATCAAAAAAGGGTTACCCATTTTTACGCATGAACTCATTTACCCTCTTTTACAAGGGTACGACTCTGTTGTGATGGATGTGGACTTGGAAATTGGCGGCAATGACCAAACGTTTAACATGTTAGTTGGCCGGCATCTGCAGGAAGTCATGAATCACCGAGACAAGTTTGTGCTGTCGTGCAAACTGCTTGTTGGGAGTGACGGCAACAAAATGGGCAAGTCGCTTGGCAACTTTATCTCACTCATGGAAACGCCGGAAAATATGTTTGGCAAGCTCATGTCAATTGTTGACGCCGTCATTCCCGAGTACTTTGAGTTGCTCACCGACGTTCCTTCTGCTGAGATTGCCACGATCCGCAAACAGTTGGCCGATGGTTCGGTGAATCCGATAGAGCTTAAAAAGAAACTCGCGCTCACGATCACCGCGATGCTCAATGGGGAAGCGGCGGCAAAATACGCGCATGAATTTTTTGAAAAAACGGTGCAGAACAAAGAGACGCCTGAACATCTTTTAAAGCTCCCAAATCCTCCACTAAACTCTTCTGCAACTGTTCTTGATTACGCAATGGGAACAGCCATCCCGCAAAGTAAAACCGAAGCCAGGAGAACAATAGAACAAGGCGGTTTTAGCATTGATAATAAAAAATATATAGATCCTTCGCAAATTCCAGAGGTTGTTCCAAATTCGTCTACTGTAAAGTACGGAAAAAGGGGAATATTTAAAATCTAACTATGTACTCTAAAAAAGGCAGACGCATTGCATTGATTATCTTTATTATCGTTGCACTTACGATGATTTTAAGCGGGCTTGCGCAGGGATTTTTGTTTTTTTAATCGGGAAGATTTTTCAATCCATATAGTGTAGACATTCTGCAAAAGTTGCTCTGCTCGCTCAAAATCATTGTTTCTTGGCATGCCGTAATTCCTCAATATGTGCGTAGTATTGTTGTGTGGCATTCTCAATATGTTTTTGATCTCCCACATATATGATTGCTCTTGATATTGTCATGATCAATCCGTTTTTCTTTGCATTTAATCCCGCGTGAAGTATGCGTTGAAGATTTCCACCCTGCGCACCAACTCCCGGAACGAGAATCATCATGTCTCCAACGATGTTCCGCACTTTTTCAAGTTCGCTCGGGTACGTTGCACCAACAACAAGCATACAGTTTTTGTTGGTATTCCAGCGTTTTGCTACATTTCGAGCAACGCGAAGATACAATGATCCGTTGCGCATACCATAGACATCCTGAAACTCGCCGGCG
Source organism: Microgenomates group bacterium GW2011_GWC1_46_15 (assembly GCA_001002285.1). Classification (GTDB taxonomy): domain Bacteria; phylum Patescibacteriota; class Microgenomatia; order UBA1400; family UBA12028; genus UBA12028. The sequence goes on from LCLX01000002.1 coordinate 59,844, forward strand.
CCAGGATTTGATGTTCGGCACAACACAATACACGCTTTATCTTTTCTCTCTAAAAAAGGCTGCAGAGCCTGTTTACCCAAATATGGATTGAGTGTAATTGCATCTACACCAAGATACTCAAACGCAAACTTCACAGAACCTGCGTTTGTTGAATCAATGTCACCGCGTTTTGCGTCCAAAATGATCGGGATATCCGGATGTTTTTTATGGAGAAATGCGCATGTGTCGTGCAGTTGTTGTATTCCATGCGCACCGAATGCTTCATAAAATGCGCTGTTCAGTTTATATGCACAAACATAGTGATGTGTCGCACTAATCACCATCACATTAAAATCAAAAAGAGGGGTCTTTGATGAATGAAATTTTTTCGGCATTGATTGAAGGTCAGGATCGAGACCAACACAAAGCAAAGAATGTGCTTTTTTCATTCGCCGTTCAATGCGCTGCATCGCTGTCATACGTGTTCCAAGTATTCAAGCAGTTTTTTTTCAACTGTTTTCGTGATTTTTTTCTTTGTAACGAGTACTCTGAGAAGTTCTTTTAATGTACACAGCGGATGAAGCGCAATGCCGTGCTTCGCAAGTTCTTTTTTTCCTCCCTGCTCGCGGTCGAGGACAACAACAACATCGGATACACGTAGCCCAACCGCTTTTAGTTCATCAATCGCTTCAAGTTTACTCGTAGCCGCAGTGATTAAATCGTCAATTACAAGAACTTTTTGATTTTTAGAGAAGACCCCATCCACTTTGACTCCAAGTCCATGTTTTTTGCTTTGCATCCGCGGCAAAATATGCGGAGTGTTCGATATAAGTGAAAATGCAACGCCAAGCGGAAAAGCCCCAAGCGGAATACCTGCAACGAGGTCGTAGTGGAGTTTTTGTTTTTTTGCGAGCACGTACATCATGTTTGCAATGTCTTTGAGTACTAGGGGAAATGACTGAAGTGCGCGAAGGTTTATATAAATTGGTGACCATGAACCATCCTTCAGTATCCACCCTTTATTGAAATCGATTTTTACCGCACCAATGGTGTAAAATTGCAAAATAAGTGAAGAAGGTGTCATGAAAAGCCTCCCGCTATTGTAACGGCGAGAGGAGCGGGAATGCAAGATGTTCTACAATACATCCATGCTCTCGCTTTCTTCACCAATATCTGAAGTAAAAGGAGTCGGAGAAACTACTTCAAAAAAGTTTTCAGCTCACGCAAAACTCGGGGAACAGGTAAGCATTGCCGCCGAAGTTACGTCAATCACACAGTTCCGTACACGCCGGGGGCTTATTGTTGTAAAGGCACGCATTGCAGACACTACCGGTTCGTTCGATATTGTGTGGTTCAATCAGCCATATGTAATGACCGTGTTGAAAAAGGGAACACAAAAAATGTTTAGCGGGAAAGTTGTTGTCAACACATTTTCCAAAAAAATGACGTTGCAAAATCCAACACTGGAAGACGTAGAAAAAGATGAGTACCTCCACAGCAGCCGGCGCGTTCCCGTGTATCCCGAAACCGAGGATCTTTCTTCGCGCGTGATCCGCACTATTGTTTCGCGCGTTTTGCACCACACGCCCAACATCCCCGATGTGTTTTCTGCTGATTTCCGCGCGGCCCATCATTTGCCGTCTTTTGATCAAACACTACGGCTTATCCATTTTCCAGAAGACGATACCAATGTTGAAACATATAAACGGCGTCTCGCGTTTCAAGAGGTGTTTACGCTTTTGCAACAAGCAAAGGAGCGGCAAAAAGCACTTCATATGATAAAAGTTCCGAACGTACTGCATATTACGGAAAACGACCGGCTTACGTTTGAGCACACGCTTCCGTTTACATTGTCAATTTCACAAATACACGCACTTGAAGATCTTTCGCGCGATCTTGTGCAACCATATCCCAGCAACCGGTTGATTCAGGGAGAGGTGGGGTCGGGGAAAACGGTTGTTGCGGCGTTCGCGCTCTATTGTGCGGTCAAACAAGGAACAGATGCTATCTTTATCGCGCCAACGCATATTGTCGCGCATCAACATCTCCATACTCTGGAACCCATCTTCAAAAAACTTGGCGTTTCTACACAACTCATTACTGCAGATCATCCGCTCAAAGAAAAACGCGCTAAAACTGGGGGGATTGTGTACATCGGTACACACGCGTTATTTCAACACGCAAAAACACTAAAGCCCGCGGTTGTTGTCATTGATGAAGAACACCGATTTGGCGTGGAACAACGCGACACATTTTGGAGTGCAATAAAAAAACCACATTTGATTACGATGACCGCAACGCCAATCCCGCGGACCGTCGCATATACCGTGTTTGCCGACCGTGAGGTAAGTTACATCGAAGAAATTCCAGAAAAACGCAAACACACAACAACAAAAGTGATCGCTCCCGCAAACCGCGCACAAACATACGAGCGGATCAAAAAGAAGATACTCAACGATCATATTCAAGTATTTATCGTGTGCCCCTTCATTCAGGAATCGGAAAAAGAAACACTTTCATCAATTAAAGCGGCAGAGAAAGAATACGAAACGATTCGTAAAATTTTTGCTGATTTCAACATTGCTCTGCTTCATGGAAAAACACCGAAAGAAAAACGCGACACCATTTTTACAAACATGCGTGACGGTAAAATCGATATTCTTGTTTCCACACCAATCATTGAAGTCGGTGTCGATATTCCCAATGCATCAATCATGATTATCGAAGGCGCTGAACGGTTCGGCCTGGCTCAACTCCACCAGCTTCGCGGACGCGTAGGTAGAGCGGGGCAAGAGGCATTTTGTCTTTTATTTACCAGTGAAGGGATTGGCGAAACAAAGCGATTGCGGATTTTGGAAACACATGACAATGGGAACGAACTCGCGGAACTCGATCTCAAACTGCGGGGAAGCGGAGAGCTGCTTGGAACACAACAACATGGGTGGAACACGCTTAAGTTTGCCAGTTGGTTTGACACGGAACTCATTCAGGAGTGTAAAAAGGCGATTGATCAAGAAATTTCTTGATATAATCACCCCATGGTAGAAAATGGAACGTTTTACATCCGCGAACATCATTTAAAATTCCGTATCACTGCGAAGTGTTTGAGCAACAAAACTCCTGAAGAATTGGCTGAAGATTGGATCCGTGGGATTGATAGAAATCCCAAATATCAAACGCTTCAACATCCTGATGTTCGCGAGGCAATGAGAGATGGATATGCTCAACATATTCGTAACTTTCGTGCAGGCAAAAAACAAAAAATTGTAGAGGGAGTTGAGTTGTCCTTGGACCCGATTTGCGCAATGTGTATCAATGAGTGGTGTGGAGACTCTACAGTGTATAGAAAAAAATAAGAAATTACTTCTTTTTCTCCGTTACCATCTCACCTAACATCTTGATCGGCCATATCATAAAAAGTTGAATGCACGCGATGATCAACGGCGCCCACCGCAAAGCCGTATTCTGGGAAAATGCCACAAGAAGTCCAATCACGATGAGTATTCCGCCCAACCGCCCAATGTTAAAAAAAAGTTCATTGTCGCACACATACGCGTACTGGTCAGCGGGACCATCCGCTTCCTGCTCCATCACTTCCATGACAACCGAGTAACTTGATGGCCACTGGAGTACATACACAATCGTAAACGCAAGCGTGTACACGAATGCGCCAAACCAAGTAAACCAGCTTGCGAGAAATCCTGATGCAAGGACAAAAATCACAGCTCCCACCGCAACAAACATCCACGAATGACGAAGGCTCGTTTTCCGCCCAATGACATAGAGCATAAACGCAGAAAGCCCCGCTGTTACCGCCTGCAATGTCCCCAAGACACCTTCACCGCCAATGAGGGTCAGGATTAACACACTTCCCATTGCGAGTGCTATCCCTACTTGGAGGTTATATAGGATATGAAATAAACGCACGATCCACCATCGTCTCGTAACGTGTTTCACTACCAATCCATACACTGTTTCGTTACGCATCGTCGAACTCTGAAGCACTCCTCCAGCAAGAATCGTGCATATCAACCCCACCACCATCACGACTTTATATGAAAGTTCATGCGCGTACCATTCAGTATGGTCTCCAAATGCGATAAACCACCCGGCAAGTACTGGGACTACGATGTTAATCATTAAATCTACACTTGATTCGATACTGTTGTAGTACACTTTATTGGTTCCGCGCGTTAGTTTTAAACTCAAGTAGTTTTTGTTTGCCCAGTACAGTCCTCCGCCAACACCATATAGTAATCCAAACATTCCAATATCTTGCACTGTTTTCGTGGCAAGAAATACAACGCTCAGTGCGGTGATCCCTTGGAGCACTGCTCCAATAAAGTACAGCCGTAGCACATGAATTTTGCGCAGAAGGAAACCGTTGAGATAAAACCCGATCGGCAAACCGGTAATATATCCCAAATTGTAGATAATGACCCACCATATGCCCCCCGAAGTTCTCCACAAGTACGCATCCATAAATGTTGCAATGAGCGGATACGACATGAGATACAAAAAATACGACAATAGAAGGTGCCGCGTGTCTTTGTGCAACGCACGGTAGTGTGAAAGCTCTATACTAATCCGTCTTTTTATCGAGTGGAACATGGAGTAAGTATACCGCTCGCTCTATAAGAAGTGAAATTACTCTGTACATCAATGCCTTCTGATATAATTCAGATACTGTCAATAAACATGGAGGAAGTATGGCAACCCCAAATAAAGACGCTTTGCAGTATCCCGTACCACCTGGCGAGCGAGAAAGTTGTCCGAAAAGAGAAGAGTACTTTGTTCTTCTTTCTCCTTGGGCTGGATTTGGCGCGGGGACCATTGTTGCGCGGAGAAAGCATACGGGTACTTTATATGGAGTTGTTGACGGTCATTACCCCCTACTTCTTTTTCCCTACCAGGTATCCTTTTGTTTCTAGAAACTCTACAACCGCTTCATATGTTATTGCTGAAGAAGGCAGCTCCCCATATTTTCTCCCCTCAGAAGCATTCTCAAAAATAATGACGTGATTGTATGTGTTTATGCCATCGGCAAAGGGTTTGATTGCATCATCAAGAAGAACGTTCTTAACTGTAAAGCTCTGTCCATCAGCTATCCTGATAAGTGATTGTCCCACTAGTCTATGAGGATTTTCTTTTTCATGAGCTTGTTGTAGCTTCGCTTGCTCTAACCGATACGCTAACCATTTCTGATAAAATTCTTGATATGAAGACTCTTTTCCTCTTTGTGTCTCAATCCAATACGCTTTTTGACCTTTAAAAATTTCAGCTTCCGCGCTTCCTATAGCGATAACGGCTCCCGGACCTCCACTAAGAACACATATTAAATCGAGTTCTCGTACTAATGCTTTGAACGCTACCTCTTCTACATCTTCAACAATCCATACTCCTTGGGCTTCCTGTAATGGCATAGGATGTTCCTTTCTCTATTTTATATTGATCTAAAGCGCATTATATCACTTATAGTACAAAGACAGATTCCATAATATGTGAATTGCAAATTTTCAAACTTCCAGGTAGAATACCCCTCATGGGACCACTACCAAAGCGTCGTCACTCCACCGGAAGAGGCGGAAGACGATATAAAAACATCAAGCAGGAAGTTGAGCATCTTCTAACATGCCAGAACTGTGGCGCGAAGAAGTTGAGCCACCGCGTATGTCCAGCGTGTGGAACATACTCCGCATCAGAAGCCAAGAAAACTGAAACAAAAAGCAAGAAACAGGCCAAGTAGCCACACACCGTGAAAACTTCCGCAGATCCCAGACATCAAAAACGCATCACGAGAATGCGGGCAGCGTTCGCATATAGCTTTTCTCCCGAAACACAAGACGAAACAAAAGAAAAAGATTCAAACCTAAGTGCTATCGCAAAAAAACTCCCAAAATATGACGCGCTTATCGCCGAAGCCGCTCCCGAATGGCCAATCAGCCAAATCAATAAAGTTGATCTCGCCATTCTGCGCGTTTCTATCCATGAGCTTCTTCAAAACAAGACTCCCGAAAAAGTGGTGATTGATGAGGCGGTTGAGATTGCAAAACAGTATGGCGCGGAAAAAAGCCCCGCGTTTGTGAACGGAGTGTTAGCTACGATCCTCGCACACCGCACTGCAACAAAAAAGTCCTCCTGACAGAGGACTCTCTCTAGACACGAAAAGTCTGCTTGACACATCCTTTGAAAAGCAATACAAAGAATAGGTATGGACAGGCAAGACATTTTAAAAACCATTCAAACCGTGTGCAGTGAAACGGTCGGCATTGATCCCAAGGAGATTACGCCGCACGCCGATCTGCGTGACGACCTTGGGTTGTCACTCCCCGATATTGCCAATATTTTGACCAACCTCCAGGCACCATTTCACCTGGTGATCCCAAAAGAACAGGTAAAGTCGCTATTGGTAGACATGGTCACGGTTGAGGACATCATCACGTTTGTTGAAGACGAACTGGTCATGTCGTAGTCGGCCATGTCATAATAGACGCATGGATATACTTCCGCCCCTTCACGATAGTGCGCTAGAAAAAACAGCATTTACGCATCGTTCAGCACTCAATGAATTTCCTGATTTCACCGAGTCCAACGAGCGATTGGAGTTCTTAGGCGATGCTGTACTCGAGCTTTCCGCCTCCAAGTACCTCTATGAGAACTTCCCGCAGGACCCCGAGGGAACGCTCACAAACTACCGCTCTTCGTTGGTTAAAACAACCACTCTGGCAAAACTGGCGGCATCGTTGGGCATGGGTCAGCGTCTCATCTTGAGCAAGGGCGAAGTTCAGGGGGGCGGGCGCACGAATACCGCATTGTTGGCAAACACCTTTGAGGCGTACATTGGCGCGTTATACCTCGACCAAGGGTTTGAAACGGTTGATGTATTCCTCCGCGCCCACTTATACCCATTACTTGAGGGAATCCGGAGTAAAAATCTGCATAAAGACGCGAAAAGCAAGCTTCAGGAGTACTTGCAGTCCCAGCACGAAGAACCGCCGGTGTACATCGTAACAAAAGAGGACGGGCCGGCACACCAGCGTCTTTTTGAGGTGAGTTTACAGGTGAAAGGAAAAGAAATCGCGACGGCAGAAGGCAAAACAAAACAGGACGCGCAGCAGACCGCCGCCACAAAAGCTCTTGAGATACTCGGAAAAACATGATACACTTCGGCTTCTATCGTTAAAGGATTTTATGGTCAAAATTAAATTGATGAGAACAGGGCGCACACACCAAACGTTGTACCGTATTGTAGTTGTGGAAGAGCGATCCAAACTCACGGGTAAATACGTTGATTTGATTGGAAACTACAATCCTTCCGCAAAACCAAAACAGCTACTCCTTGATAAGGCGAAGTATGACGCCTGGCTGAAAAAAGGCGCGCAACCAACCGAAACCGTTGCTTCGCTTGCAAAACGACAGTTTGCAGAAAAAATCCCGGCAAAGACGAAATAATCATCATGAAAAATCTGCTTGAGTTTATCCTTATCCACCTTGTGAACTTTCCCGATGATGTTGGTGTTGAGGAAACGGTTGGCGAGCGCGAAGACGTGTATACCATTTCTGTGAACGCGGCGGATATTGGCCGCATTATCGGCAAAGCTGGCAACACAATCCAAGCAATCCGGTCTATTGCAAAAGTTCGCGCAATGAAAGAGCATCGGCTCATCCGTATTTTGGTGAAAGAGCCAGAAGTTTCCGGACAATCGTCTACAACAGACGAAACTGTTTAACTTAGAGTGAGAATGGATTTTCTTTTCCTTGCGTTCCATCTGTGGGCTGTGGGGGAATTGTTGTCGCCTCGTAGACTGTGTATTTTGCCAGATCATTTTCGCTGTATTTCTGCTCATCAGTCGTGAGCGAGGGAAGCGGTTTTAGTGCTTCTACACGGGCTGTAAGCGGGGCATACATGACCGAAAGTTTGATCCGCGCTTCATACAGTTTGCCTGACTCGCTTGCTGCTGGAGTTTTATCCTTTTGCGCAAGCGTTTTTGGTACAAGTGTGAACGTCCTGATATCAATAACGGGCGCGACTGTCCCCAAACCTTCCAAAAATCCATTGAGTTTCTCTGCCGTTCCAAGCGTACGCATCTCCAACTCAACACTTTGTAATACGTCGTTTGTTTGCGATGTACTTTTACCCGTTGTTTGTTGATCCGCTGTAGCCGTTGGTTCTGCCTCTCGGCTGGAAATGGGGCCGGGGTTAATATCTAGACCGGAAAATACTACACCTTTATCGCTTGAGAGTTGCTCCAAAGCGGACAATAAAGTCAAAAATGGTTTCGATGTGGGCAAAATACGCGCAACGCGGACGTCTTGCTGTTTAAATCCTTCCTCTTGAAACGCGCGTAAAAAGTTTGCTTTGTTTTGCAGTTTTGTAAGAATATCGATTTTATCATCCAACACTTGTTTCGCACTCATCATATCCTGTATGCGTGGAATGAGTACCGCAAACGTGAGTGTAAACATGACAACCCAAGAAAGCGCCGACGCAATAAGGTAACGCCGCTCGCGCACGATCTGCATCAGCGATTTACTTGTCAAAAATGAGCCTTGTACGTCCATACTTTCCTTCTATAACGCGTTTAATAAAAGCTCGCGAACGCGAGCGATCCCGATATGACATACCGTCCATTTGGTTTTCTATCTAACGCATCAGCCTTCATTTCATATCCCTGCGCTGTAACATCTGAGGAGTACATTGCTTTTAAAAGGGCAAGCACGTGGAACACGTCTGGCGTTTCTATCTGGAATACCAACGCACCTTTTTGCTCATCCACTTTTGCTTCAATCAGCACGTCTTCTTTGGGCACGAATGAGTAAAAAAACGACGTTGTGCGCTGTTTGAGTTGGCGTTTTTGATCAAACGCGTACAGCAACTTAATTTTCCGCACAAAAATAACGTACTCTTTTTCAAACGCAGCCATCGAGCGCACATCGTTTGTGATTGCGGTCGTTCTTGCCTCAACGTTCTTTTGTTTTGACGTGAAGTAAAAAGAAATACCAATCACGGTAAACAGAATAAAAAGGAACAAGCCAAATCCATACGAAGTGTACTTCGCAATAGTTTGATCTTTCTGTGTCACCGTACTCATGATGCGGCGCTGTGAACGCAAAAAGTTTACATCCATGTTCGTAGCGGGGTTTGTGGCAGGTTTTATAATAGGCGTTGCGGTGGGATTCGTATCTTGCGGTGATGCAGTAGGCAACGGGATCTGCTGTAGAGTTTTGGTTGGGGCAGGAGTTTCTGGCATTACGACATCCCTCCCGCTGCCAAACTTACCGCAATGCTGTACGACGGAATATCAAGTTCTGCAATTTTCATACCTTGCGCAAGCGGAACATACGCAAACGGATTTAGCAACGTTACTTCGGCCGGAATTGCTTGGGCAACGGTTGGGATAAGATTAGAAAGACTCGCTGATCCACCGGCAAACATAATGCGCTTAATCACTGCCCCCTGGTGTGAACCAGCAAAGTACTGCATCGCTTTCTGTATTTCAACTAATGATGCTTGAAATACAGGGGCAAGCGCCTGCGCGACTTTTCCTTCGAGCTGCGCGGGATCAAGTCCATAGGTTCGTTTGTATGACTCGGACTGCGCTGCGTCCAAACCAAGTGTCCGCTCCACCGCCCGGCTTAACACCGTGCCAGCGTTGGGTGAACTATATACAAAAGCAAGTTCTTTGTTGTGCACCGTTAACATATCCATGGAAGATGCTCCAAAGAGCACAACAAGCGTTGTTGTGTTAACGGTATCCATCGACATAAGTCTGTAGAGCGCGAGCATCTGCGTTTCCATTGATGTCACTTCAAGTTGGGCATCCGCGTACATACTTGAAAATGCTGCAACCGTTTTTTTTGATGTTCCAAGCAACAACACGCGCATGAGTTCCGACACATGTTGTTTTGGCGGACGGTACAATACCTGGTACTCTAACTGCAAATCCTCGGCTGGAATTGGAATATACTGCTCGGCTTGCCATCCAATTGCCGATGCAAGTTCCGCATCAGAAAGAGAGGGAATACTGATAATTTTTGTTGAAACAAGTGACTCTGGCAGTCCAATTCTGATATTTTGTGATGGAAATTTATACTCTTTAAACACCTGCTTCAGTGTTGAAATAAGCGCATCGCGATCCTTTTGCTGGGCAGGGATGACGGTTCCAACGGGGTTCGGCATACTTACCGCTTTCACCACCTGAAGGCTCGAACCAATATGCTGAACTTCCGCACACTTGATGGCGTATGTTCCAAGATCAACTCCGATTGCACTTTTCATGGGCAGTTCCTTTTTTTACTCCACACTTTTTTCCTCGTCCTACTTCACAATCGTTCCCCCTGAGTACAACACAAAATCTAAAACAGAGGGATTTGCTGGAATGGTCCGTGAAAGTTGAATTACCTTTGTTTCATTTCCCACCGTATTTCTTGCAGTTGATTGAATAGAGTAGTACTGCGTTGGAAGTGTCCATCCTCCGCCTTGTACGGCAATTGCGGCATCGTTATACAGTGGATGAATGTTTACAATTTTATCGTTTGTTTGCAATGCCAGTGAAACGGTATATCCATTCGTTGCGTCACCACTGACGCCGGTTGTAGAAAAGCCGTCGGTGTACGAACACGCCGCATACCGCAGATTTCTTGCTGTTGTTGTCCCGCCATTGACGTTATACACACGGATTGCGAGAGAAGGAGCATTTTTCGATTTATCCGAATCGGTACACCCCAATCCTTTTCCCCAAAGAATAGTAATTGAGTTTCCATTGACCGCGCCCGTCACATCAATCTGCGCGACACCTCCTTCATCTACGCGTGTTTCCAGTGTGTCCTTTTTTTCGATGCTGTACGAAACATCAGACCCTTCAAGTGATAGTGTGTTGGAGTACGTCGTTTGACCACCGGGAAAAAGTGTTGAAAAATCCTGCGATAATGCGTCTTCAATACCACTTTCCGCAGCCTGGAACGTTCGGCCCCCTTCTTGTTCTTGGCGGGAAAGCGACACATCCATAACCGTCCGGGAAGTAAGCGAAGCGCCAAGCGTAAGTCCCACCGTCATGATGAGAAGAACGATAAGCGCAACTTGTCCGCGTTGATGTTCAAACTTGTGTTCGCGTGTTTTTTGCATCACAAAACCTCGAGATATATAGCCGCAGATTCATTGTATCGGGAATTCAAACGCTTTGCAAAACACGCTTCCAATTTTTACCGCTAGTAGCTCCTCAACCCTGCGCTTCCTGTAAAAACCTGTGTCACAACATCGCGCGCTTTGTCCACTGCGGGATCACCTTTGCGTAGGGTAAATGTTATTGAAACAAGTGAGACCTGCCCCGCGTCATCGTTTGTACACGTAAATGTTGGACCGCTGGTCACGGTAAGATCCTGGCTTGTGAGGTATACACCGCTATTTGACGCAATTTTACTGTTCTCAACAAAAAACTGCGTTGTTTTGGTGTCACGGTTGCGTACAACGAGTGATGAAGCGGTACACGAATCAACGCCCGCGCCACTGCGGATCATTGTCAACATTTGTGAAAGCGCGTAGTCGCCCTGTTGTTTAACAATAATGCCAGAAGACGTTTTATCTTGTCCAACAAACAACGTAAAAAACAGGCCCGTAGCAGTGAGAAGGAGAAAACCAAAAATCGTAATCACTACAAGAAGTTCGATTAACGTAAATCCAGAACGCGTAAAAGAAGTAACCCGCATATTTTCAGCATCTCATTCCTGATCGGTGAGTACAAGCGTTGCTTGCACTTGGAATGTTTTCTCACCATCTTCCCAAGATGTTGTGGAAATTGCTGTTGCAGTTTGTGGAGCAGATGCGGAAAGCGTGATCTGTACAGAGCGTGTAAATATTGTGCCCGTGATAACCGTCGCACATGACGATGAGCTTAAATTTTCAAACGCCGCGGTTGTTGCAGGAAGAGTATCTAAACAATACGTGGGCGCAACGGGATTATCCGCCTGTAAATCAGCAAAAAATGTTTCCCATCCTACTGTGTCCCGCATTTTGCGTAGCCACTCAAGCGACTCTTGTGTATATGCCGTAGCTTGATGCTGAGCTGTGCTGTATCGCTGATTGCGAACTACCATGACTGAACTTGCAACAATCGCCACCAACGCAATCGAGATCACCGCAATTGCGATAATAACCTCGATTAAGGTCGAGCCCCGCTTAGAATGATGTAATGCCTGTTTCATAGACAACTCCACTGGCGGAAACTGAAATTGTGTACCGGTATCCTCCAGATACGACATTGTTTTGTACCGCTACGTTTGTTCCTGCTGCAGCCGCACCCACAACCCCACTCGACAGTACAGGGAACAAAAAATTAAATGATTGCTGAATGACCACGCCCATTGCCAATGTGATTGTTGAAACCGTTCCTGCATCCGCGCCATCACACACAACACGCAAGTCATATGTGGAAGCGTTAGCGGTGCCAATCACTCTGTATCCATCCAATTGGGTGCATCCCGCGGTTGGTTTGTCCCCAACACGTGCCCGTGTTTGCGCAGTCCGCAGGGTTGATGCCAAAATTTTTCCATCCTGAATCACGATTTGGCGCGTGTTGTACTTGTTGTATCCTGCAATACTCCCACCAACAAGCAGGCTCATCACGGAGATTGCGATGAGCATCTCGATCAAAGTAAAACCGTTTGCGTTAGATAGTGCGCTCGATATTTTTTCAGATACGCGATGAAAGAAAGATAAAAGGGCAGGGGTCATACATTATGGGTTATTTAAGCAGTACGATGCTGGTGTTCCAGTTCCTTCCAGTGTGGCACAAATCTGGTACGTTTTCCCGCTGTCAGACGTTGTGTACACATAGGTATACGGCGCCTGATTTTTTGGATCGGTCAAGGTGGGAGAACTCAAGTAGCCATTTGTGTTGAGTGTTGTGACGACCGCATCCCATGGGCTTGCCGAAGACGTGTAGTATGTCCCGCCAGATACTGCGCTGTCCGACCGGTAGAGTTCTAACGCCGAGCGCATCTGTTCGAGATCACCTTTGCGCTTGCCATCACGCGCGCGCCGGTTGGCCGAAGCGTAGCTCACCATGCCAACCGCTGCCAACACCGCCAAAATGGTTGCGGCAACGAGCAACTCAATCATGGTGAATCCAAGACGCGACATAAACGATGAATGTTTTTTTTGCATACTCTTACTGTTGATTCTTCACACAAAAATACGGGTACGCGCCATTTCCATCTGCCACGCCAAGCCCGCTACACGTTGCGTCTGCCGCAGTACCGCTGTTTCCTGTACCCGACTCCAACTTCGAACAAAAACAAAATGTTGCAGCATCACATGACGTTGTGTACACCTGGCCGCTTGACGTTGAGTTCTGTGGGTCTGTTGGCCACCCACCTGGTGCGTATGTGGTGATCGATGAAGATGAACAATTGGGTGGGTATGCTGAGTTATTTACTGGATCCGCATAGTACTGCTCATATGCCGCTTGTATCGCGCGCATATCACCGCGCCGCCGGGCATCGCGGGCTTTTTTCTGCGCGGTACTATAACTCACCGCGCTCAAGCCAACCAAGATTGCAATAATAGAAATAACAACAAGCAGTTCAAGAAGAGAAAATCCTTTTTTTGACGCGTCCGTGAGTCTGCGTACCATGGAGAGTCTTTTCATGTTTTAAGTATGACTTGATCAACAATGGGTGTCAATAAAAATATGTGTACAGGCGCGTTACTGCACAATAACCGTTATTTGTGTTCCACGGGATGTGGGTGATGATATGCCGCGGTCGTCAGTTGCATTCAAGACAGCGCGGAATGTACACGAGCTCCCGGCACACGTATATTCATGTGTGAACGTTCCCTGGAGTTCTGCTGACGTCTCTTGTTTTCCATCACCAAAATCAATCTGGACTTCTCCAGGCTTGCCTGTAGAAAGACCGATCGCATAGGAAAAAGTTACAACGCGGGCGGACTGCGGGACAACAACCGTTTGCGTGGCTGGATCGGAGGGGGGATCGGTACGGAATGCGAGAACGGTCGGCCGGTCAGAACACTGGGCAAAACAGGAAGTTGGGCAGTCAATGGCACGCGTTCCGGGGCTGCTGCCGGAAGGTACTCCGGTAATGCTATCGCAACATGTGTAGCCCCAACCAGAACACGAGGTGGCGGGGGATTGTGAAGTGAGTGCTGTCGAGGAAGAACTCGTTGTTTGGCGTGTGTACTCAACGGCAAATGTGTGTTTGCGTCCAAAAATATCGATCTGAAAATTTCCTTTATATGAAGTTTCTGTGGATAAAAACACACCAGAACTTCCCGGAACTTTGGTTGCAAACTGGGGAAGCGTGCGGGACCGAATCAGGAGGGGGTCGCGGTCGTGGAATGAACAAATTGCTTCTACGTTGTACGTTGTGCTATCAATAAACCGTAGTTGTATTCCCGCGAGTGAACTCGAACCAGTAACGTCAGTAAACTTTTGCAAACACTGCTCTCTATATGTGTTGCTTTCTTTCACGAGAAGCTTGATAAACGAAAGATCCTGCTCAACAGCAAACACCGTGTACACAAGTATGGCCTCACGGAACAAAAGAAAAAGCGCGATACTTCCGAGTACTGCACCGATAATATATTTGAAGAAAAGGACAAGTGTTCTCATTGTGTTACGTCAGTAAAGACACATACCATTGTACAATGTGGTCGCTGAATAACAACGCGAGTACACCGCCTAAAACAAGAAACGGACCGAATGGAATGGTTTGACCGAATTTTTTCTTTCCCCCAGCAATGAGGAGAAGACCGGTGACTGCGCCAAGAATATCCGCCAAAAACACCGCAACAAGAATGGCTGGCCACCCCACAATCAATCCAAGCGGAAGCACAAACTTCACATCACCAAGCCCCAGACCACGTTTTTTCGTGATCCACCATAAAAAGAGAAAAAACACCGTCATTGCCATAGCCGCGAGAAGTGAAAACAGCAAATCAATCGGACGCATGATGCTCATACCCGTAAGTGCCAATCGGTATGCAATTCCTAGCGCAGTCAAGCCATATACTGCGCCGTTTGGAATAATGCCGTAGAGAAAATCGGCAAAAAACACCACAAGAAAACCGATACCGACGAGGAGCCAGAAAGCGGGCTGAAGAATGGTGAACGGTTGAGTAGAGAGTTTGAACACCGCCGCGCCGATGACATACCACCACACGAATAACGCCCCCGTCATTCCTTCAATAACAGGATAACTCCATGAAATTTGCTTCCCACAGTTCCGGCACCGTCCTCGTAACAGGAAAAATGAAATGAGCGGAATGTTGTCATACCACCGGATTGTTTTGCGGCACTTGGGGCATTTTGACCGGCCATAAATAAACGAGTCTCCATGAACCGACCGATCAATGATCACGCCAAGAAAACTTCCAATGATGAGTCCGAATAAAAAAAGAAAGAGAGAGAACGAAAGCATACCGCTAGTTTACCTGAAGATGACGCATATGACCAGTGTCGAGAAGAAAATTACGGGAGACAGATGAGCTCGTTCTTTAATGCGCTCTGGGTGTAGGTTGCTGTACCAATTGTCCCTGTTCCCGGACATGCGGCAACTGCCACAGTGCTCGCCGCGCCGCCCCATCCTGTCACAATATTTGCATCCTTACACGCATTCACTGCTTCGGATTGAAACGCTTTTGCCGAAGGTTTGAAACATCCAAACATCGTTGCATCGGTGCCAATACCCTTGTACACATACACTGCATACGTTGTTTGTGCCTTCACTCTGTTTGTAAACGCTGCCTTAACTTCGGATGTCCCCGTCAAAGCATCCATCCACGCTCCGCCAGTCGAGTCGAGTTTACACATCCCTATGCCTGGAGCAGTTCCATTTGCTGTACACACTGACGTAAAACTCGCGTCCGTTGGAAACTCCGTCGCCGGATCTGCTGTTGTGGTTGTAAACGTGCCACACGTTGCACCAGTTCCACACGCATACGTTGAATCATTCCACGGATATTTTTCTTGTGTCGCAAAAAAGCGATCCACCGCGTTAATTAGTTGCGCGGCGTCGGAACGTGTCCGCGTGTCACGGCCTTTGTTAATTTGTTCAATGGGGTTAATTGAGGAGAGGACCGCAACCGCAAGGACACCGATGACGGCAATTACAACAAGCAACTCGATCATCGTGAAACCGGCCTGGGCAAACAGTCTTTTCAACATATAGTTTACTGTACACACCTTAGAACTGGCTTGTCAAGTTATAAATCGGCATCACGATTGCGATCATTAAAAAACCAACACCAATTCCAAGAAACACCATAATGAGTGGTTCAAGCGCGGTGGATAAATTTTTGACTGCCTGCTCACTTTCAGTTTCAAAATAACTGGACACTTTTAACAACACTTCATCCAGTTTTCCCGTTTCCTCACCAACCGATGCCATTTGACTCACAAGCGGAGGAAACAACTCGCGCCGTGATAGTGCTTCTGCGAACGACACACCTTTTTCCACATCGCCCGCAACATCTTTAAGCGCTAGCCGGTACATTGCATTGTCCAACGACTCTCCAACAATCTGTAACGTTGAAAGGAGAGAAACACCAGCGCCAAGCAATAATGAGACTGTACGCGTAAAATCGGCCATCATCACTTTCACTTTGAGTGTTCCAAATACCGGAACTTTGAGAATCCACCCATCAATCATCTGCTCACCGTATGGCGTTTTTTTCCACCGCTTTAATCCATATATTGTTCCGCCAATCGTCAATACCATGCCGTACCAATACTTTGTAAAAAAGTTCGACATCGAGATCAGCGCTTTTGTCACACCGGGAAGTTCTGCTCCAAAATCTTGATACATCGCGGTTAACTTTGGAATTACAAACACCATCATGACGATCGTAACCGCCACCATCGCCGTTATGACAATCACGGGGTACACAAGGGCACCCTTGGTTTTTGACGCGAACTCGCTCTGTTTTTCCAAGCTATCGGCAAGCCGTTTCAAAATTTGATCCAACACACCGGCCGCCTCACCAGACCGGACAAGCGCAATATATACTTTAGAAAAAAGGTTCGACTGTTTTTTAAGCGCATCAGCAAACGAAGAGCCTCCTTCAACGTCACGTCGCAACGCAGAAATCACTTTTTGCATCACAAGACGGCTTTGCTGTTCCAGAATCGCAAACGCTTCTGTTAACGTGAGTCCCGCCGTCACCATGGTGGACAGTTGGCGGGTAAATCCCACAATATCTTTTGGCGTAACATGATCGAGCGCGGTTTGCAGGCTTTTAAACAACGCGCCCGAGGCTTCTTCAACGCTGATAATGAAAAATCCTTTTTCTTTGAGGAGCGCGGCGGCCTGCGCGCCATTTTGCGCCTCAACTTTTCCTTTTGCGGTTTCCCCTGATTGAAGTTTCACTTTATACGTGAATATTGGCATAAGAAAGTATCCCGCTGGTTTACCCGATTTACTGGCCCACAGTCTTTCCTGTTCCCATAAACTTTGCGAGGTCGTCCTGCTTCATCGCGTACTCCTGCGCTTTTTCAAGTGTAATTTGGCCGGACTGCACAAGTTGTGCGAGGCTTGATTCAAGACTCATCATGCCAAACTCCAAGGAGGTTTGAATGACGTTATCAAGCTGGAATGCTTTGCCTTCGCGGATCAAGTTACGCACCGCCGATGTCGCGACCAGTATTTCTGTTGCGACAGACCGTCCTCCCTGCAAGTTAGGAAGAAGGCGCTGAGACACCACGGCTTGCAACGACATAGCAAGCTGGCTGCGGACCTGCGCCTGCTGTGTTGCCGGGAACACGTCAATAATACGGTCAATGGTTTGTGCTGCAGAGTTTGTGTGGAGCGTGGTAAACACTAAGTGGCCGGTTTCCGCCACCGTAAGCGTTGCCGCGATTGTTTCGTAGTCGCGCATCTCACCCACAAGCACGACGTCGGGATCTTCGCGGAGCGCGGACTTGAGCGCAACTTCCCAACTGTGCGTATCCGCGTGGAGTTCGCGCTGAGATACCATGGACTTCGCGGGAGGATACACAAACTCGATTGGATCTTCAATGGTTAAAATGTTTTCTGAGCGTGTTTGATTAATTTCATCAATCATCGCGGCCAATGTTGAGGATTTTCCGTGACCCGTGGGACCCACGATGAGCACGAGCCCTTGCCGGAGCTTTGTGAGTTCGTGGCAAATGGCCGGTAAGTGTAACTCTTCAATCGTTTTGATTTTTGATGGAATAAGCCGGAGCGCGGCGGCCAATACGCCTCTTTGGTGGTACACGTTGATGCGGAAGCGACCTTCTTTGCCGTATTGGTACGACAAGTCCACTTCCATGTTTACTTTGAGTTGCTCTTTTTGCTCGGGAGCGAGAAGGGGATCAATAAGATTCTGCATTTCCTCATTCGACAACGCGGGAAGCTGCGGAATCGCCATCAGCACTCCGTGCATGCGCAGCGTGGGCGGCATACTCGCAATCAAGTGCAAGTCCGATGCGCCTTGCTGAACAACATAGCCAAGAAGTGTTTGTATATCCATAATTTTCCTTTACAACGCAGACTTCCGTTACATTCTAGACTTGCGCCACACGCAAAACCTCCTCTACCGTCGTAATACCCTCGAGTGCTTTTAAGTATCCGTCCTGTTTCATTAAAATCATGCCGTCTTGGATCGCTTGTTGTTCAATGTCGCTTGCTGGCTTTCGTTCCAAAATCAGCTTACCAATTTTTTCGTTTACGATAAGCACTTCAAAAATACCAACGCGCCCCTGATATCCGCTGTTTCCACATGCCTCGCACCCCTTGCCCTTAAATAACGTAATCACCTCTTTCTTTTTCTGTGTTTTCCATCCCGTAAACAGCGAACCCAAAACGGTTTCAATATCTTTCACCACTACGGGGTCGGGCGTGTACTCCTCTTTGCAGTTCTCACATACTTTGCGAAGCACACGCTGAGCCATAACCAACGTCATGGATGACGCAAGCAAAAAGGGCTCCGCTTCCATGTCGAGGAGACGCGGGAGTGCACCAGCGGCTGAGTTCGTGTGCAGGGTAGAGAACACCAAGTGTCCCGTGAGTGACGCCTGAATCGCCAACTCCGCCGTCTCTTTATCCCGGATTTCACCCACCATGATAATGTTCGGGTCCTGGCGCAAAAACGACCGCAAGCCCGACGCAAACGTAAGACCGGCCTGTGGGTTGATCTGCACCTGATTAATTCCCGGCATCTGGTACTCGACCGGATCTTCCAGCGTCATAATGTTGACTTTTGGCGTGTTGATGTTGTGTAACAGCGAGTACAAGGTTGTTGTTTTTCCAGAACCCGTTGGACCGGTAATCAACACAATGCCATGCGGGACAATCGAGGCTGCCTCCAAACCTTTTAACCCTGAGCCACGCAAACCCAATTCTTGCAATGTGGGCACGCCGCCGGTTTTTTTGAGAAGACGCATCACGATTTTTTCACCGTGCACCGTGGGTAAAGTGGAAATACGCAGATCAACTTCTTCTTTTTCAACACGGAACGTAAACCGGCCATCCTGCGGAATGCGCTTTTCATCGATCTTTAGTCCCGAAAGAATTTTAATGCGCGAAACCACCGCATCTTGTACAGTTTTTGGCAGAATGAGCTTTTCGTGCAAAATACCGTCAATGCGGTACCGCACGCGCGTTTTATCTTCTTGCGGCTCGATATGCACGTCGGACGCACGCGCCTTAATGGCAAACGTTAAAATCGTCTCCACAATTTTGGCGATTGGCGCTTCGCGGATCACTTCACCCAAGTTTTTGGCGTCAAATGTCTTGACTTTAACCGCGTTGTCCGTTTCTGTTTCCCGCATCGCCGCGGTGACTTCCTGCGATAACGTTTGCGCGTACCGCTCCGCGATGGACCGCTCAATATCGGAGGGCGTTGAGTAGTACGCAAGTACACGCAAGCCGGTTTTTTTCTCAAGAAAATCGATTGCGCTCAGGTCGAGTGGATTCGCAAACGCAACCGAAAGCGTGTTGCTTTGCGTGTTGATCGCAAACGGAATCATGTGGTATCGACGCGCAAGTTGTTCCTGCACGTACTCCAACGCTTCTGGAAACACCCCCACCTCTGCAAGTGCGACATACGGCACGTTGTAAAACGCCGCCTTTGCTTTCGTTAATATTTCTTCGGATACTAATTTTTTTTCTTCCAAAATTGTTTCAACCGGACGACCCGTATTGATGTGATCGAGTGAAACAGCATCGTATTGATCTTGAGAAATGTCTTTGGCCTGCAAAAGAACATCGAGAACAGACTGTGGGGCAGTTGAGGACTGTGTAAAAATTGAAGGTTGTTTGGAACTCGAAGGTCGCGCGGAGACCGAAGGCTCTACAGAACTCGGGGACTGCACCGAAGATTGTCCAGAAGTTTTAAGTAAAACAGGGATCGAAGACGACGTGTTTTGTGACAATTCTACGGGGACCGCTGGTTCTACAGGCGATGCGGATTCTACGGACAACGTGGGTTCCGCGGACGGCACAACAACCGGAGGTGTTTGTGCACCTATTGGTGGGTTTTGTGGGATAGACGAAACCGTCTGTTGCTGTCGGGCAGGCTCCATACTAAGATTCATAGTAGCACAAAACCGCGAATGCTTGCCCCGTAATTCTCGATATGCAGAACACTATATGAACGACCAACCGCTTCTTCTCATTCTGCCAACACTGCCCGACACCACTCTTGATGCTGAAACATCAGCCAAAGTTTTGAGTGAAATTTTTGCGCCATACATTCCTTTCCGCCCACTCGATGCACATCCCGATGTGCTGTGGTATGGAAAAGACGAGCCGCTTGGTATCGCCGGAGTCCGCCAATCGATTGGTGACATGCAGAAAAAACCATTCCAGGAACATGAAAAATATGCCGTGTTTCTCCATGCCGACTCGCTTAAACATGAGGCTCAAAATGCATTGTTGAAAACGTTGGAGGAGCCACCGGCGCATACGCGCATTATTCTTGTCGCGGAACAGGAGTTTAGCTTGCTTCCAACGATCCGGTCACGATGTTTGATTGTGCGACCCAACATACACGATGGAGTGGGGGAAACTAAAACATCGCCGCATACAGAAACTTCTTTGCCAAAAACTATTTCTGAGTCTATTCACCACGCAGAACTGCTAAAGGACCGCGCCGAAGCCGTCATATTTTGCACAACACTTCTGCATAAAGAAAAGGTTGAACTTGAAAAAACCTCGCATTCAAACCGCGTACGGCGTGTTCAAAAACTAGCTGCTGTTCTGCGCGATCTTAAGCGCAATATCAACGTACGGCTGGCAATGGAATCACTATTCTTCACACTTGCAAAACCCGAATATTTCGTTTAGAGTGTATCAATCCCGAGGCCAAAACGCCGATTTCTCGGCATTACACGGACTCGTTTACACACGTATGTCATCAAACTCTGTCACACAAGCTAAAAAAGATTACTCCGCGAGCGATATCCGTGTACTCGAGGGGCTCGAGCCGGTCCGCAAGCGCCCGGGCATGTACATTGGCTCTACTGACACGCACGGCCTTCACCATCTCGTCAAAGAAATTATGGACAACGCGGTGGATGAAGCGATTGCCGGTTTTGCAAAACAAGTGCATGTGTATTTGATGAAAGACGGACACATTACGGTGACCGATGATGGCCGTGGTATTCCTGTTGAAAAACATCCGTCCGGCGTTTCCGCGCTTGAGGTTGTGATGACAAAACTGCACGCTGGCGGCAAGTTTGATGAGAAAGCCTACAAAGCGTCCGGAGGGTTGCACGGCGTTGGCGCGTCAGCGGTAAATGCGTTATCTAAACAGTTGCGTGTCGTTATCAAGCGCGTAGGGAAGTACTACTTTCAGGAATATAGCATAGGTATACCAAAAGCATCCGTAAAGGAAATAAGTGAATCAAAAGTAAAAGAACTATTTCCTTTACAGTCAAAGTACTTCGTAACATATAAAAGTGGTACATTGGTAGACTTCATTCCGGACAATACGATCTTTTCGACAACAAAGTTCGATGCAGAAATAATCGAGGACCTTATCCGCGACCGCGCGTATCTCATGGCCGGGTTGTACTTCCGGTTTATGAACGAAGAGTCCGGTACCGAACGGCATTACTACTTCGAAAGCGGGATTCGATCTTTGGTTGCACATTTAAATAATGCGAAAAAACCCCTTCATTCCGTCATTTATGTTGAAGGAACGTACGAATCGGAAAAATACCCAATCGGTGTTGAAGTAGCGCTTCAGTACAACGACACATATGCCGAGAACATCCACTGTTACGCCAACGTCATTTACACCCCGGACGGCGGTACACACTTGACCGGCTTCCGGATGGCGTTGAATAAGTCGCTCAAAGACTACGCGACAAAAAATGGGTTGATTAAAGAGGAAAAAGATAGTTTCACGTCCGAAGACCTTCGCGAAGGCTTGACCGCGGTTGTGTTTGTAAAAATGTCGACCAATGAAATTCAGTTTGAGTCACAAACCAAGGCAAAGTTGAACAACGCCGAAGCACAGTCCGCGGTGTATCAAATTGTGAAAGATAAATTAGACATGTATCTTGAGGAACATCCGCGTGAAGCACGGACGCTGCTCGAAAAAGTATTGTTGGCGGCACGGGCACGGTTAGCGGCGCGTGCGGCAAAAGACGCGGTTATCCGTAAAGGCGCGTTGGAGGGCTCGACGTTACCGGGTAAGTTGGCAGACTGCCAAGAAAATGATCCTGCAAAATCAGAAATTTTCATTGTGGAAGGAGATTCCGCCGGCGGATGTTGGGGGGGAGAAACGAAAATTGCATTGACTGATAGCAGAAATTTATCTTTTATCGAACTCATAAAAGAGGAACATGACGGAAAAAAGAATTTTTGTTATACCATGCAAAATAATGGACACATTGGAATAACACCAATCATTCATGCCCGATTAACAAAGAAAAAAGCAAAAGTGATTAAAATCATTTTAGACAACAATGAAGAATTGATGTGCACACCCGACCATCCTTTTAGACTTGTTGATGGAACATATGTTGCCGCTGAAAAGCTTACACCAGAACACAATCTAGCCCCTCTTTATAGAAAACTCTCATCTAAAAACAAAAACAAAAGCGGACTCGATGGGTACGAAATGGTTCTGGATCCAAAAGAAAAGCGATGGATGTATACACACGTCTTGTCAGATATATACAATCTCTCAAACGACATATATGGCTGTTCGTCTGGAAAACACAGACACCACGTTGATTTTAATAAACTCAACAATAATCCAACAAACATTCAAAGAGTGTCGTACGATACGCACATGAAAATTCATTATCATCACCTGTCAAAAACATTACATCGTCCAGATGTGAAAATAAAATCCGCAGAAGCAAAGAGAACAGATGTGTTTAGGTATAAAGCACGTCAAAAAAGCTTAGAAAAAAGAGAACTTTTTAGTCGCAATGCTAAAAAACAATGGCAGAGTTCGGCATACAAAGAGTTTATGAAACGCGCATACCTTCACTTCTATGAAAATGATACGTATTACCGAGAAAAAACTCTTGATCGGCTCAACAATGCACAAAAAGTTTATTGGTCTGTTGAACAAAATCGAGCAAAGCAATCCGAGCGTGTAAAACAGTTTTTCTTTGAAAACCAAGATCAGAGGAATGAACTTTCCGAGCAGGCAATCGAACAATGGAAAAATCCTGAATTGCGGCAATGGCGCGCAGAAAAAACAAGTCATCAATGGACACAAGAGTTCCGAACAAAAAGAAAGCTTGCATATAACAAAGCATATTACATGCATTCCTTGCAATTCTTCAAACGTATTCTTGAAGAAGGTGGATCGTTGGCCGAGTATGAAGAAAAAAGAGTGTCTGAGCGGCAAACGAATGTATTATCAGTAGATACGTTGATTGATCGTTTTTTTGAGGGTGATACACATCGTTTTATTGAAACCGCGCTTCACTACAATCATAAAATAATCCGTATTGAAAAAGTACTTGAAAAAATGGATGTCTATGACCTTGAAGTTCCCGAAACGCATAACTTTGCGCTTGCGGCTGGTATATTTGTCCACAACAGTGCCAAACAAGGCCGTGACCGTCGTTTCCAGGCTATTTTCCCGCTGCGCGGAAAAATTTTGAATACCGAACGTGCCCGCCTTGACAAAATTATTGATTTTGAAGAACTCAAAAATCTCATTATTGCGCTAGGAACCGGCATTGGTGACACGTTTGACGAGAAAAAGCTCCGGTATCACCGCGTCGTTCTCATGAACGATGCCGACGTTGATGGTGAGCATATTACTACCCTCGCGCTTACGTTCTTTTTCCGCCATCTTCCTGATGTGGTCAAGAACGGGTATCTGTATATTGCCTTGCCGCCGCTCTTCAAAGTGTGGACCAAAAAAGACACGTCATATGTGTACTCCGAACAGGAGCGCGATGATATGATTGCCAAGTTCAAAAAAGATGACACACGTGCGGTTGTCAATGTTCAGCGGTACAAAGGTCTTGGAGAAATGAACCCTGAACAGCTCTGGGAAACTACGATGAATCCCAAAACGCGCATATTAAAAAAAGTTACTGTTGAGGATGTTGAAAAAGCGGATGTGGTGTTTACTACGCTGATGGGGGAGGATGTTCCGCCACGCAAAAAGTTTATTCAAAGCAGAGCAAAGTTAGCAAACCTAGATATCTAGGACAAAGGAGGTGTCATGTCGTTCGATCTTAAAAAACTCGTGTTTTACATCGAGATTCCCGCGGGAAGTTCGGTGAAGTATGAGGTGGACGAAGAAACTGGCATACTTATGGCCGACCGCTTCCTGCATACACAGATGACATATCCCACGAACTACGGATACATCATGGGAACCAAAGGTAAAGATGGCGATCCTGTTGACGTGCTTGTGCTTTCCAGCCAGGGCATTGTTCCAGGCGTTGGCATCAAGGGTCACATCATCGGTATGTTGGAAATGGAAGACGAAGGGGGTATTGATACAAAAGTGCTCGCTGTGCCAGATAAAAAAGTTGATCCGTTGTATGGAACTTGGGAGTCCATTGATGATGTTCCACAACACATCAAAGATCTCATCAAGCATTTCTTCGATCACTACAAAGAGTTGGAGCCGGGAAAGTTTGTGAAGACGCACGACTTTAAAGGCCGCGCTGCCGCGGAAAAAGAAGTTGAGGAGTCATATGTTGGAGAAGAGGAGTGCGAGTGTTGCTGTGGCGGAGGTGGTGACGAGTGCTGCGGAGAATGTGGTGACGAGTGCGAGGAATGCAAAGACCACGCTGACCACAAGAGTGGGGAAGTGAAGAAGGAGAAAAAGGGAAAGAAGAAGTAGGAGAAATATGGCAGGACTTATCATAGACACTGAACGAAATAGAAAAGTTGTAACTGTCTAAAACTCTACTATGTCCGACAACACACAAACACCACCAGCAGATCAAACCCGCCCGGAACAGCCTGTGCATGAGCACGTGCAAACCGAGTTTGGGACCATGCGCCTGACTCCTATCATCCAGGAGATGGAGAAGTCTTACCTTGATTACGCGATGAGTGTGATCGTGGCCCGTGCCTTGCCGGACGTGCGTGATGGACTAAAGCCGGTCCACCGCCGCATTCTGTTTGCGATGCGCGAGATGGGCATTCACTGGAACTCATCGTACAAAAAGTCTGCAAGAATTGTCGGAGAAGTCTTGGGTAAGTACCACCCGCACGGGGACACCGCGGTGTATGACGCGCTTGTTCGTCTGGCGCAGGACTTTAGCATGCGGTATCAATTGATTGATGGGCAGGGAAACTTTGGGTCTGTTGATGGCGACACCGCGGCAGCCATGCGGTATACCGAAGCCCGTCTTTCGAAAATCAGCGAGGAACTGCTCACAGATATTGATAAAAACACCGTCGGCTTTATTGATAACTTCGACGGCTCTCAACAGGAACCAACCGTTCTTCCCGCGAAATATCCAAACTTGCTCCTCATGGGTGCTGAGGGTATCGCGGTCGGTATGGCCACCAAGATTCCAACGCACAATATGCGCGAGGTTTCGGATGCCGTACTCAAACTTATTCAACTTGGAAAAACCGAGGCCGTACTCAAAACAAAAGAAACTAAAGACCTTGACCTCCAAACCGCCGAACCCAAATTGTTGGCAGGCATGTTTCAGTCCGAAGCAACAATTGATGATCTCATGGAACATATTCAAGGTCCGGACTTCCCAACTGGCGGAATTATTTATGACTGGGCAGCGATTAAAGAGGGATACGCCACAGGAAAAGGAAAAGTCGTGATCCGCGCCGTTGCAGCGATCGAAGAAACCAAGAGTGGAAAGTTCCAGATCATCGTCACTCAATTACCGTATCAGGTAAATAAGGCAAAGTTGGTTGCCAAAATTGCACAGCTTGTGCGCGACAAAAAGATTATTGGCATCAGCGATCTGCGCGATGAGTCCGACCGCGAAGGTTTGCGTGTGGTGATCGAACTCAAAAAAGATTCCAAACCAAAAGCAGTCCTCAACAACCTCTACAAACACACTGAACTGCAGACCAGCTTCCCGATGAACATGGTTGCGCTCAATGCCGAGGGCACGCCCCAACTCATGAATATTAAAACCATTTTGTTGGAGTACGTGCGGCACCGCCAACTCGTGGTAATCCGTCGCAGCCAGTTTGAACTCAAAGCCGCCCGTGCCCGCGCACACATTTTGGAAGGTCTATTGATCGCGCTCAAACACCTCGACGATGTGATTGAAACAATCCGCAAGTCACCGGATAGTGATACCGCAAAAACCCGCCTCATGGAGAAGTTCAAGCTCTCGGAAGTCCAAGCTACCGCGATCCTCGATATGCAACTACGCCGCCTTGCCGCACTTGAGCGCCAGAAGATCGAAGACGAATACAAGCAGATTCAGGCAGTTGTTCAAGAACTCCTCACGCTTCTTGCCAGCCCCGCAAAACTTTTGCAAGTCATTATCAAAGAAACAAAAGAGATGGCCCAACTGTATGGCGACGACCGCAAGACAAAACTGCACAAGGGGAAAATCGGCGAGTTCAGCGAGGAAGACTTGATCGCCAACGAGTCCATGATTATCACCATTACTGAAAGTGGCTATGTGAAGCGCATGAGTCCCACAATGTACCGTTCCCAGCACCGCGGTGGCGTGGGTGTAACCGGCATGACCACAAAAGAAGAAGACACCATTCGAAATATTTTGACGGCAAACACGCATGACGCCATGCTTCTCTTTACCAACAAGGGACGGGTATTCAAAATGAAAGTCCATGAACTACCGGAAAGTAGTCGGCAGGCTAAGGGAACAAACATCGTCAACCTCGTCAACTTAACGCAGGAAGAACGCGTCCAATCAATCATTACCGTTGATGAGAAAAACACAACAAGTGGATATATCGCGCTTGCAACAAAAAATGGATTGGTTAAAAAGACAAAATTGACCGATTACCAGAATATCCGCACGAACGGTATCATCGCGATTATCTTGAAAGACGGCGATGAGTTGGTCTGGGGAAAGTACACGACCGGGACCAACCACATCATGCTGATTACGCACTTCGGCAAGTCCATCCGCTTTACCGAAAAAGAAATCAAGTCAACCGCCCGCGATACCCAAGGCGTGCGCGCGATTACACTGCAAAAGGGCGATTACGTTGTCGGTGTTGAAGCATTCCCGCCGGAAGTCCAGACGGCAGAAGACAAACGCAAGAAAAACTTTGCACAACTATTGCTCGTGACCGACCGCGGAATGGGAAAACGCACCGAGTTCACCGAGTATCCCGTGCAGAAACGCGCGGGGCAGGGCGTGAAAGTCGCCGAGCTCACGCCAAAGACCGGTAACGTCGCTGGCGCACTCATGGTGGACCAGACCATTGATGAGATCGTTTTGACAACTAAGTCGGCGCAGGTGATTAAACTTCCACTCAAGAACATTCCCGTGCTCAAACGGCCAACCCAAGGTGTGATTTTGATGAGGCTGACTTCAAAAGAGGACCAGGTAGTCGCAGTTGCGACAACGAAGAAAACGGGCGCAATAGAAGAAGAATAAATTGGTTTTTTGTTGATATTTCAAGCGTTTAGTGGTATAGTTTCTCCTTAATAAAAGAATAACTCGCCTGCACAAAAGAGGAGGAGTATGCTGACAATTGATAATCCCAGACAAACGAGCATCGCAGAACAAGCAACGCGCAAAGAACAACTTCTCGATACAATTGAACGGAAAATGGAGAGAATTGGAAAAACACCCCGCCACCTTTTACATCCAAAATTTGCACTTTACTATGGGGGGATATTAAACAAATATCTAAACCCCGTGAGGGAATTCATTACGAATAGTATTCCTCAGGACTTGCAACCATTATTTAGAAACTCGATACCGCGAGAAAATGATGTCTACAGATACGTCTTGGAGCAATGGTTACGCCCAATTATTACATCTTCAGCTGAACGGCAAAGCATACTTACACGTCTCAATGTGTTGGAAGAAGGTTTGGGTAATGATATTCTCGCATATCTTGATTTGTTTAATTTTGATGACAAAGAAGATGCTTTAAAGCGGCTTTGCGCATCAATGGCAAACTATGCCTGTTCTTAATTGTCTATCCATTATTTTTCCGCTATGATGATTCTCGGAGGTCATCATGCAACCGACAAAATCTCTCTTCTTCACCGGTGTTTTGCTTCTTTTTGGTATCTTTCTCGCCTTCACTGGCCTCGTTCTTCTTTCCCGCATCATTGGCCCTTTGCCGTTTGCGATCACACAAACAACTACAACCAAACAATCTACGTTTGATGTTTCTGGCGAGGGAAAAGTGACGACAGCTCCAGATAAAGGCGTTATGTCACTTGGTGTGACAGTAAACGAAAGCACTGTGAAGCAGGCGCAGGATAAAGCCAACACTATTATCAACGCTGTCACCGCGGCGCTTGGTAAACTCGGCATCGAGAAAAAGGACATTCAAACAGATAACTACTCACTGTATCCCAACTATGATTACCAAGCTGGCGGACAAAAAATTACTGGATACCAAGTGAACGCAACATTAACGGTCAGCGTCACAGACTTTGCAAAACTGAATCAGGCGATTGATGCCGCAACGCAAGCCGGCGCAAATCAGGTTGGCGGTGTATCGTTCACGCTTACCGATGACAAGAAAAAAGATGTTGAAGATCAGGCACGCAAACTTGCGATTGATCATGCGAAAGAAAAAGCAGGGTCACTCGCCAAACTTGCGGGTATGCGGCTTGGGAGAATTGTGAACGTCGTGGAACAACCGGCAAGTCGCCCCTATCCCGTTCTGCTTAAGTCGGCTGGAGGAGGTCTTGGCGGTGGACCAGAATCAAAGACAACAAACATCGAGCCAGGCTCAACAACGTATCAATACACCGTTACGCTCAGTTACGAAACGTTCTAAACCAGTATGGTAACTATGGGAAAGTGCTTTCTCTTTAGTGTTTTTGCTTGTTTTACCGTGTTATTTTTTATCCACACACAAACAGCGCGGGTAAACGCTTTTCAACTCACTACCGATCCACAATACGTTGTCATGAATTTTTCCGAGATCAATGAACTCAACTGGGCGGCGCCGGAAAACGAATGGCAAACAAACATTAAGCCGATTATTTTGAAGCAACTTGATGAGTTTCAACACGCTCTGCCACGCGGAACTACTCAGCGTAAACTTGCGTGGAGCACGCTGGAAGAGTACATGAATATGCCGATGGATGCGCCGTCACAAACATCGGTGTACGCAATTAAGATGCGGCGTATTCTCGACATTGCTGAAGAAACGAACCTTCCTGTGTTCCTACCGCTCAACGGCTTTCAGTGGTGGGATGAACTACCAGAACTCTACAACTGGTGGGACTCCGACGGCACACACACGCCAGACTCGTTTTTCGCGCGCCAACGTACACCCGATTTCAAACAGCGGTTTATCGCCGGGTACAATCCTGATAACATCTGGAATGTTGAGTGGAGTTCACCCACAACGCCGATGAAGTTAAACTGGCGGAACTGGGGCGGTGGCGGATTTCGACTCGCGCCTCCGCCAAATCTTGCACAATCTCCGCGTTCAAACACACAACGCGCGTACCGGTCTGTGCTCGATGCACGATTTACCATTTTGATGCAAACGCTCGCGGACCGGCTCAAAAAATGGGAACAAGAAGGAAAACACGAGTTGTTTGCTGGCATCACAATCGGGACCGAGATTTCATTGAACGCTTCCGCGACACCCGCCGATGAGTTTCAGCCGTACGGGTTCCGGTCAACACAGGACCTGGCCTGTCCGCCAAACACACCAAAGTGTTTTTCTTCAACACCACCCACCAAAACTCAAATGAGTGCGTTGCGCCAACACGCTATTGAAAAATACTTCCAAAATCTCATTACCATTGCACAAAAACAGGGTATTCCAAAACAGCGCATCTACACACACGTCTGGAGCGAGGCAACGCCGAACGATAAACGGTACGAAAATTACGCGGCCGCGGCATTTTCGCTGTACGCGCGCCCCGGAATGAGTTTTTACGGATATGCTGAGGATCCATGGGCGTTGCCGGTATGGAACACTTCTGCTAAACAAAACGGCTTCCCGTTGTGGGGCGCTGTTGAGTACTCTGCGCCAAAAACGTTGGAAGTATGGCGCCGCGGGATTGCGAACACGCTTGACGCGGAACATCCTGCCAAACTGCTCGTCATCTATAACTGGACCGAGCATAAAGATACGCCGGCGATGCAGGCGCTCACCGAAGCGCTCACCCGTGAACCAACACAGCCAGCCTGCACCATTCCCGAGCTCATTAATCCACATATCACACAAGAGCAGGCACTCACTTGGCAGATTCTTCCGGCCGACTGGCAAGCGCGGTTTTCTCCATCACTTACTCTGCACGTTCAACGCGGACTCATTGCACAAAAAAGCGCGACCGACTCCGCGACGCTCGCACTTGAGCCCACGGCAACCACCACCAGTATTCCTCCACTTAAGCCGGGCGTGTACTCGTGGTATGTGGATCTGCGCGGATGCGGGAACACTGTCCAGCGCACATCCCAACCACAACGGTATGTCCAAGAACTTCACCTTCCGCCGGAACGCATCCCATGGTGGGTCCGCATATACTTCACTCTTTTTGAAAAACAGTTCGCGCCAACAGAATAACCCGCACCATAATGCGCAAAATAAACTATCCTGAGTGAAACTTGTCGTACGCTTTCTTGAGTTCCTGCCGCGTTACGTGAGTATAGATCTGCGTTGTAGAAATATTTTTGTGCCCCAGCATCTCCTGAACATCACGCAGGCCAGCGCCGTTAATTAATAAGTCCGTCGCAAATGAGTGCCGGATTCCGTGGGGCGAGATCTTCACCGGCAGGTGCGCTTTGCGGCAGTACTTATCCACAATCCGCTGAACCGACCGCACCGTAAGCCGCATTTCCGCACCGTCGCTCGTGATATCAGCTTTCCCTCTGCTATACCGGATATACAACGGCTTCCAGTTGTCATCACGCTCAGTGAGATATCTTTCGACCCATTTCACCGCGCTCGCGCTTAAAAACACCACGCGCGGTTTTCTTCCTTTTCCAATCACACCAAACTCGCGCCTATCTAGGTCAATCTGTTCACGATTGAGTGAAACTAGCTCACTTACACGCAAACCAGTACTAAAGAGTACTTCTAGTATCGCTTTGTCGCGCAACCCCGTGGTAGAGCTGGGCAGGGGCTGGGAAAGCAGTCGTTCAATCTGCTCGGTATTGAGAAACTTGAGTGACTGCGACTCTCCTTTAGGCAAGTCGATTTTTTCCGGCGCGAGCACCTCAATATCCCGCTTGATAAGCCACTTAAAAAACGATCGGAGCGCGATGATGTGGTAACTCTGGGTTGTACGGGATAACGTTTGCTTTTCCGTGTTCACAAACCGGGAAAGAAACACGCGGTACTTCTTGAGATGGTCCAGTGTAAAGTTCCGGATATCTTGAATGCCGTTTGCCCCTAGCCATTGGACGAACCGCCGGAGATAATGGTCGTAGTTGCGGATGGTCAGCTTACTGAGGTTCCGTTCGATGTCCAAATGCTCTAAAAACTCGGTTGCTTGATACGAAGTGGTCGCTGTTTCATCCATATATGCTCCCTTTTTGCCCAAAAATGGGGGGTAGGCGGTCAACTTCGTTCAGAGGCAGAGAAACTAGCACTCCTACTCCGAGAGTGCCAATACCCAAAGAAATTGCAAAAGATTGATTTATCAGTCTATTTAGACTACCCACTTGAAGGAAGGGGAGCGAAAAATACAGCTGAAAAAGTCGTGTGTATCGGCGCAGTATCTTTGCGTATTGTGACGATAGAAAATAGGGTAGTGTAAACATCACGGTTAGCATAACAAAGGAGGGGAGTGGTGTCAAGATTTCACGACATAGGGAAGTGATTTTACGACATACAAAACTCGATATTATCCTTTCTTCATACATTTCTATGTTTCTTTCTATGAGAATACACAATTTATATTGTGCGACATTACATAGGATAAAACGACATATGGAGAAGCTGAGTTTCCATGCATCTTTTCTCCAAGTCCGCCTCATGTCATAATGATTCTTATGCACGCATGGAAGCCTGGAATTAAAGTTGGACCGCAGAATTATCAAGAAAATCTTGGGCGTTCTCACGCGAAATATTGTGAGGTGTGGTACCGCGTAGACCGCGAAGGCGAGTATACCGATATGTTTTCGTACCTCCAGGAACATGGTATCCACGCAGGCCTCCATTTTTGGGCGATGCTACAAGATAAAATTGCGCCAAATCTCGCATACCCCGACGAAAAAATTTGGAAACCGTCGCTTGAACTCATGCAAAAAAATCTTGAGATCGCGGCAAAACACCATCACGCATATGTGAACATTCATGTCGGCAATGCTGCACTTGAAAAAATGGATCTCGACCGCCACAAATCAATGCCTATAGAGCACACCGTTGTTGATTACCATTTGGCGGAACGCACCGCGGAAAAAAATATCCTTACGCTCCAAACATATGCTAAAAAACTCGGTGTTCTGTTGATTATTGAAACAGTCCCGCCGTATGACCCGGAAGGTTGGGATAGTGACCAAAATCCAAACGCCCGCCTCCATGCGCACGCAACACATGCCTTGAGCAATGTCTTTGTTGAACACCTCGGCAAGGATCTCGGCATTGCAATCAACAATGACATCTCACACACCGCCGCAGAGCTTATTACGAATGACCGGGAAAAGCTCTGGAAGTATCTGTACGCGCGGACTGTTGCGCTTGCGCCATACACCAAGCTTATCCACGCCAACACGATGGCTGAACCATTCAACGGAACCGACAGCCACGACGGAATTTTGGATAGTGACTTCGCGCACAACGTTTTTCCATCAAAGTTACAGTTCGAAAAATTGCTTTCTGTATTTCAATCACACGACGATGTGTGGATCGTAAATGAACCACAGCGTGACCACGTAGAAAACTACAACGCGTTGGTTGCGTTCAACACGTCATAAACTGCACGGGGTTCACGCGCAATATCACAGTTTTAGCCTGGTGCTCTTGGCAAAGACCTCGTCTGATGCCTGTTTTTCGGCATATCAGTATTGAGGGTAGACATGGGGCCGTCTTTCCAGATACCCACAGTGGATGTGTTCGTGTTTTCTTATCGAATATTTCCGCAATTCTGTTGAAATATGAAAAATCTTTCGGGTTACTATACAAATCGCAGATAAGACGATGGGTATACAAAGAGGGAACACAAGAATTCGGAGAAATACACCTGAATAGAGGATATAAACTATTAGGCGGGGATACCGCATACCAATATGCGCCTATAGAGTACTTCTCCGGTGATTTTGGTTTAGTGTCGCAAAAGTATTATTGTGCGACATAGTGGGGATATGACACCCCGCCGTAGAGAGCCTCTCATAGCCCCAAACCACAATTCGGGGAAGAAGAAGGTCTATTCCACCATCACTCACTCCCCGAAAGATGTGTGCGCGTTCATATATACGGCACAATAGAGGTTTTCCTTGGCACCCTCCAGTGCCAAACCAACCGCCTGGTGTGCCAAAGAGGCCTTCGGGTTTTTTCTGCGTTTCCTCTCCTCTTGAGATACGTATCTGAAAAAGTTATCCACACCTTGTTATTTTATGTTTGAAATTAGCGCTCTTTATCAATCCTTTTTTGATTGTTTACTCGAGTCGCACTCATGAATGTACACTGCCACCGCTTCCCGTTCATATCGTGAAAAGTATCCTATAATTATCATGAAAACAATTATATCAAACTATATCATTCCCTCTGGTAGACACCCATGGAACTACCCCGCTCCTCTTCCCTGCTTCCCTAGCTCTGTTTTTTATTCCCGCATCGAGGAAACGCCTTTTCTTCCCATACAAAAAATATTAATGAAGAATATTATTTCCATGGCATGAGGAGGAAGAACATCAGTGTCATGACTACCCAAACCGCCCCATACTCCCACACCGCATTCTGGAATAACCGGCCCGATAATTTTGTCGTCAACAATCCTAAAAGGACGTACATATCGCTCACAATATAAAGCGATGCCATCCAAATTGTTACCGGAAAAAATGAAAGAATGACAGCTGTTTCTCCAAGGAGAATAGCAACAACAACAGCCATCCACACAACTTCTTTTTCGAGTTTTTGGTGCAACTCAATCGACCATAACGAAAGCAATGAAATGGGAAACGCGATGAACGCGATTCCAATCCCATTAACCCAAAACGGCGTGTGGAATGAAAGCACCGCATCGGTAAGAAAAAGCGTGATGAGGAGGGAGAATAGGATTCCTATAGTGTGTGCCGCGCGCAAAAGCTGAATGGTGCGAGCCTTCGCAACTGTATAAATATTTGCCGTGAGATATAACGCGTACATACCAATACCAAACACTCCAAGAACAGCAATCCTGCTCCATATATTTTCTGGCAAAAGAAAGTAGAACAGCGCGACAGATAAGGCATAAAAACCAGGCAGAGGGACAACGGTCAGCCACTCAACGCCATTCAAATCCTCAAACAGTGCCCAAGCTGAAACTGCGTACGTTACGAAAAAAAACAATGCGATCGCGAGAATACGAAAGTCCAGCGGAACATACTGGGTTGCCAACAATCCAATTGCTAACACAATCGAACTCAGGAGAAACTTTGCGCGCCTTCTCATGTGCTCCCCACACTTTCCTCTTCTTCGGCAGGAAAGATTGCGTTCATATACACCGCCTCAACATCATCGTGTGTCTCCAACTCGTGCAGAAGACTACGAGTTGCTTCGAGTACTTCGGGATCGGCTATATCGAGGGGAACTGCAACAGTGTACTCCCCGCCTTCGCGACGGAAAAGATACATCGTTGAACCAGGACTACCCAATGAACCACCGTGTGTGTCAAAAAGATGTCGAATCTCTGCGCCAGACCGCAATTTATTATCTGTCCGCACAACAACCAAAAATCCAACGCCGCCATGGCCATACCCCTCGTACACAATCTCTTCCAACGCACCGCCTTCCCCTTTCCCAAGGCCACGGTGAATCGCGCGCTGGACATTTTCATTGGGCATGTTGGCCTGTCGCGCTTTTTCAATCGCCATCCGCAGGCTTGGGTTGTCGTTGGGATCTCCAACTCCAGTACTACGCGCAGCTATCGCAATATTCTTTGCTAATTGAGTAAATGCTTTACTCTTACGGTTATCTTCCGCGGCTTTCTTATTTTTAATGTTGTTCCACTTAGAATGTCCTGACATATACGGGTATTGTAGCACGCAACCTGCCGAAGATTTACATAAGAAAAACTTGAGGAAAAATGACCTTCGGAAAAACAAAAAAATAAAATCATCGCTTGACTTTGGCGAGGGTTTTGTTTACTCTCTGTAGATTCAGATGAATACATTACTCTCCCTCCAAGAACACGCCATCCGCTCCGCTCAGGAGAACAAGTGGAAAGACGCAATCTCCACAAATCTCTCTATTCTTGATCAAGACGCGTACGACGTTTCCGCGCTCAACCGGCTTGGCTTTTGCTACATCCAAACAGCAAACCCCAAGAAAGCGAAAGATACGTATGAACGCGTGATAAAAATCGACAAGTACAATCCCATCGCAAAAAAATACCTCAACTTGCTTGGGTTAACAAAGCACGTTCCCGTTGGAGGCGCGATGATTAGTACGGAGATTTTTATCGAAGAACCGGGGAAAACAAAAACTGCCCAACTCTGCCGGCTGGCCGATATGACCGTGCTGGCGGCAACGCCAATTGGAACATCGTGCGTTCTTATCGTTAAAGAGCACCGTATTGCTGTTGAAACAGACAAGGGTGTGTACCTTGGTTCCCTTTCCGATGACTTTTCGCATCACCTCGCAAAACTCCTTAAGGGAGGAAATACATATAAAACGGTGGTAAAGGCGGTCAATAAAAATATGTGCTCTGTATTTATCCGCGAACTCTCGCGGGCAAAAAAGCTCGCGTACACGTCGTCATTCCCGTTGTTTTCAAACCATCAGCCGCAAGTGGCTCCAGGTTTGCATGATGAACTCTTGATCGAACAGGACCCGCTCGATCTTTCCGAAACAGGTCAAAACGATGATGATGTTCCCGAAGACCTCGTCCAGCGCATGGATGAAGATGGCGGCGAACGATCGTAGGAAAACGCTTACTCCCCCCGTAACGCCCGGGCTGCGTCGCGACCAATGACTACCACAATATCTGCACGATACTCCAGTGTTTGTTGTTCATTCAGTGTTGTAGAGCGATTGGAGACACCAAGTGTCCTTAACAAAAGATCCGTCGTTGATGATTTTTTTGGCGCAAACTGTTTTTGCGCATACATCAGTTTCGTTGTTTCTTGGACGTCATTCGCCGTGCTCACACTTGTTACGTTAACGCCCATGTTCGCAAACGCGCGTGCGACTGCCGTCCCCAACCGTGGTTCTTGTGCCGCGTTCACCACCGCAACCGCGAGATTTTCTTTACGGAGTGTGCGATCAGAAAAAAGTTGAAAAATAATGGGATCAGCGTGAATAGCGTCGAGCGTGTACCGCTCTCCCGCGTGTTGAACCATGGACGATGAGATCATATCCAGATCTGTAACTTCATCTTTGCGCAACGTTCCAAGAAACTTCCACATCGCGTACCGGTCGCCATACGCTATCGTGCTCCGCGCGCGGAAGAACAGTGTCTGAAAAAGAATGCCCCGAAGCGACTCCAGTGTCGTTTTTTGCTGATCTTTACTTGTCTTGGCCTCATTGCTCCCCATCGGCGCGCTGTTCACCCAAATGACGTCACGGATATCAACGCCTATGTGCATCGCGAGCGACTGCGTTACAAGCGAGTACGGGAGTTTTTCCAGCTCCGCCAATCCAGTTAGCGACTCCGATTTATATTGGCCGTATCCATGCGTCGTTTCTACCATAAAGGTTGGCGGCAGGCGGAGCGTTGCCGCGGTTCTTCCTTCACCATTGATGGAAAGCAACGCGAGCGGATGCGACACCGACTTCGCGTCGCCAAATACAATCAACACGGTGTACTGTGATTTCTTGTTCCACGAACGTGTTCCGCCCACCATAAACGCGCTAATCATGATGGAAATGATCATAAGACCAAGTGCCGCAAGAAATTTTGTTGATGAGGCAGTACGTGTGAGAGAACGCACGAGTGCTTTGTTAAATGGTGACGCGGGTGGATGAAATCGCCGCTTCGCAGGCGGTCGTGTGCGGCGGACAAAATCTACAAACGAGTTCATAGTAGATCATTATGACACAGATAAAAACGCGTCTAATCTACTTGATTCTTCTCCGCAGTTCCTCGGTCAATCGGATCATAAACCGCACGTTGTGAATGCTCGCAAGCCGGTAGTACAACAACTCTTGTGTTTTATACAAGTGATTGAGATATGCGCGGGAAAATCCTTGAACACACGTCCAGCAGTCGCACCCTTTTTGAATCGGCGACGGGTCGCGTGCCCACTGCGCGTTTCCAATCTGCAGGCGGGCTTTTGGAAACGGCGAGACAATGGTCCATTCTTTTGGCGTTTTCCCTTTGAGGTCGCCGACATACAGCGCTCCGTTGCGGGCAAGGCGGGTTGGAGCAACGCAGTCAAACATGTCAAATCCCGCGCGGACCGCGTCAACAATATCCTGCGGATCACGGCCAAGCCCCATCGCATACCGTGGCTTGTTTGCCGGCAAAAGATCGCGGATCCAGTCCATCACTTCAACCGTTCCCTTCATGTTGTACCCTATTGTTTCCCCGCCAACCGCGATTCCGTCAAATTCTAGTTGAGTAATAAACTTCGCCGACTCTCTTCGTAAAGATTTATACATCGCTCCTTGTATAATGCAAAAAAGCGCCTGATATGTCCCCTGCGCGCTCGTGTGATCATGTTTCTCCCAGTACTCTTTGCACTGTTTTGCCCACCGGTGCGTGCGGTCTAAAGCCTCGCGCGTGTACTGCATATTGGCATCGTCCGGCGTACATTCGTCAAACGCCATGATGATATCGGCGCCGATTTGCCGCTGAATCTCGATCGCCTTCTCCGGAGTGAACATGTGTTTTGTCCCGTCGAGATGGGAAGAAAACTCTACCCCTTCATTGGTGATCTTGCTGAATACTTTAACCGGCTCACGTTCAAGAATCCCCCGCTTTGTTTTGCCCTCAATCTGCTTACCCAAACTGAACACTTGAAAACCGCCGGAATCGGTCAAAACGGGTTTGTTCCAACCCATGAACTTTTGGATGCCGCCAAGTTTTGCAACCGTTTTTTCACCGGGACGGAGGTAAAGATGATATGTATTGGCGAGAATAACCTGCGCGCCTGCGCGTTCAAGATCGTTTGGCGAAAGCGCTTTTACGGTGGCCTGCGTGCCAACCGGCATAAAGATTGGGGTTTGGATAACGCCATGCGGTGTATACATCTCCCCTGCTCTTGCTTGGTCTTTTTGAGTGTTGAGTGTGAATGAAAACATGGTGATATTGTACAATACGGAAAAAGGAAGAAGATGGGCAAACCCGATACATCACAACGATCTGGAGAGGGGCAAAGAGGAAAAGATCGGTTGAAAGAAAAACTCGAAGTGAACATTCCTATTTACGAACATACAAGTCCGTTAGGAAAACCATGTCTAGGTTTTATTGGTACTCGGTACAAAACTGAGTTCGGAAAAGAAATCATCGTATGCGACGCATGTTCAAAAGAAGGCGTGATAAAAGAACTACTGTAATGCTTACTCTCTCTGATTTTGATTACGTTTTACCCCAAGATCGCATTGCGCAAACACCGGCGCATCCGCGCGACCACAGCCGGTTGATGGTGGTAAACCGCAAACATGAAACCATCGACACGACCAACCATTTTTATGACCTCCCTTCTCTCCTCACCAAAAACGATGTGCTTGTGGTGAACAACTCTAAAACGTTGCCCATGCGGACGTATGGAACCCGGCAAAGCGGTGGCAAAACAGAAGTGCTTTTTGTGAAACGGCTCGAGCTTCATTCAGAAAAAGAGGTGTGGGAAGTCATGACGAGTCCGGGATTAAAACCTGGGCAGGAAGTGCACTTTCAAAACACGCAGATGCACATTGTATGCACCGAAGACCTCGGATATACACGCAAAGTTGACGTGGTTGATTACGAGGGCTCGGTCATTGAAGTGCTCCATAAAATTGGCGAGCTCCCCACTCCCCACTATATCCGCAAGCATTTAGACCATCCCGAAGAGTACCAAACGATCTACGCAAAGCCCGAAGGATCGTCCGCAACCCCTACCGCAGGTTTGCATTTCACTCAATCTATTTTTGATGAATTGAGTAAAAAAGGTATTCCGATTATTGAGCTCACACTGCACGTTGGGCTAGGAACTTTCCTCCCAGTCAAAACCGAAGATATCCAAAAGCATCACATGCACAGCGAGTGGTTTACATTGAGCAAAAAAAACGCCGAACAGCTCAATCAATATAAAGCGGAGGGGTGCCGGATCGTCGCGGTGGGGACAACAACGACACGGATTTTGGAAACTTGCGCCATTGTGCGACATGACAAAAAAGACGTCCTTACGCCACAAACTGGCGAAACATCGCTCTATCTGTATCCGCCGTATACGTTCAAGTGTGTTGACGCGCTCATCACAAACTTTCATCTGCCAAAGTCAACACTCCTCATGTTGGTTTCAGCATTTAGCGAACAGGGGAAGATATTTCATACGTTTAAGGAATCGTTAATCGGAAAAGCATACCAACAAGCGATTAAAGAAAACTTTAGATTCTTTTCGTTTGGAGACGCGATGGTGATTGAGTAGTGGTTACTGCTCCACCCGCACGTCATGCAACCAAATCTTTGGCGGACGGGAAAGCATAAATACAATCACATCGGCGAGGTCAGCAGGATCGGTGAACTTCTCCAATTTCTCTGCCGAAAACTTCTCACCGGTTTTCATAAACATGTCGGTGCGCGTACCGCTTTGATACACACTCGCTACACGAACATGTGATCCATGTAGATCTGTTTTCAACACTTCGGTAAATCCAGCCATTCCCCATTTACTCGCAGAATATATCGTCTGCCCCTCTTGCGCCGTCACACCGGATTTTGAAATCACATTGATAATCGCCGCCTCTTTTTGTTTTTTAAGCGCCGGCAACAATAAGCGCGTGAGGTGAATCTGCGCGGTAAGATTGGTCTGAATGACCTCGTCCACAACGCCTTCCTCTAGTTCTTCGAGTGGCATCTTTTTCTGCCAAATGCCCGCATTGTTAATCAAGACATCGACGCCTCCAAACTCGTGAAGAATCCGGCCAACAACTTCCTTTATCATAGAAAGGGACCGAAGATCACACACATATAACTTTGCCTTGGGCGATCCTGCCTCGTTGGCTTCTTTTTCAACTGCCGTAAGCCGTTCGGTGTTCCTACCAAGAATTGCAACGTGTACGCCTTGGGTAGCAAGTTTCAGCACAATCTGTCTGCCGATTCCATCGCTTCCGCCGGTTACAACTGCAACTTTATGTTTGAGTGTCATATGCTGATGATATCACCCGCACCCACTTTTGGAATGTATTCCCCTTATCTTCAAAATCCTTCCACAGTGAATAGCTGGGGCTAGCGGTAGAAAGCAGGCACGACTTCCCTTTCGCGGTGTGCGTATACGCGAACTTGACTGCCTCTTCCATACTTTTTGTTTCCAGAATGTTGAGTTGGCGGCCGCAGTGGTGTTTGAGTGCTTCCGCTATGCGCGCGCCGGTATCGGGAAACAACACAACGTTGTGGATGCCCGCCCCGCAAACTTTTTCGGCCAGCTTGTCAAACTCTAGACCGCGGTCCGTTCCACCCAAAAAAATGGTATCTACATCGCCCAGCGTATCAATAGCGTACATGGTTGGTTCGGGAGCGGTTGCGATTGCGTCGTCATACCATTTGATCCCGCCAAACTCTCCGACAAACTGCATGCGGTGCGGAAGTGGTTCAAATGCAAGCACGGTGGTATGAATAACATCCATCGGTACATCAAATAACTGCGCAACAGTAACCGCTGCGCGGATATCCTCTTCGTTATGTTTCCCCCGCAACGCGCTGGAACCCCAATCAAACGAAACTTTTTTAACAAACGGAATGGCGTGGGCTTTTGTGCGAAGCGCTAAGTCTGCAATACGTTGATGTGCGCTGTTGTATACAAAACTGTCACCGGACTGCGCGTGCGCCACAATGCGTGACTTTGCCGCGAAGTACTGCTCCAACCCGCCGTGGTAATCCAGATGCTCCGGGAATACATTCAAAAATACAGAGATGTTCGGCGAGTACGCCAAATCTTCGAGTTGATAACTGGAAAGTTCCAACACAAAAATCATATCGTCTAACACGGGTTCCATAAGTTCTGTGAGCATGGGTTTGCCAATATTCCCCGCCAACTTTACGTGCTGGCCGGCAGCCTGCAAGATGCGGTAAATCAATGTTGTTGTTGTGCTTTTTCCCTTGCTTCCGGTAATCCCAATTGTTTTTGCACTCGCGGGAAGATTGGCAAAAAAGAGGTTTGTCGCGGTGGTGTATGGAATTGTAACCAAACGTTTGGGAATACCGGGGGTTTTGATCGCCAAATCGTACTGTGCTTGGACTTCGAGATACTCGGGACCATCGGACTGGTCAGCCGTTCCAACAACCGCGTCAGGCACAAACTTTTTCAAAAAGGAGTGCGTGGCTTTGCCTTCTCTGCCATACCCAAGAATTAAAATCCGCTTGCCGTGGAGTTCTTCGATCTTCATACACACTCCTTTGGAATATTCGGCGCGGGGTGTGAGGAAAAAAGTTCTTTTTCTAGTGGTGCGGGGTGAGAAAATTTCGGGGTCGCTTCATGTTCAAATAACGTCATCGCAGGCTCACCGGTAAACTCCTTGCGCATGCGGGCGCGCGAAAATGCCACCGCGGTTTCTTCCGGCGTTCCCACACACTCAAACGGCTTGACGTTGATCAGGCTAAGAAGTTCGCGGTACGTTGGTAGAAGTTTTGCATCAGCATACAGGTCTTTGCCAAATATCTGCACTACTTCGGTCTTGGGTAAAAACGCCGCCAACAGCGCAAACACAAACGCGCACTTCGGACACTCGCCGCACCATAACTTCCCCTCAGGATTTTTACTTCCACGGTATGAAAAATTGCGGTTACAGCTCGAAAAATATGGAAAGTATACGCGGCCCGTTTCCACAAACCGCCGTG
The DNA here is from genome assembly GCA_001002285.1 of Microgenomates group bacterium GW2011_GWC1_46_15. GTDB lineage: Bacteria > Patescibacteriota > Microgenomatia > UBA1400 > UBA12028 > UBA12028. The sequence continues at coordinate 102,523 of LCLX01000002.1, forward strand.
CAATCTCAATTTCATAGTATGGCCGGAGGAGTGAGAAGATTTTGAGGTCTTTCGCGATGTACTGCTCAACATATGCTTGCAGTAGATGTTCGAACTCCTCGGACTTACTCCACTGGTGGTTGATTGTCTCACCCAAGTACTCCACATTTCCGTAGCTTGCGCTTTTCTCGTTTGACAGCACAACCGCGTTGTAGCCAAACAACACTGCAGAAGTGAGATATATAAACGAGTGGATCGCGGTCATCGGAACGTGGCCGTCATATGCTTTGCCGGATTTGATTACATCAAACAGTTTTGGATCGAGCGTGCGGTGCACTTCGTAGAACGGCGCGCCGATATGTTGAGTAAGATTTGTGTGCAACGGATGCGGGTTTGTTACCCACACGTCAAATAGTATGTGGCGCGTTTTCAGCATCTCAGCAGAAACAAGTGAGTCTTTTCCCCCACCGAGCGGGAGCAGGGCCCGGGTTGGCAACTCACGAGATTGCGCTGCAAACTCTTTTTTGTTTTCATGCGGAAACTGCACAAGCTCATGGTAGTCAATATGATTTTTGTAGAAAAACTCCCCAAGGCCTTTGGTATACACCGTGTTCCAAAAATCGGCCTGATGTTTTGTGAGTGTAAAGCCGTTGAGATGCATATCACGCGGACAGTACAGCTTCCAGTAGCTGATCCCCAACATGAGGTGCAGAGATTGAAACGCAAGGTGAACAGCGGGATGAGAAGACGCGTTTACTGCCTCAAGTTGCCTTGGAAACTGGATCTGTTCCCGATATGTTTCGCTTGTCCCATCAGCAAACTCAACGATGTATGAAAATGTGTACGTCCGATCCTCTTCATTATGCTGAATATGATCAAACACAAACCTGGAGGAGACTCTTCTCATACGGCTATTGTACACTTGAGAGGCGCTGGTGCACTACCTCGGAATTTTAGATTGCGCTCGGAGTTTCTGCAGTCATGTTGATAATTGTTATACCAACCCGCTGAAAAGCACTTCTGATTTTTCCTTCAATATCTTCAGGTAATTCCATACTCTTCTCATAAACAGTTCCTGCCGTTGTTAACAAGACGTGACCTTTTATTTCCATTATCATGGTTAATTCCGTTGCTATTGATATTTGAACAATGTCAGATTCAGACCATCCTTGTTCTGTATTTGTTTCTATATGAAATCGTTTTACACTCATCGTCCTCCTTTGTTTATTTCCGCCATTCTACCACTTCTCTACGTATTTTCCAGCTGTATCAACACTTTTTTGAGGTCTGGGGCTAGCTCGGCGGTATACTCCATCCGTTTCCCCGTCTGTGGGTGCATAAACACTAACCGCTCGGCGTGGAGAAACTGCCGCGGGCACCATTCCCAGTCTATCCGTGACCGCTTGCGGCCCACATACTTGAGATCGCCAACCAGCGGGTGTTTGATGTGCGCCATGTGTACGCGGATTTGGTGGGTACGGCCAGTTTTTGGGTGTAAGCGTAGATACGTGAATCCCTGGTACGACTTGGCTTTTTTCTGTGGGACTGTCGCTGGCGGATGCGGAAAAAACTCCAGTACTTCATACGCCGTCTCACTCATCTTGCCTTCAGGGTCAACAGTAAATCGTTCCCGGTCCCCCGTGCTGCGCCCCAGGGGTAGCCGCACGATTCCGCTCTGCGTGGAAAATTTTCCGTGCGCCAATGCGAGATATGTTTTCTCGGTCTCCCGCTCGCAGAACTGGCGCATCAACTCGGCTAAACTTAACGGGTCTTTTGCAAACACCATGACGCCGCTCGTGTCCTTATCTAGCCGGTGCACCATACCAGAACGGTTGGTATACAACTCCTGTAGTTCCGACGTCATTTCAGGTTTACACACGCCACCGCGAGCCCAACTTGCGTACCACGGCCGGGACTCCATCCAATCCTGCAGTGTTTCCCCGCGGACCGTTTCCGCGCGGTTTACCACAACCCTGTCGGGCTTATTAATGACAACAATGGAATCATCTTCAAACAGTATTGGAATCTCGAGCATGCCACAATTGTACACTAATCCAGATAAGGGACAGTGTAATGCCCCAATCGGCAATATTATTATTGAGATGTAAAAATGGAATGGGAAGCCAATCGCGCACCCCGCCAAAGATGATACGGTCCACAAGGTTCGACGTGGCAGATCCAATCAGCACGCCCCACTCAATGGGAAACTGTCGGCCGATACTGTGATACCCCGCAATCGCTAACACCAATAAAAATATGCTCAGCACAAAAATCAGCGGAAAACCGTTCAATAATCCAAATGAAATACCGCGGTTTATTTCGACATAAACTCCCCTGCTCTGCACGAGAAATTTTGAACCCTGATCTACTCCAAGAAAAATGGCTGCGGTCACACTACATAAAAAGAGATTACGATTTTTGGACATTGCGGGTTGCCGTGGGATCAACGAGCAAACGTTCAACAGGAATCGGTTCGCCCGTTTCACTGTCAACACCATACGTTCCTTCATCCATATGCTTGAGCGCGGTATCAACACGCGCCAACGAGTCATTCACCTGGTTGCCGAACACTTCGCTGGAAATAATGGCGACTTCTTCACTCGCATCCGCATCCGGACTCGCGTTGTCATTCACGCGGGTTGTATCGTTCACCGGATTTTCCTCATCTACACCTGCGCGAACGTTCGTGAGCTTCGCCCGCTGGTCAAGGAGCATCGTGCGGAGTTTCTCGAGTGTTTCTGAAGAGATGTGTTTCATACCGGTGCAGTATAGAGGAATACTAGGAGGCGTGTAAAGAAGAGTTCTTCTTTTTAAAGACAAAAAGGGTGTGGCCTGAGCGTGTATAGAGGAAAATCCCACCCGCTACCGCAATAAGCCCGCGCAGAATTCCTTCAACATGAATACCGTCAATCTTCACGAAAGAGGGTTGGAAGAATGCCAGTACTACACCAATAACGCCGTAGCCAATTAAAAAACATGAGAGCAGGAATCCCGGCTGGGCCGTGCGCTTGTTCGACCGATACCACAAAAAGGTGCGGTATATGCTTTCTAATTTCCAAAGCGTAATGAAAAGCGCGATGTATAACACCGCCGCGTAGAGCTGAACCGGATGCCGTTTATCAAACACCCCGGGGAATGACATCCCGAACGGCAGTGTTGTAGGATTGCCAAATCCGCTTCCGTTTAAAAACATGCCGATTTGGATAAACACCAACGACACACTTAACCCCACCGCTGCAAAATCAATTGTTTCATAGACGTTCCATTTTTTCCTGCGGGCGGAAACGATGAGCGATAGCAAGCCTCCAAGAATGCCCGCCATTCCTACATAGCCTGGATACGCAAACAATGAAAACCACCGGAATATATCCAAACCGAAATCCGGAAAATGCGCGAGCACAAATCCTAGTCGTGCACCAACTAATCCCCAGAAGGCGGAGAGAATGACCGCATCCAATAATGCGGATTGATCGTAGTACTCCTCACTCCCCTTTTTCCAAAACACAAATGTGCCAGCCAAAAACGCCAGCACAAGAAACGGACCAAAAATAAGTACACGGAATAATGCGACGAGCTGATCCATATAGGGTAGTATACAGCACGGGTTGGCGATGACCGACGGCAATGACCGGCAGCGATCGACAGCAGTGGCTTGATCTCTTATGTACCTTTCCGGTATACTTCCCAGGTTATGCTATCAATCTCACACGCAGCAACCGGCGCGTTTCTCGCCGCAAAACTCCAAAACCCAGTGTTGTACATTCCTGCTATTCTTGCGTCACATTATCTTGAAGACTGGATTCTGCACTGGGACGTTGGAACAGGATTGTCGAATGGGACGCGCAAACGGAGCCACGCGTTTGTGCTTGAGCTGATTGATCTTGTATTGGCGATTGGAGTTGTGTTTTTGATGTTCCGCGATTCTGCCGTTGGAGTTCAACCGCAGATTTATTTTGGCGCGTTTCTTGGCCTTCTCCCCGATTTTCTTGAAGCCCCACGGAATTTTTTCAACTGGAACCCGAAATTTTTAAAACCACTGAATAGTTTTCACCACTCACTTCATCACTCAACACCGAATGTACTTCGCGGATTGATTCCGCAGGTTATTTTGCTTGCACTACTGTGGGCGATGAAATAAATGTGGTAATCTTGCCCCCGTTTGCCTTCTCCAGCGCTGTAATGTTCTTCGACTTATCTCCAATCTCCTTGCAAGCTCTCTTTCATTGCCCGCTTCAGCTAAAAGTTGTTCCAGCGTTTCCTTATCCGGAACTTCTTGAGGAATCCTTCCGGTAGGCCTTCTTTCAATCCCCCACCTTTTCATATCTGTATATACTCTAAATACGGAAACACCAAACTTTTTTGCTATTGCGGGAATGCTCATTTTTACTTTTTCATAGCACACACGAAGAAGCTCTGATGTATAGAGATTATCACTATCAATCTCAGTATTAGGGTGAGAATTTTCTGTAGACATTGCCGCTTATCATATCATGGGAAACACTACCGCTTTATGGTAAAATTCTCTCGATGAACGCCGAGATGCTGGAATGGTATACAGTCCAGTCTCAAAAACTGGTGGGCGCAAGCCCATGAGGGTTCGACTCCCTCTCTCGGCACTTTATGGACCGATTACCACACCAACCTCACAAGGTCGATGTTGCCATTAATATTGATGAAACTCTTTTACTGGAAAAGATATGGGCTAGTGTTCTTGGTCCCGAGCGAGAAAAGCTTGAATCTGAATGGCATTGGCGATATGCTCACACATTTATTAACTTCACTCTTCGCATACTTCAACACCAAGGAAAAATTTCTGATTCTTCATTACTTTCCACACACAAAGAACAAACACTTCGGGGTTTATCTGTTTGCAGTATTGGAGGAACAGAAGCGTGCATTTTAGCTGCTCTCGGAGCACAAGCAACCTGTATTGGACCTGAGCTTACTCATTTTCCTGCTCCAGAGAAAACAACCATTGTCCCGCATCGTCTTAATCCCGATATCGCTCAGCAATATGCCGAAGCATTCGATGTCACGATGTCTCGCCGAGTTCTAGATTTTGGAAGCGGATTAGATAATAGCTCTTATCTTGGTCACCAAAGACATTACCTTTCTTTTCTCTTATCTGCACTTGCAATGACAAAACTGAATGGGATCAGTGTTCACAGTATTAATCCAATCATTTTTGATGGTCAATTAGGAAGAAAAGGTGTTAGGGAAGATGTTGAAAAATACGCACGAATTTTAGAAACAGAAAAGGATTATGATGTTACATATTGTTTCACCCCGACTCAACACATTGAGGCGTCATCTATTTAGTAAAAAGACTCCTACATTTGCTATACTGATTCCATGCTCCGCACGATCTTCTCCCAGCTTTTCGATATTACCAGCATTTGGTTCTTTGTGTTCCAGTCCATTGTGTGGTTTGCGATTTGTCTTGGTGTCGTCGTGAGTATTGATGTTGCACGACCAGAACGGAGCTATGGAAAAACCAAGCAAAACCTTGGATTCTTGCTCTTGTTTATCGTCCTTTCGAGTAGCCTTCTCTATATTATGTTTGGAAGAACTGGCGCACGGGGGTAAAATCCCGGGGATAAAACCCTATCTTTCTATCTCTTCTGTTCCATACCGTAAAACTTAATGCGATCTCCTTTAAAGAACATATCGATCGTGCGAAGTGGGCCGTTGCGGTGCTTGGCAACGGTGAGTTTGACGTGCTCCGGCGCCTCGTCTTCTTCCCGATACAAAAACATGACAACATCAGAATCTTGTTCGATACTGTTGTGTACAACAATGTCATTTGCGATAAAGTTGGCATATCCGGGAACAGTCGCGTCAAATACTTTACGGATGCCAATTTTTGTAATACTCAAAATTTCATCCCAATACACATCCGAAGAAGCAAACATTCTCAAAAGATCATTGTCTAAAGCTTCTGCAATATTCCATAATCGTTCTCTTCCAATCGAATTTCTCTGTCTCCCTGTTCCGCTATATGCCCATCCCATAGTTTGATGAAAAGCACGTGTCGTTAATCCAAACTCAGCACGCGATGCTTCAATATATTTCCATAACGCCTTTGGAATAACATCGAGGTTTGGATTGCTTACCACCGTTTGAAGTAAAAGAAGTGCGCGGCGAGCTCTTCCCTCTTTCTCCCCCACACATCCCACAATCTCAAGAAAATGCCGCTGAGCCTGGGCTCCTTGAACCGCAACATTCCACATTGCCTGATATCCATGTTGTTTGACTTCGCGGACAGTAGAAAATACTCCAAGACGCAGAAGTAAATGAGCAACGTCTTCTGCCAACCTTTGGCTTCCTGATGCATAATACACAGATACTAACGGACCCTTCTTTTTTTCTTTACGTATAGCAATGCATCCATCGGTTGACCAAAGGTGACGCAGAAAAAGCGCTATGGTAGCGTTAGGCTGAGAAAAAACAGCTGTCGGGATGTGTTTTACTCGAGAATGCTGGCCGTAGATTCCAAGGTCTTCATCAAGCCAACGAACAATCGGATTTCTTTTTCCACGAGCCAATTTATATGGCGAAGAAAGATAAAGATGGTACCACTGTTCTTGTCGAACAAGGCGAGGAATAATGCCAAATGCGTGCACCGCTGATTCCGCAACGTACTGAATAAGCGGAAGTTCAGAATTTGTGTAGTGAAGCGGTTGGCGTTTTACGTAACATCCATCCCCAATAAGGTGTGCTAAGACAATGAGTTGATCGTCGGTAAGTGTTTGTTGAAGTTCTTTTGAAATCTCGAGCAACCTTGGTGTTCCCAATTGTTCCCCAACCTTTAATTGATCAAGTCGTTTCCATCCACTTACTGTAAAAAACGGATGGTTTGCAGAAGCGGTAATGCGTTTCCCACTGCGTAACTGCATTTCATAAACCATCTTTTTTCCACTTGGAAAGACCTTTGACATCACTGCCTGATGGATAATCATTGTTTCATCCATCGCAAGCACGGGAATGTTTTTTTTACCAACCAAAGATACGATTGGGACCCGTTTTCCTGTGTCCGAGCGGAAAATCAACGTATCGCCCAAAAGACATCCGCTTTCGCGCAAATCGGACAACTGCGGCTGTTTGACTCCTCGGCTCTCTACCGACCGGTTCAGCTGAGAAAGTGCTAATACTGGCACTTTTAATTCACGCGCCAGGTTTTTTAATCCCTGCGAGATTTCTGAAACTTCCTGCACGCGATTGTCCGTAGTATATCCGCGCATCAGTTGGAGATAGTCAACAATAATGAGATCAAGCCCATGCTCTGCCATCAACCGGCGAGCTTTGGTGCGGACTTCCAGAATGGACTGTCCTGGCGTATCGTCAAAAAACAGTGGAGCCTCGGCCAGCTCCCCCATTGCGTCTGAAAGTTTTTCAAAATCTTCTTCATCCAAACGTCCTGTTTTGAGTTTCCACGCGTCAATATCAGCCTGCTGAACCAGCAACCGGTCCACCATTTCTTCCTTACTCATTTCAAGCGCAAAGTACCCAACGTTTAACTTGCGCTCTACCGCAACGTGTTTGGCAATTGAAAGCGAAAAGGCTGTTTTTCCAATACCGGGGCGGGCAGCCAGAATCAACAAGTTTGACTTCTGCATGCCGGCCAACGTATCGTCTAACTCGGCAAAACCAGTGGGAACACCGCGTAACCCGCTGCTGTTTTTGTGCAACTCATCGAGGCGGTCAAAACTTTCAGCCAACGCTGTTTTGAGTGAAATAAATGACCGGTCCATGTGCTTTTGCGAAAGACCAAAAATATTCTGTTCGGCGGTATCAAGAATGTCGGATGTTTCTCTGGCCGGATTAAGGGCCATCTCAGAAAGATCGGAAGCCAACGTGATGAGAAACCGCTTGATCGCCATGTCCTTAATGATCTTGGCGTACTGCTTGACGTGTGCCGCAGTCGGCACTTTGGCGGCTAAATCCGCAAGATACGCTGTGCCGCCAATGTCTTTCAATCTTCCGGTTTTTTTGAGCATGTCGGTAAGCGTAACAACGTCAATGGGCTCGCGGTCGGCAAACAACTTCAACATGCCGTCGTAAATATCACGATGTGCTTCGCGGTAGAAATGTTTGGGTTCCAAGAACTCCGCGATTTGCACAATTGCGTCGCGGTCAATCAGCATGGCGCCGAGCACGCTTTCTTCAGCTTGAATGTTGTGTGGGGGTAGTTTTGGATCAGCCATATACGTGCTTTCTTAACACTCTCTAATAAAAATGGCAGGGATACACATACGCGGGCGGGCGTGTTTCTAGGCACATGTTTATTACGCAGGATTCATGACCACGAGCTCGGTTTCTTCCGGCAGACTTCCCGCGGTAACAGTGAACGACGTGACAAGCTCTTTTGTGACTCCATAGACTTTCATAAAGTCCTCAACCGTTGCGAGATCACCAAACACCTTATTTGAATGGGCAGCGGTGCGGTAGTGCATCGGAATAACATAGGACGGCTCAATCGCTTGAATCACCTCGACTGCGGTTTTGGGATCAATGGTAAACTTCCCGCCTACTGGACACAAAAGCACATCAACAACGCCAAGTTTTTCTATCGTTTTTTCATCTAACGTGTGTCCAAGATCACCCAAGTGGCACACAACCAAATCGTCCAAGTGAATTGTGTAGATAATGTTGCGGCCACGCTCGCTTCCCTGGCTGTTGTCGTGAAATGTTGAAAAACCAAACACCGAAACACCGGCAACTTCGTACTCGCCGGGGGCATCAATAACAAACGGGTGCTCACGGCGTGTTGTCGGGCTGATTTTATCAACCGCGTTGTGATCGGAGTGATCGTGGGATACCGTAATGAAGTCTGCGGATACCTTTGGCATCTTCAAACCCATGTCGCTAGAAAACGGATCAGTCACCACAATTCCGTTTTTTCCTTTGAGCGAAAATGCTGAATGGCCGAGGTACGTGATCTGCATCGTGGTAGTATAGTATCTCCTTTGTCGTTTCTTCGCAATGCAGAAACTGCTCTTTTATTATTTTTAGTATTTTTGATGGTACGATCAATGACAATCAGTGCTGGAAAAATCCAAAAAGGTTGATACAATACGATGATCCCTATGAAAAAAGAAGTTGTGTTCGCCATCGCGCTCGGTGCTATTGTTGGGCTCGTTATTACATTCGGCATCTATACCGCAAACAAGGCGCTCCAGCAGAGGCGCGAAGAAACAACAACCACACAAGTGCAGGACACAAAAGGTTCTTCGGAAAACGAGCCTTCTGCTATGCGGATTTACGCCCCGGAAGATGGGAGCCTTGTTGATAAAGATACGCTCCAGATTTCCGGTGTGACGTTTCCAAATGCAACGCTTGCGATCTACGTCAATGATGCGTTGTACATCGCTACTGCGGATGCAAAAGGCAATTTTTCTGCTGAAGTGAAGCTCGGCGCGGGAAGCAATGTGATCACGAGTATCGCAACCGCGCCAGACGGAACGCAGGAGCGCGACGCGCGGCTCGTCGTGTTTAGCACCGCAAATCTTGATGACGGGACAACCGCGACAAACTCAGCAAAACCAAAAGCTAGCCCAACACCGAAACCGGGAGGCACACAGTGAAACTCCGCATCTTACTCACTATCGGCGCCTTTTCCTTAGCAGCTCTTGCATTTCAAGTACACGCCGTAGTTCCTTCCCCATCACCATCTCCAAAGTCTTCACCTCTCCCCACATCAACACCGACCGCAACGAGTTCCGCGCAACAGGATACAGTGAATCAAAATTTGAAAGACCGCATTGAGAAGGCCATTGAGGAAAAAGCGCAAACTGTTGAAACCACGCGGAAAAAGCGCGCGATTGTCGGCATTGTTGAACGTGTCACAAGTGAATCACTCTCATTAAAAACACTCCAGAACACCACAGAAACGATCAAACTCGTTCCGAATAAAACCGCGATGCTTCAACTCCCAGGCCTTCAGCCGATCACACTGACCGATCTTGAGCTCAATAGTTTTGTGATCGTGATGGGATACAACGATGATGGCGTTCTTGAGGCCCGGCGCATTTTGTTGAGCCCCGTCCCCCTTTTTCCCGTGCGTAAAGAGGTCTTTTTTGGAAAAGTAGATGCGCTAACAACAACAGAAATTTCGCTGACGTTGCGGACACAAGAACAAAAAATACTTTCGCTATCGAAAAAAGTGCAGTTTCAGAAAGCCGATGGATCCAGGACAGTGCGCGCTGACGTGTCGAAAAGTATAGAGGTTTTTGTTGTCGTCCCTCAAGTTGAGGACGCAAGTCCTTCGGCGACATTGGTGAGAATACTCAAGTAGATCTTTCATAGTTTGACCCTGCGTGCTACAATCCCCCCACAAGTGAATACAAAGCGTTAACCGGAGTCACGATCCGGAATTCCGAAAGGAAACGCTGTTCGCCAAAATGCGGAACGGAGGTTCAACCGTAAAAACAGAACCGTCGATGTCGCACCAGCGGAGTCGGCCCAAGAGTTCTTCGGGAAAATACCGAAGAGAATGAAGGATGGGACCGCGGAAGGTCCTTTTTTTATGCGCGAGCCCAAAGCTCCGCAAGATAGCCTCTCGTTCCTTTTTCATCACACCAACGTGTATTGGGTGTGGTGGGAAGTGAACGGGAGGTTTTTTGTATAGAAAGGAGGTGAAAATTATGATTGATTCATTAAGCATTCGATTCGATGGTGAAATGGATGCGTATCTTCATCAGTCGAGAACCACTGGCATTACTCAGAGCAATATTGGATGTGACACTCGACGATTTAACAGATGAAGAGAAGCAACGTTTGCGAAACGGTGAAGTTGTGAACATTCCAGCAGATGAATTGTTGGCTCGAGTGTACGGCTCTACATCGTTTAAGTAAAACCATGAGGGGGAGAAGAGTCTGATCACCTCTTCCCTCCCTCAAAAATACACGTGCGTTCGTAGTATAGTGGGAAAGAAAGGATATATGGCAACACAAACACAACCACAAACACTCAAAGGATTTCGTGATTTTCTACCAGAAGAAAAGCGCATTCGCAATTTTGTGATGGGAAAAATCACTGAAGTTTTTGAACTTTACGGATTCGAACCATTAGAAACGCCAACACTCGAGTACGCTTCCCTGCTTCTCGGCAAATATGGAGATGAAGCTGACAAACTTGTATATACCTTCACCGACAATGGTAACCGCAGGGTAGGGTTGCGCTACGACCAAACCGTACCCACTGCCCGTGTTCTCGCGCAATATCGCGATCAACTTCCGCAATATTTTCGGCGCTACCAAATGCAAAATGTTTTCCGCGCCGATAAACCACAAAAGGGGCGTTACCGCGAGTTTACACAGTGTGATATCGACATTTTCGGCAGTACTTCTCCTCTCGCCGACGCCGAGATTATTGCCTGTACCTATGCGGCATTTGTTAATGTTGGGTTTTCAAAAATAGTGTTGCGGATCAATGATCGGAAAGTATTATTTGATGCGCTCCAGCCGTTTGCAACGGAACAAGTCTCCACTCTCTCCATGATTCAATCAATTGACAAACTCGACAAGCTTCCTCAAGAAGAAATTGTGAAAGAACTTTGCGATAAAGGGTTGCGTGCGGAGGTTTCTCAACAAGTGCTCGACGTAGTTCAAGCAGCACAACCAACAAAAAATCTTCAGCAAATCATGGACATCACAAATAACCTCGGCGTGCCAAAAGAAGCTATGCAGTTTTCGCCATTTCTCGCACGCGGTCTCGATTATTACACCGGCATGATTTTTGAGGTTATTCTTCCCGATTTCCCCATGGGATCGTTTGGCGGAGGCGGTCGGTACGATAACCTTATTGCACAACTTGGTAGTGTTCAAGTTCCAGCGGTTGGGATTGCGTTTGGGTTTGATCGTATGGTCGAAGCAGTGAAAACGCTCGGCATTGGTCAACAGAAGTGCAATCAATTAACAGTGTTAGTTACGGTTTTTGACGTATCACTCCAAGCCGAGTCTGCAAAAGTTGCGGCAACATTACGCGCAAAAAACATCTCGACAGAACTTTATCCATCAGCTGACGATAAACTCGCAAAACAATTTAAGTACGCGGCAAAAAGAAAGTTTACGCGTGTGATCGTTATTGGGCCAGATGAGGTAGTTCGAGGTGTTGTACAAGTAAAAACAATGGAAACGGGAAATCAGCAAACACTGCCGTTGGACGATGTTGTTGCGCAACTGAAGACCATGTAGACTGAAGTTTATGCCTGCCAAGTCACATCGTCACGCCCATCCTCAGCCTCACACCTCAAGCAGAACGATTGGCTTAATCGCGGTATTTTTCAACATCCTGTTCTGGGGCCTTGCGCCGGCCATTATTAAATCCGGCCTCGATGTGATTCCGGCAGAAGTGTTTTTATACTACCGCTTCTTGATTGTGATCGCGCTCGCCACGCCGTTTCTCTTCTTTTTTAAACCAGTATTCGCGTCACTCAAACGGCCGTCACAACTCCTCGTACTTCTCGGCATTGGCCTACTCACAAATCCCCTAAGTCTTGGTATGTTGTTTGTTGGGCTGAGTATGACAACTTCGCTAGCAGGCGCCATGTTATCCAGTACTGCCCCGCTTTTCATCGTGATAAGCAGCGCGATATTTTTGAAAGAAAAAATTACGCGGAACGAACTCATCGGCATTACCATTGCCACGATAGGAACCGTTTTTATTGTTTTGGAAACACCAGAACAGGCGCACGCGACTAACCCCGTTTTGGGGAATACATTAATTCTACTTCAAAACATTTTATGGACTGCTGGCGTTTTACTCATGAAAAAGTTCGCCCACAAACACCACCCGTTTTTATTCGGATACACGGGCTGGCTCACCGGCTTTATCTTTTTCCTTTTCTACACGCTCTGGCAACACCCCGCGTATGTTATGGCACCACTCTCCATCACCCAAATTCCGGAGGCATTTCTGCCGATTATCTACATGGCGGTGTTTGGCTCACTTATTGCTTTCACGGCGTATCAAGTCGCCCAACGCCACCTGCTGGCCTCCGAAGTCAGCATTTTCTCGTACCTTCTGCCACTCATCACGATTCCACTATCGCTTTTCTGGTTGCACGAGCGGTTTACTCTTCTGTTCGCGTTTGGCGGGCTTCTGCTGGCTGTGGGCGTGATTGTTGCCGAGCTCCACTCCCGCTCACGCTTCGTAAGCGTATTGAGGAAAAAACGGACATAATATCCTCATACATGCTGCCGAGTATGGGGACCAGTTTCATTTTCGTACGGTAATTGTTTGGTCCTGTCTTTATACTATGTGGTATACAAAGATATAGTTGACGAGAGAGATTACTCTCGTTAAAGTAGGGTTACTATGCTCTCCCAAAGCGATAAACAATGGATCACCGGACTGTTGTCTGGATTTGCTAAAAAGACAGACCTTGAGCAGTTTGCCAAAAAAGCTGATCTCGAAGCGTTCGCAACCAAGAAAGACCTTGAACGGTTTGCAACGAAAGAAGAAATTCGTGCCGATTTTGCACAGTTCAGAAATGAGGTCCGTACCACCGTCCGAACCGATTTGGAAAAATTTAAGAAAGACATACACGCCTCATTGGATGCTGATCTAGCTAAGTTTAAACACGCCATGTATGTTATGGTGCAAGCCCAACTCAAAAAATCCAGAGAAGATATGCGCGATGATTTCATTCAATTCAAGGAAAAGTTGTTCTTGACCGTTCGATCGGATATTGCACAGTTTAAAGATGATATTCTCACTGAACTCCGCCCTCTGCAAGATGACGATACTGTCCTTACTTTTCAGATTAGCGGACATACAGAAATTTTGGAAAAACATGAAAAACGGCTCACAATTCTGGAGAAGAATAAGCCGAAGATTTTACACTAAGTTTACGCTAAAATTTCAATGAGCATCACCTCTTGTTTCCACCCTATTTTTACGATAGAATAGCCCTCTATGAAAACAGGTATCCATCCGACATGGAATCACCAAGCAACCGTTACGTGCGGGTGCGGTAATACGTTCAAGACGGGGTCCGTGAAGGATACGATCGTTGTGGACGTCTGCTCCGCGTGCCACCCTTTTTACACCGGAAAAATGAGATTCCTTGATACGCAGGGCCGTGTAGAACGCTTCTCTATGAAACGCACTGCCGCTGCGCAAACAGTAAGAAAATCCAAGAAAAAGTCCGACAAGAAAGAGGAAAATCCGCTTTCTTTGCGCGACATGCTCGAGCAGGAAAAGAAAAAGCTCGTGTCTTCCAAAGCCAATTAGCTCTCTATATTCAGGCATACTTCCCCGCAACCGCGGAGGAATATTTGCGTACTCAGGAGAAATCCCACTACAATGCATACAATGAACAGCGTAAATCCTTTTCAGCAGCAGATCGAGGATATTGACCGGCGGATTGAGGAAAACACGCGGCTGAGTTCCGATCCCGAGTTGAGTGCGCTGGCGCTGGAGGAAATCCATACGCTCGAGGAACAAAAAAAGACGCTAGAGGAAGCGGCAACCTCGATTGAGTCTTCAAAGCAACGCAATGTTGAGACACGTGCAACGTTCACAAACTGCACAATCGAAATCCGTTCCGGCGCCGGTGGTGAGGAAGCAAAAATCTGGGGCGATAACTTGGGACGCATGTACACTCGCTACGCCGAGCTTAAGGGCTGGAAAACGCTCGAAATTGACGACGGCGTGATCAAGATGATTGGAAAAGACGCGTACGAAACGCTTAAATATGAGTCTGGTGTGCATCGCGTCCAGCGTGTTCCAGAAACCGAAGCGCAGGGCAGGATTCACACTTCAACCGCTTCTATTGTGGTGTTGCCGGAGGTTTCACAAACCGCCGTGGAAATCAAAGACGATGACTTGGAATGGCAGTTTACGCGTGCTGGCGGACACGGCGGGCAAAACGTGAATAAAGTCAGTAGCGCGGTGCGGTTGACACACAAGCCCAGCGGTCTCGTTGTGGAGTCCCGCCGGGAACGGTATCAAGCGCGAAATCGCGATTTGGCATTAGAGATTTTACGCGCGAAACTCTGGGATATTGAAGAGGAAAAACGGTTGGCACAAACCGGACAGCTGCGGTCTGCGGCAGGCCGCGCGATGCGGGCAGAAAAAATCCGCACGTATAACTATCCACAAAACCGTGTGACCGACCACCGCATCCACGTGTCCTGGTACAATCTTGAGAATATTCTTGAAGGAAATATGCAGGAAGTTATTGATGCGCTTCACGATCCGAAAAACTGGGAAGACAAAGGTTGTGCTGAGAGTGCTGGCAACGAACCACAAGATGAGTAATATTTGCGCGTCGCGTTAATCCGTTGATTTTTTGAGCGTTGCGGTAATAGTAGATGTTTTCTTCTCTCTCCAATACTCCAGTGTTACGATATCGCCAATTTTTTTCTGCGAAACGAAGCTTGCAATTGAACCCGTGTTTTCATTCACTGCTTTTCCATCGAATTTTGTGATGATATCACCCTGCTTGAGTCCAGCCTCTTCCGCAGCACTTCCTGGTATAACTTCGACAACGTACGCTCCTTCTGGCACGTCGTTTAACAATGCCGTTTCTTTTGGAATTACTCGATACCGCACGCCAAAAAATGGCCGGTCAAATTGGCCAGTTTTATTGAAGTTATCCAAACTCGCTTTGACCACATTGATCGGAAGCGCAAACCCAACGTTTTGCGCTGACTCTGCAACCGCCACACTCACTCCAATTACTTCTCCGGAGCTGTTGAGAAGCGGCCCGCCGGAGTTGCCTGGATTAATCGCCGCATCTGTTTGGATCACATCGTCTAAACGCTCCGCAAAACCACCAAGACCATCGCCAGCGTCAATCCCACGACCTAAACCTGAAATCACTCCCGTGGTTACAGTGTGCCGGAACTCACCCAGCGCCGTACCGATCGCGATCACAAACTGGCCAACCTTGAGATTGTCGGAGTTTCCCAAGGTAAGCGGTCTCAACACGGCATCTACTTTTAATATCGCCAAGTCGTTGACAGGATCGCGGTAAATATTTTTAACTTCGTACTCTTTATCATCTTTGGTAACGATCTTGTAGCTCGCGGTGGTATCGGCAACGACATGTTTATTCGTCACAATGAGGCCTGATTGATCAATGATAAATCCTGATCCAATGTCTTTTTTAATCGTCTGTTTTTGCGGTGTTTGCGGAATACCAAACGTACCAAATGGATCCATAAAGAAGGTAGGCTGTTGAACTTGCTGCTTGGTAATCGACACCGTGATTACCGAATCAGAAGACTGCTGGGCAACATCAATCACAATGTTTTCTTCCATCACTACTTCCTTCGTTTTTTGGAACGGCGATAATCCGGAGGAACCAAGCCGCGGGAACAGTATGTCAAGTGGTTTTACTACAAACAACCGGTCGGCAATCGCGCCGCCCAACGCGGAGATGATGATTAACAACACAATACCTACGGTAAAAAAGACCTTAAGCTGAGGTTTCGAAAACTTTATTATGGGCATACCAAAAATTATTTATACCACATCTCTACAGCGTGTCCAATGCTTTTTGCAATGCCTCATCCACATCTTTTGTGTCTGGGTTATCAACAATCTGAACATCTGGAGCTATGCCTTTTTCATGGATCCATGCGCCCGAGGGAAGCAGCCATTTTGCCACGGTGATGTGAAGACCGGCGCCGTCCGGCAGATCATCCTGTGCATCCTGCACCGTCCCCTTCCCAAATGTATTCTCACCAACGAGTTTTGCGCCACGGCGGTCGTGAAGCGCGCCCGCCACAATCTCGGATGCCGAAGCACTCCCCTTGTTCACCAACAGGACCACCGGCATATTGACAAGTTTTCCCTGTTTATTGACGGTGTACTCCTGTTTTTCGTTTCTCCCCTGCTGAGTGACCACAACACCGTCACGAATAAACTCGCTGGCAATTGAAATTGCCTCTTGGAGGTACCCTCCAGGATTGTTGCGCAAATCAAGAACTACACCCGCCACATCAGTTTTGTGCGAAATGATATCGGCTATCACCGCATTCCATTCCGTGTCCGTGCGGTCGCCAAAACGCGACAGTGTGATATCGGCAACTTTTTTCTTTCCTTTATCGAGATACTTGAGCTCGACCGATGGTATGGTGATGGTGTCGCGGGCCAACTCTTTTTCTTCTGGTTTTCCATCCTCGCGGAGCATTGTTAAGATTACTTTCGTTCCTTTCACACCGCGGATAAGGTCAACCGCCTCTGGAAGTGAAATTCCAGTTGTATCGCGGTCTACATTTTTTTGCGTATCTTTGATCCGTATAATGTAGTCGCCAGCACGAATATCTGCTTTTTCTGCGGGATGATTTTTAAGCGGCGCCACAACCACTAATATGTCATTCTTGAAACCCAGCTGAATACCAACGCCATCAAACGCTCCCTGTAAATCCTCAGCGCTCCGCTTTTGTTCTTCGGGCGGAAGATACACAGTATATGGATCACCTAGCGCCGCGGTCATGCCTTGAATTGCGCCGTACACCATTTTTTTGGCATCAAGTTTTTCGGGATCAACGTATGACTGCTCCAACCGCCTCCATACAACCCAAAACTGTGAGAAATCAACTTTTGAACTGTAGTCCGTTGGAACACTGGTGTTCACAATCCGCGAAATCTGCGGAACTGACTCAATAACGGTTGAAATGAGCGGGATTTTAACACCACGGCCAAGTTTGAAACCCAAAACTCCGCCAAGTACAATTAATAATGCACCTATAATGAACGACCGGACGTGCTGGAATTTTTGCTTTGGGACGAGGACCATGTCCTTTAGTGTACTACAGCGTTGCAACGAATGGCAATAAAGCAACATGGCGTGCGCGTTTGATTTGTCTCTCGAGAATGCGCTGTTGTTTTGCTGTTAATCCCGTGCGTTCGCGGTCCATGATTTGACCGCTTTCGGTCATAAACCTGTGCAAAAGATCAACATCTTTATAGTTGAAGACAAGGCTTTCTGCTTGCTTCTTGGACTCGATCACGGGTTTCATTGGTTTAATAAATGGCATACTGTTTTCCTTTCAAGAATATATGTTAAAACGGAATATCGTCACTAATATCTTCAGCGACTACCGGCTCGCTTTCTTTTACAGTGTCTTCACTCGCACCTTTTTTCTTGCGTTTTGATTTCGACGCTGGAGCAGCTGGCGCTGCTTGCGTGGCATCTGCTGACTTGGTATCTGCTTTATCGTTGGACGGATACGCGTATGACGATGTGTCTCCCGCATCTCCCGCAGCAGCGCCTTTGTTGCTGTCCAAGAGAATCATGTTGTCCATGACGATCTCTGTGACGTTGCGCTTCTGGCCGTCCTGGCCTGTCCACTCGCGTGTTTGAAGACGGCCTTCAACGTAGACCTTGCGGCCTTTTTTCAAGAGCTGTCCACAAATCTCGGCAAGTTTTGACCATGCGACGAGGCGGTGAAACTCCGTTTCTTCGTTCCGCTCTCCCCCTTCACCTGAAGTCCATGAACGGTTGGTTGCGAGCCCAATTGTGCAGACCGCTGTACCCTGTGGTGTGTACCGCAACTCAGGATCTCGTGTGAGATTTCCGATGAGCAGAACCTTGTTTAATGAACGTGATGACATACTACCTTTCCGGGGTCAGGACTACGCCTGTTCCTCCGCTATAATGAATACATGGCGGATGACTCCATCCGTCTGCAGAACATCGCGTTCGGCAGCTTGTGCCTTCGCGGTATCCAGCGAAAAGTAGTACACACTGTAGACCGCATCGGTAAATTTCTTGATTTTGTATGCCATCGACCTACGGCCCCAGACATCAATTTTAGAAACTTTTCCCTCTGCGGAGGTAATAATTTTGGAAACTTTGTCTTGCAGTTTTTGCAAGGCATCAGAGGTGAGTTCAGGAGAGAACAACACCATCAACTCATAGTTCTTTATCATGTACAGTCCTTTCTAGCTCGTAGGTATTGGATCCTTACTGGTCCTCCAGAAGGACGAGCTACGTTTTGTGTACAGCGCGCATTGTACCAAAACTTTTCCTCTGGGGCAACAACAGAATGTGTACTACTTGTCTTATAGTACATGCGCGACCTTACAAAGACCTTACGAAAATGAAATTGGTCTGTACTTGGCAGATGTGCGCTGAGGTTGAATGGCTTTAGCTTCCAATCAAAAACTCCACCACATCGCCATCCTGCATGATGTACTCTTTCCCCTCTTGCTTGAGCTTGCCTTGTTCGCGCACACCTTTCCATCCACCACAAGAAATAAAATCATCAAGCGACGCGATGTTTGCTTTAATAAACTTTTTCATAAAGTCCGTGTGGATCTCGCCTGCCGCCTCAACTGAGGTTGCACCAATACGGACCGTCCACGCCCGCACCTCTTTTTCGCCGGCGGTTAAAAAGGACTGTAAACCAAGCGTGTGGTATGCTGAACGGATAAGTCGCTCCAATCCACTTTCTGTAATCCCGAGTTCTTGTAAGTATGTTTTTTGTTCATCTTCCGACAACGCCGCCACTTCACTCTCCAGTTTCGCCGAGATCACGACGCACAACTCGGGATCAACGCCAAGTTTTTCACCAAACGTTTTCTGCAACTCTAGCGCGCGTGACGCATCCCCCTCATCAATGTTGCACAAAAACAACGCTTTTTTCGCGGTCAACAATCCCAACTCCTTACCGACTTCCCGCTCTTCATCGGAAGACAAAATCTCGCGCGCAGAAATGCCACTGTTCAACCCGTACTTGAGTTTTTCAACCACTTCCCACCGCAACTTTGTTAATGCATCAGTGACACCTTTTGGCTCTTTTTGCTTTTCAATCGTGGCGTAATCAACAAGCTGGAGTTCAGTTTCAACCACGCGGAAATCACTCAAAAGATCGGTTGCGCCAGCACGGATAATATTTTCATCAGAAAACGCGCGGAGCACATGCACAATCACCGCAACTTCGCGGATGTGTGAGAGAAATTTATTTCCTAAGCCCTCGCCCTTGGACGCGCCTGCCACTAAGCCAGCGATGTCCACAAACTCAACCGTCGCGGGAACTTTTGGGGGCAACACACCAGACTCTTTTTGAATAACCTCGGCAAGTTTGTCTAAGCGCGCATCTGGAACAGGCACAATTCCAATATTAGGTTCGATCGTTGCAAACGGATAGTTTGCAGCAAGCGCCGCCTGCTTTTTGAGAAGCGCGTTAAATAACGTGGACTTACCCACGTTTGGAAGACCGACTATACCTACAGAAAGATTCATGAGGGTATTCTAATTCAAAGACTTAAAAATAGCCAAAACCAAGTGTACGATATACATAGGAATGATACACAAAGATTATCTCAGAAGCAGTGTCTTCGGATTCGAAGACGCTCTGGTCTCTACGACTGGAGTGGTCATTGGCATTTCAACTGGAACTTCAAACATAAAGTTTATTGTCCTCGCGAGCCTTGTCACCATCGCCGTTGAGGCTGTTTCTATGGGTGCTGGACAATTTTTGAGCGAACGGACTTTGCACGAAGCTGATAAGAGAAAGCATCGCGACAGTCTTCTCATGGGTTCGGTGATCATGTTCTTTTCCTATTTTTTCGGTGGCCTCATTCCCATTTTTCCTATTTTCCTTCTCCCCCTTCCTCTAGCAATTTTTCCCATTCTCTTCCTCGCTTTCTTGAGCCTCTTTATCTTAGGGTATGTGAAAGGATTAATCGTAGAAATTTCTCCGACACGAAGTGCTTTAGAAATGCTTTTCGTTGGAGGCCTCGCCACAATCATAGGTGTCATCGCAGGATACTTTTTAAGAGTGTAAAGGTTCTCGTTCAATAATTTTTACGTGAAGAAAAATCATGGTATATACTGTGTGTATGGAGATATTTCGTAAAAAGCACATCTCTCTCCCTCTCCTCGGATTTCTTCAGGCACTCGGGGTAACAACGTACTGTTCGCTTGTCGGCCTTTTCATGACTCACGCAAACAAGTGGTTTCCAACGCCGCAAGTGTTTCTTGGTCCCGCCACATTTCTTCTGCTTTTTATTGTTTCCGCGCTCATCACCGCACTCATTGTGTTCTACAAACCCTATCTTCTCTTTTTCGAGAAAAAACAAAAAACTCAAGCGCTCCGGCTTGTCATGTATACAACAGCGTGGATTGCAATATTTTTCTTTCTTTTCCTTATTGGAGTTGCTCTATTGAGGTAAACATATGCCTAAAATCATTCTCATCCTTCTTGTTATTCTCACCATTACTGGATACATCCGCGTACCGTTCACACATATATCGTTATTCACGATTGCCGGACGCACGGTTACGCTCAACGATGTGCTGATTTTTGCGGTGGTCATGTGGTTAATTGATATTCTCCCATCACCACTCCGTGAGATTGCAATTGTTGCGCTGTTGGTGTGGATCTTGGCGACGCTCGGCGTGATCGTGATCGCGGGACTTCAACAGATCGTCCTTATCGCGCTCATTGTGGGACTGATCGCGTATCTTTTCAAAAAATAACAGTCTTGTGTTGGATTATTGAATCGCTGAACTAATGTGTGTTCTGTGTTTCCGCACCCAACGCCGTTTTCTGACGGATCGGCGACGGATTGAGCGCGTGGTACTCTTCCAGCGTCTGCACCGCGCGGAACACAAACGACAAAATAATATCTTCCGTTAGGTTAAACACGTTGAATGGAATGGTTGGAACACCATAGGGTAAGTACGTCATGTCTGCTGAGTCTGTTTCGCCCTCTACAAACGAAGGCAAGTTGAATGGCAGCATCTTTCCATCTAAGTACTTTGTGCGCGCGGAAGCTTCTCCACCGTATGGCTTGAAAAACTTCCCTGCCGGATCCACACAGTACAACATCCCACCGGGTGACTCGATCGTCCCGCCGCCAACGATGCGCGAGACGCCAATTCCCGTTGCACCCAATGCCAGGGTGGTCGCGATGTGGTCACTCGCTCCGCCTTCGACAATAATGGGCAAAGAAACTTCTCCGCGAAGCTTCCATACGAGCTCTGGCCAGTCAATGACCGAACCGCTGCGTACGCCGGTAATGCACCGCCCTCCTCCACCAATGCCAACGTAAAATCCATCCACCCCCGCTGCTTCCAGTGCTTTCGCCTGTTCTACATCAACAATTTGGCCTGCAAAAATTTCGACATTACCATCATAGATTTTCCGTAGTTGCTGGACGGTGTGTAATGCACCAAGTCCGGGTTCCGGCGAGTACACGCGGAACACGCGGATGCCGGCCTCATACAACGCCTGCGCGCGCTGGAGCGCTTTTTTGGGCTCGGTTTCCAGAACACCCATGAGGTTGTGTCTCCATTGATCCAATAAGAAACGTTTGTCCTCAGTACTGCGTCCAATCAATACTTCACTCTCTTTGAGCGCGTTTAACGTTTCGCGCACAAGGTCCGCTTGGCGTTTGACCGAAGAAAACGGCCCATTGCGTGGAACACCGACTAAACAGTGGCACTGTGCCATGGTTGAGAGCGCGGAAACACTCCCGTAAATATCCGGCATCGCGGAACCCACTAAAATAGACCGGGCCCGGCGGCCGAGTTTTACAAACGGCCCGTGTAAAAATCGTTCGGTGCGGGAAACACGCTGGCGGTCGGCGCCAACAACCGAAACACCTAAGTCAGCAATAGACGCCGCCAAACCACGCCTGATCATTGCGTCCATAACGTCACTAGAAATTTTTGGCGCAGGAACAAATGTGCTTTTCTGCACTTTTTTAAGTTCGATTAATCGTTGGGGGTGGTTAAATAGCTCCAAGAAATATTGACGCACGCGCAAAATGTGCACCATCTCCTCCGGTTCAATCATTGCTTTACGGACACATGGCAAAAAGTCGAATGGGGTTGTAAGCATACCCTGGCTTGGGTATGCGTTTGTGCTTTCGCGGCTTTCAACATACCAAAACCGCAGATATGAAGAAGCGTCGCGTTCAAATGGGGCTAATTTTTCTTGAATGAACGTTTCCCACATGCCGGCGTCGCGGAACGTGTCGAACTTGGGCAAAGGCTGATTACTGCGTGTACGTCGTACCACGGGGCGGTTCGTTGCACGGCGGCGCGTTTTGCGTTTAGTTTTCATGCGGGGGCAGCGACAACAGTATACGTGCCGTCGGGGTTGTCTACAATATGCCAACCTGCTGATTCTAGTTGCGTGCGTACGGCATCCGATTCTGAAAACTTTTTTGCATCGCGCAAAGCTTTGCGTTGCTCGGCAAGTTCAGTAATATTTTTTGGAACTGATTGAACTGGTTGAGTTTCACGCTTTGTAACGTGTTGCGCTATCTGCAAACCAAGGATTTCATCAAACTCAACCAGAAGATCATACTTGTCTTGGCCAGGAATGTTGCTTTTCGTTACTTCCCACATGATCGAAAGCGCCTCTGGCGTGTGAAGATCGTTTTCAAGATGGTCGTAAAACTGGTGACGGTATTCTTCAATTTTTTGCAGTTTCTCTTGAGATAGCGCGGTGCGTTCTTTTTCTTTTTTGAAGGTTGTGGCCAAAGCGATCAACCGGTCATACGCAACCTGCGATGCTTTTAAGTTGTCCCATGTGAAGTTCAACTCACTGCGATAGTGTGAACCTAAAAATAACAAGCGCAGGGCCATTGGTGAAAACCCACGCTTCACAATTTCGTCAATCGAGTACACATTTCCCAATGACTTACTCATTTTTCCGTCTTCAACGCGCAAGAAGTTATGGTGAACCCAGTACTTCACGAACGGAACTTTACCAGTCGCCGCTTCACTTTGTGCAATTTCGTTGGTGTGGTGCACCGGAATATGGTCAATGCCACCGGTGTGCAGATCAAACTGATCACCTAAGTACTTCATACTCATCGCGGAACACTCAATGTGCCACCCAGGAAAACCCTTGCCCCACGGCGAATCCCACTCCATCTGCCGTTTTTGATCTTTCGGCGAGAACTTCCAAAGCGCAAAGTCGGTGGGGTGTTTTTTCCCAGCAACCATGTCCACGCGCGCGCCAGCTTTGATGTGTTCGAGATCGAGGTGCGCGAGTTTGCCATAGTCCGATAACTTCGATGTGTCAAAATACACACCGTCATCAATGACATAGACAAAACCGTTTTTTTCTAAGCGTTGAATAAGTGCGATTTGTTCCGGAATATGGTCGGTTGCGCGACATGAAATATCGGGCTTGCCAACTCCCATCAAATCCATACTTTTCCAGTAATGATTTTCAAACTCCTTGGCAATCTCCCACACCGTTTTGTTGTACTTGCGCGCGCCCTTCTCCATCTTGTCTTCGCCTTCATCAGCATCGGAAACAAGGTGGCCAACATCGGTGATATTCTGCACCTGCTTCACGGAAAAACCGGCGTGTTTTAATGCGCGGATCAGCACATCATCCATGACATACCGCCGTAAATGGCCAAGGTGAATGTAGTCGTAGACCGTAGGACCGCAGGCGTACATGCCAAGGTTGCCAGGCTGAAATGGAACAATGTCTTCGACTGATCGTGAAAGCGTGTTGTAGAGTTTCATCATGTGTTAGGCAGACTACCCTGCGCCAAGGTTGCGTGATTTTTCTGCATTCGCAGCATCTTGTGCCATCTTTACTTGTAGATTTTCGTGCTTTTGTTTTTCTAGCTGTTTGATCTCGAACTTTTCCTGTTCTTTTTCCTGTTGTTTTTCGACTTTCTTCTCTTGTTCTTCCTGGGCCTTGCCTTGCGCGTAAAACTGCTGTTCGTCGGCCATGAGTTCGCGGTGCCGTTTTAACTTCGCGGTGGTTGCGGCTTGATCTTCCTGTAGTTTTTGTTGAATCAGCGCTTTTTGCGCGGGATCATCCGCTGCTGTCATCGCTTTTTCGGCATTTTTCTGCGCTTCGTTTTTTTCGCCACCTTGTGCCGTATCTAACGGAGGTTTCCCACCCAGAATTTCCTCAAGAATATCGAGTGGTGTTTTTGCAACGGCCTTCGCGGTATCCACTGCTACACCGCTCAATGCGCCGCCTACATCTGAAGCAATTTGTGTAACATCATCACCGAGTCCCATGGTTTAAGGATAGCAGAGAGACAAGGAGAAGTGAACTACGTATGTCTGAAATCTAGCGGGCTAAGAACCTTCAATTGCATTGCTCGTGCAGTTTCTTCCGTATCGGCAGGCCGATCGGGATTTCTTTCTCCATTTTTGCTCCATTGAAGCCGTGCCAATTCCCGAAGCTCCTCAAGCTGATCTAATGTTATTTCGTTTAATTCAGCGGCCAACATAGCTTCTTCCATACCAGTAAGGATAGTACTGTAGAATCCAGGAGACCAAATTATTCCCCCTAAATATCGCGTATATGTAGCTTGTTCCGGCGTTCCTCCCCAATCTTTCATAACAAATTCGTGAATGGGTCCATGAGCGGTTTGAATAATTCCTTCACCAGTATGTGCCGCATTGAGTTGTTCAAGAATGTCTCCCTTTCCCATATTCCTCCTTTTTACCTATACTTCGCACTATTGTACTCTTTTCATTACTATTTTCAATTCATATACACCGTGTTCTCTTTAGACTCCGGCGGAATAGTAAAACACACAAAAACCACTTCTTTCTTTGAATCATTTACCCCCTCGTGGATTTGGTTTTTCTTACGAAGGTAGAGTTTTCCCTGCTTGTGTGTTTCGCAGTTTCCTTTCAGCACACACTCAATCTCTATTCCTTTATGGAAATGTTTGGGCTCACTTCTCCCTGGTTTCATCCAGTACACATAACAGGAGCAAAAAGCATTGTAGAAAATTTTCTTACTTTTTCGATACGGGCTTGTGGTGTTTGACATTATGGTGCTTTCAATCCCCTCAGTATTTTTTCTATAATTTCATGTTGATTTGCCAATTCTTTTTTGCATATGCTGAGGCTTAATAAACCCCATTTTTCAGTGACTTTTTTATCAAGAAGTGTCACCAAATCGGAAAAAGGCATGCTCCTTATATATCTCATTGCATAAGAAAACCCCTTAATGGAAACAAATCGATAACAATCTGCATTGCAACAGATTTCCGACTCTAATGAGTAAAATTTTTGAGTACCATGATGCTCTGAGATACAGTGGCGGATGTTTTCTTTTACTTCGTTTGAAACTATAGATTGATCGAGTATTTTATTCGCTTTAGCCAGTGACATTGCAATATGCTCTTCCAATTTTCCCGCTCGAATAGCCTGACCAATGAGACAGTCCATCAGAAGAGTTCCTGCCTCGACAATATTAACATTCGCCCTTAGTTTTTTTGCCAGTTTCTTACCAACTTCACGAGCCAAATCAACGTGAAATTTTACTGGCATGCCGGTTTTTTCAACTTCGTCATATGCTAGTTTTCTTGTTTGAACTAAAAAATCCCTCACGTCATCTCCTCTTCCTCTCTCCATCCTCCCGCCGGAATTTTTCTTCAACTTTTGAGTACACACGGAAAAATGCCTGATATAAATTTGCTCCAATTTCTTTAAACGCAAACCGCCGGCCTTTAACTTCGGTAATCACCTCTACTGTCGCATCGCTGGTATTTCTCCCCTTGCGCTTTACGCGGTCAACAACAACTTCAACATTCCGCACTCCAAGCGAAGGAAACTTTTGGAGGCGTGCAAGCTTTTCTCGGAAGAACTGCTTGACCTGTTCTGTCAACTCTACGGTTTTTGATGACAGCATGATGTTCATGCAGCCTCCTTTCTTCCACGTATATTCTGTCCACCTACGCCATTTCCCGCCGACCCTCCATCGCGCGCGCAATCGTCGTGCCATCGGCATACTCAATGTCCGCACCAATCGGCAGTCCGTGGCCAATGCGCGTGATGGTGATGTGCTTTGCGTTCGCTGTTTCGGTTAACAATTGGCGAATGTACATTGCGGTCGCCTCCCCTTCCATTGTAGGATTCGTTGCCAAAATGACCTCGTGGACTCCGGCAAGGCGCTGCGTGATGTCGTTCAAATAGAGTTGATCCGGTCCAATATTATTCAGTGGTGAAATTGCGCCATGCAGGACATGGTACAAGCCAGTGTAGTGGCCAGAGCGTTCGATCGCGAGCACGTCTAGCGGTTGTTCAACGACACACAACAATGACACATCGCGGGAAGAATCATCGCACACATCGCACAACTCATTTTCGCCCACATTGTGGCACTGCGAACACAGTGTTGTTTGCCGCTTCATCGCAACAAGCGCGTCGGCAAACTTTTGGACTTCGGGTTCCGGCACATGGAGTAAATAAAATGTCAGCCGTTGCGCGGACTTTGGCCCTACTCCCGGCAGTTTTTCAAATTGATGAATGAGCGCCTGAATAGACCGCGGAAGTTTCATGTGTGTATTATGCACTATTTTTGAGAAAATGCGGTCGGGATTACTGTCCCCCGCCACCAAGCAAACCACCCAAACCACCACTCATTTGCTGAAGTTTTTTCGCGGCAAGTTCCTGCGATTTTTTAATGGCTTTGTTGAGCACATTCACCGCGTCTTCGCTGGTAATACCTTGAACGCTGAAATGTTTAATTTTTTGTGAACCGGAAATGACCACGCGGATATCGCCCTCTTCAACAACAATCTCCTCTGCTTCCAGCTGCTGCTGCATTTGGATTGCCTGTTGGCGAAGTTTGTTCAAATCACCAAGTTTACCGAGTACGTTTGCCATAGTTCACTCCTTTTATATGTTTGCGTATGTGTATAGATTTGCGCGATAACAGGGGTAGTATAACACATCAAGTGAGTGCTCTAGATATTTCTGTGTAACGGAATACCTTGTGGACGTTTTCCCCTTTTTATCAACTCTTGATCTTTTTGAGACCAATCATCCAATTGAACACCAGATGGGTTTTTAAGCAACTCTTTTTCCCGTGCATCACGAATCAACGTCGCAGCAACAGATATTGGAAGCATCGGAAAACTTTCAATTGTTGATCCTTGGGGGGGTCCTTCTGCCTCTATTCCAACACGAATTTGTCTCAACTTCGCTTCAATTGCCGCAAAAGGGTGTGTGAAACAAAATAATACTTCTCTTGTATGTGTAATCATTATTAAAAAGTATTATACGCTCTTGCCCTTTTTTACCCCGCAAACACTTCCTCTGCCGCCTGCACTAATTTTGCGTCCTCCTCTTTTTTCTCTGCAACGGGCTCCTTTGGTTTCTTTTTCCCAAGCACAAACTTGAGCGTTGCTTTGCTCACACCACACGTTTCGCGGATCACTTTTTCTAAGATATGGCGATGTTTTTCCTGTTCGAGTTGTTCTTTATGGAAAGGATAAAATACTTCAATCGTAACGGCAGACCCGTTCGTTTCCATGGGGCGGGTAGCGCGGAGCAAAGCTTCAACTGTTGCATTCGTTTGCTTAATCGCTTTCAACACAATGGGCCAATTCAATTGAAGCACTTCAAAGTTGAGCGAACCCGTGAGTGGCTCTTCGGTTTGTTTTGGAGGTGGCTCCACAGTTGGTGAAGGTGACGCCAGTGTCGGTGTTGAAGTTGACGTTGGATTTTTTTCGCGTGGTTTTTCAACATGCTCATGTCCCTCTTCTTCCACTATGTGCTCACCACCCCCACCCTCTAGGCATAACGATAAACACGCGAGTTCAAACGGGAGATACGGGAACGGAAGCAGTGCGTCGGGGGAAACATTCAACACTGCTAATATATGCTGATACACACGTGATTTTTCAAGAACTTTTTCTTCAACCGCACGCACCATCTCCTCGTGCATCATCGCCAATACCGTTTTTTGCACATACGAGAGATCTCTGTCGTTTTGCTGGGCAACCTGAAATACCGTACTCACAGCTTGCGCGTCACGTTTCGTGATTGCCTCAATCAACTGCTTTGCCACTGCACTATCGGCGCCGCCAGAAGTCTTGAGATCATCTATGCTAATTTTTGTTTTCCCCTGAGCAACATGCTCCAATAACTTCACCGCGTCACGGAAACTTCCTTCGGCCCGCTTGGCAATATCCATCAGCACACTTTCTCCCGCCGTAATGTGTTCGACATCTACAATATGCTGTAACGCAGACACAATATGCTCGGGCAGGGCGCGCTGGAACTGCACGAGAACGCACCGGGAGATAATGGTTTCCGGAACTTTATGCAGTTCGGTGGTCGCAAGAACAAACACCACATGCGCCGGTGGCTCCTCGAGCACCTTCAGGAGTGCGTTAAAGGCCTCGGTCGTGAGCATGTGCACTTCATCAATAATGTACACAGAAACCAACCCGTCGCTTGGAGCAAGATACACGCGTTCGCGCAGAGCACGGATATCATCAATGCCACGATTACTGGCGGCATCAAGTTCGGTGACGCAAAAACTGTTGCCTCTCGTGATTGCAAGACACCGAGGACACGCGCCGCATGGTTCACCAAATGCGTGGCCAGCTTTGTGATCGGCACTCTTAAGCGCTTTTTTGACAAACTTCTCATTTTTCTCACAGTTCAGTACCTTGGCGAGAATGCGGGCGCTGCTTGTCTTGCCCGTACCTTTGGAGCCGGCAAAAAGATACGCGTGCGAAAAACTCCCGCTATCGCGGATACGGCCAAGCGCCTCACGGGAAGCGGGCAAGTTTAGTTCAGAGATCGTTTGCGGACGATAGGTGCGGTACCACATACAATATTTCTTTCGGGACAGGAATGCGAACTATTGGCGATGACTATTGCGTACACATGTACTCTACCATGGATTAGTCGTGATGGAATCCTAGCAGATGCATGAGTCCATGTTCAACAAGAAAACAGATTTGCGCGTCCACCATTTTTCCCAACTTGCGTGCTTCTTTGACTGCTTCGGGAAAACACACCACAATGTCTCCAATGTGTGAAATGGTGTCATCATTTTTGACAGTACGCGGAAACTCTTTTTCGTGTTGTTCAGGATCGTGTTGAGGAAACGACAACACATCGGTGACGCCTTCATGCTTCATCAATCCTTCGTTGAGCTCAATCATGCGGCGGGAACCAACAATGGATACCGAAACTTCAACATCATCCGCGCCATGCTCTTTGAGTGCGCGTTCAACACTCGCGCGAATCGCTTTCCTATTCACAGGATATCTTGAGCCAACACGCACTGATGTAATGATCATGGATCGTTTTACACACCTCTATAACGGTTTCTTTGCCTCGCGTATCGCGATATGTGCGTCGCGGTACCTTCTGCGTTCTAACTCTTTTTTGTGTTCTTTCCGCTTGAGTGCGGGTTTCTTGTAAAACTCTTTTTCTCTCAAAAGTGGAAGTGTATTATCGATCACCACGCGCCGCTTGAAGCGACGAATGACGCTCTCTGTTGATTCATCTCGTTTTGCTCGAACAATCGTTGCCACGTGAACACACCTCCTTCCTCAAAACTATATTAATGATTCCTATGACGTGTTTTTGCGCCTAAAATTTTTCTCTGCTCCTCTTTGTATTTTGGACCTGCCTCTATTGTCTCAACTTCCAACGTATTCAAAAATCTTTCATGATATCGTTTAATAAATTCCTCCTTTGTCAAACTTTTTGCTGCTACCGCTAAAGTAGGTCCTAATATTCCCCTCATCGCTTGGTCATAAAAATTTTCTGGATCATTGATTGCCGCTCCTGGTTCACATCCGATAAATGCGTCTGCTGTCATATGAGAAGCTATTCTACCCTTCCCTAGGCGTTTTTCCAAGCATGAGTTGGTACGTTATTTCTTTTCTACAACCGCACGGATTTTTTTTGCAATCTCCGCGAGTTTTACATCGTCCATTCTTTTTCCACCATGCGATGAGAGATACCCAGGATATTGGTTAAAATAGAGATCTTGTAATCCGGATGATTCAATAGGCTTCCACTCCTTCATATTTCCTGTTCCATGCATTGGAAATAATTTGGTGTGCAGATGATCAACTCCAAACCCCTCGAGGAACATGCCTGTGCGACCCACGTCAGAAAATGCTTTGGTTAAAAGATTCCCAACCGTCCGCGTAGCCTTCATTAAATCAACATAAATGCGTTCATCATTAGCAAACACATCGCTTGGATAGTGTTCTTTCGTTGCAACAATGGTAAAGCCGTCGGTGTTAGGAAAAATGGATAAAAACGCGATATGTTTGTCGTCCTCCCAAACTTTGTGGCTCGGCGATTTTCCTTCGGCAATCAAACAAAAAATACAGTGTGGATCTTTCATATAACTTTTTCTCCTTATATAATATTCTTTGCAATCTCAATAACCTCTTCAAGCGAAAGTGGCGATGGTTTTTGGCTGATTTTTTGCGAACCATTCAGCACCATATGCCGTCCCTTATGGAAAAACCACGAGCCTTTTGTATCTTTTTTCACAATTGCTTCATGAAGTGGTGTCAAATCAATTTCTGGAAGCGGCGCTGCTTTTATCCGGATATTTCCTTGCCGCGGATCTTTTTGAATCACAAGATTAAATCCTTTCATTTGCGCATACCGCAACACCGCCTGGTTTGAGGTCAGTAATCCAATCCCTTTTCCCCATTTCGTTGAAAACTCAATACCTTCATCCATCACTTCCATCGCGCGCTTACGCTCTTTCAATGAAGCATAAATGCCATCCAAACACTTCATACCAAACGCTGTTTGCGAATCATCGTCGTGCAGTTGTGTATACTCCAGCCCATGCAAAATCCAGCGGAGCGTAAACAGGTAGCGCTCGTGCGATGCTTCCGGCCAAAAGTAATCTTCAAAATGGTCATCTATCACGACATACTCCACAACCTGCTGAAGCGCCCAGTCATCTTTTAACTCTGGATGGCGGGCAATGAGATCGTCATACACCAGGCTTGCCGCGCTGATTCGTTGCATTCCTCGGTCGGCTTGATGGTGGTCAAACTCCCCCTCTCCCGTATCAACGTGCGTGACATCCTGTTCACTCACACTATGTTCCTCGCGGACCACAACCGTTAATTTTTTCCCCGCGTCTACGAACAGAATTTTTGCATCAGCATACTGCTGGGAATCAAACCGTTTGAGAAGCCACACTGAGGTAATCGCATCAATGTCTGGCGCATGATGAGTGACAAGAAGTTTCATATAAATATGATACCAGATAGAGGGGGTGCTTGCGCGCAGAAAAGTCTGGTGTATGATATTCCTGTTTGAAAAGGAGAAAGATGGTAAACAATGAAACACAGCGCAGTCTTCGAGTTCTTGGATTTATTTACGAAACACCGACAGATGAACGTAACAGGAGTGTTCGGGAATGGTTAGAGGGACTCCAAGCCCCGCAAGCACCCGGGACAGGAAACCTTACTATAGCTCATTTGAGAGTACTTGAAACCTTATTGAAAACCCAAAGGTTAAAACGTGGAAACATAAGGAAACACGATACTGAAGGAACACACTTCCTTGATATTCTCAATGCAAATGGGCAGCTTGTGGCCAGAGCGTTATTGCAGTTTCTTGCGCAATAATTCTACTTTACCGTCACGCTTTTTGCCAAGTTCCGTGGCTTATCAATGTCCCTCCCCAACCTAACCGCAGTGTAGTACGCCAACAATTGGCCCACTACAATATGCGGAAGGAGCGTTGCTTCTTGTGCATCACCGACCGGTAAAAAGATGTCAAATGTCGAGTTCGGCTTTGATGAAATACCGATCATGACTCCACCCCGCGCGCGAATTTCCATCGCGTTTGCCACCACCGCATCGTACTCTGCATCATCGGGTGCAAACACAACACATGGTGTCCCTTTTTCGATAAGTGCGATCATGCCGTGTTTAAGTTCTCCACCCGCAAATCCTTCGGCATGAATGTATGCAATTTCTTTCATCTTTAACGCCGACTCCAGCGCCGTGGGATAGGAAAATCCACGGCCAATATAGAACATATTTTTCTGTTTGGCCAAGAGTGGAATCACCGGCGCAAGATACCTTTTGTAGTACTGCGGAGTAAGGAGTGTTTCTATGGATTTTTCAGCTTTTTTTAAGATACCTTGTCCATATACACACTTCCTACCAACCGCAGATGCTAACACAATCAAATGGCTAATCATCGCCGTTAGTGCTTTTGTTGAAGCAACACAAATCTCGGGGCCCGCGGTAAGCGGGATGGTAGTGTCGGCAAGGCGGGATAGTGCCGATCCCATCACGTTCACGAGCGCATCAACATGCATTCCGCGTTTTTTCATATCCTTTGCGGGTTCAACAACGTCAATCGTCTCACCGCTTTGAGAGATACATAACGCGGTCATGTTTTTAGTAAGTGCGGGTGAAATCGCATGATACTCATTCCCCTGCACCGCACTCCATTGTTTTTGTGCAAAATGCGCAAACAGCGCTGTACCCGCCAATGACGCGTAGTACGCCGAACCGCATCCTACAAATACTCCCCGTTCCGCATGTTTTATGTGAGCAACAAGTTCTGTCGTGTTTTTCTGCTGTGCAGATTCAGCAATATGCCGTATGACTCTCGGCTGTTCGTGCATTTCTTTGAGCATAAAATGCGCGTATCCGCCTTTATCAACTTTTTGTGAAGAAAATAGCGCGTCCGCAGTGGCAAGTTTTAACGTTTTTTTCTTACCTGAAAGTGTATACAGCCGGACAGTGTTATTGCGCACAACTACCATTTCACCATCTTCCAGTGGTCGGACTTTTTCCGCGATCGTGGAAAGTGATGCAAGGTCAGACGAGAAAAGATACTCGCTGTCTTTTGTTCTCCCCAAAATCAGTGGTGATCCTGTTTTGGCTGCAACCAATGTGTGGTCTTCAGCAGAAAACACGAGCACTGCGTTAAGACCGTGCAAACGTTGGAACGCGTGGCGGACTGTTTCAACAAAAGTATTTTTTTGAAGATTTTCCTCAATCACGTGAATCAATACCTCTGTATCTGTTTCCGACCTAAATGTGTGTCGTTTTTTGAGTGATTTTTTCAACTCTTGATAGTTTTCGATGATGCCGTTGTGCACAATCGCAATCCGTTTTGTACAATCCAAGTGTGGGTGCGCGTTTGCGTCCGTAACTCCACCGTGCGTTGCCCATCGCGTGTGCCCAAACCCCATTGTGCTTTGTGGCAAAGAATGTACGCTCGCACCGATTTTTCCGGCATGTTTTTCAACCGCAAACGTGTTATGAGTAACAACCGCAACGCCCCAAGAATCATATCCGCGGTACTCCAGCTGTTTGAGTCCGTTCAGAACGGTGTCCGCTGCATTTTTTTGTTTCGTCACTGCAAAAATTCCGCACATACAATGCTCCTTTCAAGAGACGCACATATATTCGTATAGATGATAAAAGACAGACCGAAGATGGCCTGGACAACCTGCAACTGACTTTGGCCTCCGCGTTTCCACAGAGTTTTAATCAACTGCTTACGGATTGTTGTCGTGTCCGGAGGGTTTCCGCTAGATACTGCGCCGCATAGTGCCGGTGCGTCCGATTGCTCTTTCTTCTTGATTGCTCAAGAAGCGAGCCCCCCTTCCTCGTATCCCTGCTCTTTGGTGTTACAAAGCGAGGGCCACACGCTCGATGTTGATGAGAGATGGCCTCCTTTCCTGTATGCCCTATTATGCCACGAAAACACCACAATGCCACTATGCGCGATATTTCTTTTTTCCTTTATCCGCAACCCCAAATACTGCCCCGCGGATCTGATGAATATCCCGTTCACATGCAGAGTTAAAAACACGTTGTTCTTCAATAAATGTTCCCACTTTTTGATGAACGGCAAGATGGATTCTGCGTTCTGTTTGCCGAAGTTCTTCTCTCCACTCTGTGGCAAGCTCCCTGAGGTCTTTTTTGGTTGCACATGTTTTCAGGCCTTCTTTTAAATCTTCTTTCGTGGCAAACTCCCTTCTCAGAGAAGGTAGCAGCACCTCGTCCCAAAGTTGCCCAAAAGCTTGGAAGAAAAGCCCCACTGTAAGTGGCGCATCTAAATCCATTTTTGAAAGATCGACGTGTTGAAAAGTGGTCATGTATGACTCCTTTGTTAAGACAACGAATAGTGGATAGCTCGCTTCGTGGAAATGGGCGGCGTAGGGTATAAAAAACAACAAAACGCCGGCGAACAGTTCACCCATTCAACCAAAAACATCAGGAGAAATCAAGATTCAAATTATTCAGATACTTGGGAGTATTTTATGCATCATCATGTTCCAATATGTTTCATACCGATTCATCACTGCGCCCTGAGCTACTACCCGCTGATCAAGTGTATGTGGAACTCCAGGGTCAAAACCGGTTTCAATAATAATGACTGCCTTCGCGGCTGGTTTCTCAATTTTTCCACCACGAAAAAAAACACGTGGGGCTGAGATCAACTCATCAACCGATCCATCAACCGCATTTCGTACAACACCGTAAATAATCTTTTCTCCAAAAGCCGTTTCTCCATCCTGTGCAATCGGCATATCATTCGCATGCAACACGTCAACAACATCTTCAGCAATTCGAACAAGCCCATGTTCTCCATGATAATACGTATATGAAGCGCGCGCCTGCGGACTATCTGGTTCTGGAGAAAATTCATCCTCATGATGATCAAAAACAAGTACTGGGGGATGTTGAACACATTGTGTGAGCGCCCACACTGTAATACATTCCGCGTCAAAAGAAATTGGTTTGCGCGTTCTTGGACCACTTTCAATTTCGTTTAACAATACGTGTTCGGAATCTCCAACGCTCGCACCAAAATCTGGATTCCATAGTTCGTTAGGATATCGCCACTTTTTAATATATCCAAGAGGATTTAAAATTGATGTACAAAGAATAGGAATACCTGCCTCGGCTAACATCAACAGTGTTCTCACGTGCTGCGCGAGCGCATTTGACGGGGCGGGCTCTTCCCCATGCACTCCAACCAATACCCAAAGACCAGGATTTTCATGCCATTGAGGACTTATATATCCGTAAACTGGCAACACAACTTTTCTTCCACCACCAGTTTTTCCTTCCTGCACATGAATACGCTGCTGTTCCCAACCATGGTGTGTGAGTTGTTCCAACGCTCTATACACTTCTTCAATCGGCAGTCTCGAATCTTTTTGAAAAGTTCCAACACGAAGCGGGGTTTCAATGCTCATGTTAGTATGCCTGTGCGAATACCCACCGGTGCTTGGCAGGTTTCCCACAGTACACACACTTCCCAATCTCTTCTTTGGCATCCAACGGCAAACACCGCGTTGAGGCTTTTGTTTCTTCTTTGATTTTTGTTTCGCACGCGGGGTCTTCACACCATAACGCGTGAATAAATCCGCGCTTCTCTTCCATTACTTTTTTGAACTCATCGTATGAATCGACGGTTGAAGTCATCGCCTGCCGCATCTCTTCCGCTTTCTCAAACATTGCGCCTTGAATTTCGTCCAGCAATTTGGGAAGCGTTGCATCAAGCGTGGCAATATCCAATGACCGCTTTTCTCCACTATGCCGAATTGCAATTGTTGCAAAACCCGTCTCAACCTCTTTGCGACCTAACTCCAATCGAACAGGAACGCCTTTGAGTTCCCAAGCGTTGCGTTTGTACCCAAGAGACATCCCCTCACGCGTATCTACTTTTACTCGTACACCAACACGCTCCAAAGCAGCGCGTTGCATCTGCGCTTGCTCAATGAGCTGATCGTCGTCGCCGATAGGGATAATGACAACTTGAATAGGTGCAACCTTGGGAGGTAATACCAGCCCTTGATCATCACCATGTGCCAGTACAAGCGCGCCCAATGACCGCGTGGAGTATCCAAAACTGGTTTGCCAAGCAAAATCTTGCTCTCCTTTGACGTTTTGAAACGCAATGTTGAATGACTTGGAGAAGTTCTGACCTAAATCATGGCTTGTCGCCCCCTGCAACGCCTTGCCGTCCGGCATCATGAGTTCAACGGTTGTCGTTACATCTGCGCCCGCAAACTTTTCTGCAGTGCTTTTCGTTCCCTTTAAGGCTGGAATGGCTAAGTATTCTTCGTACACCTCTGCGTACGCATCAAGCGCGTCCAATACTTGCCGCCAAGACTCATCATGATACGCATGTGCGGTGTGCGCTTCCTGCCATAAAAACTCCATGCCGCGCAGAAAAAAGTATGTGCGCTTCTCCCATCGCACAACGTTGTTCCATTGATTCAATTTTAAAGGTAGATCGCGGTGCGAGTGGATCCATTTTGCGTACATCGCGTACATGATGGTTTCGGAAGTTGGGCGAACAATAAGTTTCTCAGCCAGTTGTTCTCCACCGCCAATCGTGACTACTGCTAACTCCGGCGCAAATCCTTCAACGTGTTCTTTTTCTTTTGTAAGCAAGCTTTCGGGGATAAGTAAAGGAAAATATGTGTTTTCAATCTCCATTTTTTTGAACCGCTCGTTGAGCGCCGCCTGAATGTACTCCCACACCGCGTAGCCTAATGGCCTGTAGACAATAGAGCCACGTACGGGCGAGTAGTCCGCCATTTCAGACTGCACGATCACGTCGGTATACCACTCGCTGATGTTCTGCGATTTTGGTGTAACACCGCGTTTTTGAAATGTCGCGGTACCGGATTGCGCTTTGGATTGTGCCTCGGACTTGGTTTTGGTTTGGTGCGTGGGCTGTTTCATATATCCCCTTAATATACTACACAATCAAATCAGAGAAAAACAGAAACCTAGAGCGCCTTCATCGCGGCCGCAAACACCGGCGCAACAGACAACACGTGGAGTTTTGAAAATATTTTTCCTTCAACCGAAACGGTGTCAGATACAATCACCTCGTCAACTTGGCTTTGCTCGAGATTACGTGAAGCATCCCCCGCCAACAATGCGTGTGTCGCGTAAAAAATCACCCGCTTTGCCCCGTGTTCTTTGAGCACGCGCGCGGACTCGATCATTGTTGAGCCGGTATTAATGACATCATCAATCACAACACACGTTTTCCCGTGGACATCGCCTGAGGTAAGCCGCGCCTCAATCTCCCCCGTGGCAAGATCACGCCGTTTATCAATGTTGAGAAAGGGTGCGTCAAGCGCCGTGGCAAATATACTCGCCCGTTTGAGCCCGCCAAAGTCCGGCGAAATAACAACAACATCTTTCTTGTACATCTTTTTTGCGTGCGCGATAAATACACTCCATGCGCTAAGCACCGTGGTTGGCACAGAGAGAAATCCGGCAATGCTGTTGCTATGCAAATCCATCAACATGACACGTTTAATGTGCTGGGCGGAA
This sequence comes from Microgenomates group bacterium GW2011_GWC1_46_15, assembly GCA_001002285.1. GTDB lineage: Bacteria > Patescibacteriota > Microgenomatia > UBA1400 > UBA12028 > UBA12028. The sequence continues at coordinate 140,531 of LCLX01000002.1, forward strand.
ATGAGGTCGGCGATAACACGCGCGGCAATGGTTTCTCCGGGCCGGAATACTTTATCCTGCAAGGAGTACCCCATCCACGGCACAATCGCAGTAATCGAACGGGCGCCCGCGCGGTTCAGCGCGTCAACCAAAAACAAATACTCTAAAATGTGCTCATCAACTGGCGCGGAAAACGACTGCAAAATAAACACATGTTTGCCCACAACACCATCTTGTATCCAGATACGTTTTTCGTCATTTGCAAACGTTGAAATTTCGGTTTTCCCGAGCGGAATCTTCGCGAGTGATGCGATGCGTTTTGCGAGAGCGAAGTTTGAGGTACCAGAGAAAAGCACAAGCGTATTGTACTACGCCTTTTTGGTTTTTGCTTTTTTGACTGTTTTAATAGCTGTTTTTGCGGCTACTTTAACGGCTTTTTTTGCGGAAGTAACAACTGGTTTTACCACGGAAGATTCGGCACTCTTCATGAGCTTACTCAGGCTACTTTTCAATCGTGCCGCCTTATTTTTGTGCAAGATGTTTTTCTTGACTGCGCGGTCGAGCGCGGAAAACGCCTCGGTTAAAAGCTCGGCGGTTGGCGTCTTTTTCATGGCGTCCACCGTGGACTTGATGCGCGTACGGAACGTACGGTTCAACTCCGTGTGCTTTTTCGCCTGACGCAATGCTTTAAGTGCTGATGATGTGATTGGCATAGGGGGAATTGTACCAGAGAGAAAGCGATGACTCAAGCCCTACTTTCCCGCAAAGATGGCAAACACATCTTTAATACTAATAAGGACGATCAACGCGAGGAAAAAGAGCATTCCCGCCTGGTTTGTGTAGTACTCCAGCTTAGCGCGCCGCTTTTTTCCCAAGATGCCTTCTAGAAGGATAAACAGCGCCCGCCCACCGTCGAGCGGTGGAATCGGCAAAACGTTTACAACTCCAAGGTTAATCGAGATGAGCGCGGCAAAGTTCAGCACAATTTGTGGCCCTTGCTCAAAAAGTTTCTCTTTTCTTGCAGTGTTGACGATACCAATCGGCCCAGACACCTCGCTCGCCACTCCTTTAAAACGCACAAGATCGCCCACAACCCGTCCCAGCGTTTTTACAATCATTCCGGAAAACATATATGAGTCTTTTACCCCCTGCACCATTCCGTAGAACGGCATCTGCCAAGCAGGATAGTGGCGGAACTCGACATCAATCAACATGATACCCAACCCCCCTTGCCCATCGGGCGTTTCTTTTTCTGTGCGGACATATGATGTAAGCGTTGCGTTTTTTCCATCGCGCGCAACAACAACGCTGATCTGTTGACCACGCACCGTTTGAATGCGCTCAATAAACGCCGCAGAAGTTTTTGTCGCAACTCCATTCAGCGAAATAACTTCATCACCTTTTACAAACCCCGCTTTTTGCGCCGGCGAATTTGAAATGACTTCGTCCACACGCGGACGCGGCAAGTTCACGGAAACCGCTCCGGCCCAAGTATATAAAAATGCAAAGATGAGTACGCCAAATAAAAGATTGATACACGCGCCCGCGAGCACGACAAAAAGCCTATTGATCCGGGAGGCAGAAGAAAATAACCCGACATTTTTTTTCGCTGATTTCTCCGCTTTACTTGCACCTGTTTTATTTGCACTAGCTTTATCCGCACCAGCCATCTGCTCAAACGACTCCGCGTCATCCCCCGCCAACCGCACAAACCCTCCGAACGGCAACCAGTTCAGCGTAAACACCGTACCTTTTCGCGTAAACATCGTGAGTGCGCGGGGCGGATACCCAAACCCAAACTCTTCAACGCGTACACCCGTTTTTTTGGCCGCAATATAATGCCCCCACTCGTGAATGAGGACAAGAAAAGATAAAAGTAAAAATACTCCAAGAATTTCCATATCTACATCTGCATCAACTCAGTTTCTTTTTCCTGCACAACCTTTTCCAACTTCGCCACATACTCGTCCATTTTTTTCTGGAGTGTTTCCAAATCAGCTGAAATAGTATCTTCCGAAATACCCGGCTTTCCTTTTTGGTCATCAATCATTTTTTTGTATTTGAGCCGTACGTCGCGCACCATCTGTTTCCCGCTTTCCAGTTTTTGCTTCACCAGCTTCACCATTTCCTGCCGGCGTTCCTGTGTAAGCGGTGGAATCACAATGCGGATGTGATCACTCTCAACAACGGGATTGATGTTGAGGCCAGCCGACGCAATGCCTTTTTCAATCGCCGCAAGATTTCCTTTATCCCATGGATTAATCATGATCATCGTTGTGTCCGGCGCGGAAATCGTGGCAAGCTCCATCAACTTCATGCGTGTTCCATACGCTTCGACAGAAACATGTTCGACAAGCGATGGCTTCGCTCGGCCGGTTTTGACCGTCGCCATATCGCCGCCAACGACTTCAAGCACTTTGTCTGCATCTCTAGAAAATTGTGTGACATCAAACATACGTCCTCCTGTCGGTATTGTAGTGGAGGCTCGGGTGTTTGACAACGGAAGCATTCGATTCGTGTATCATTGAGAAAGTATGCGGCTTCCCAAAAAAAGCAACGTGTTCTTTTTCACCGATCTCAACACGTACTATCGTTCTCTTTCGTCGCCCTTCCGTTCCGTACTGTTTTATGTGCTCAAAGCATACGCAGTATTTTTACTCATCACGCTCATTGTTTTTTCTTTCTTTATTGATTCATACATCCGCACTAACTTGAACGCTCTGCCCGAAACGTTTTCTCTTTCGTACACGCACAGCACACTATCCGCAAACGGTATTGCGTTGCCGTACATACTAAAGTTTCCAAACACCATTGGAACACTGCAGTTTTATGACACATACATGAAGCAAACATCGGTGGATGGCCAGGAAACACACACTGCATACGTGGACATCGTTCCAAAAGATGTTGAGTTTACGGCAAACAAAAAAGATATTGGGGAAATGGGTGTTCCCATGATTCAAATAGGTCTCGGAATTGTCACTATGTCAATCTGGCCGTTTTTTATACTTGCGCGGATGATGTGGGCAGCGCTCTATGCGCTATTCGTTACTACAATTGCGCAATGGTTCCGTCGGTCGCTTCCATATACCAGTGTGTATAAGCTGAGCGTCACCACGATGGTTACCGCAGAACTTATTCACGGATTGGGATTTGTTCTTTACAGAGGAAATACGCAAGTACCGTTGTTTGATTTGGCGTTTGCCGTCATTATGATTGTGGTGTTGAAGACTCTCCCACCGCAAACCGCGCAAGGCGTGTAACGACAATATTTTCGCCCACTTTTCCTGCCACCGACTTCACAAAGTCACGGATCGAAAGCTTTGGATTGCGGATGTATTCCTGTTTGAGCAGTTCTTCCACAGAGTTTGGATTCATTGAAGCAACTTGCATTGCTAACTCGTGGCCTAAGTCCTGAAAATCTTGTGTCCGTGCGACAAAATCGGTTTCGCAGTTGAGTTCTACAAGTGTTGAGATGCGGCCGCCCATGTGCGAGTACGTCGCGATCATCCCCTGTTTTGCTTCACGGTCCGCTTTTTTTTCTGCACGCGCGATGCCTTTGGCAAGAATCCATGCTTCGGCTTTTTTCATGTCACCCCTGGATTCCTCCAACGCTTTTTTTGCATCCATCACACCAGCGCCTGTTTTTTCACGGAGTTTTTTAATCACGTCCATCGAGATTGTTTGTGTTGAAACTACTTTTGCCATGCTGACCTCCCCTCTTTGTACGCGTTTGCGAGTGTGTGCACAATCAGTGTAATACTGCGCACCGCATCATCGTTCGCGGGAATTGCGTAATCAATGCGCTCTGGATCGGAGTTTGAATCAACGATACCGACAACCGGCACTTTCTTTGTTATCGCCTCTTTGACTGCGTTGTCTTCTTTTTTCGTATCAACGACAACAATCGCGTCTGGAATCCCCTTAATATTGGAAATACCGCCAAAGAAACGCTCAAGGCGTGAAATATCTTTATCAATGAGGACGCGCTCGCGTTTTGTGTAGACGTCAAGTTTGCCGTCCATTTTGTCTTGCTTAAGTCTGTTGAGCTTATCAATGGATTTTTTCACCTGATCCCAGTTCGTGATCGTTCCACCAAGCCAGCGGATCGTGATATATGGAGCACCCGCGGTCACTGCTTCCTCACGCACAATATCTTGCGCCTGGCGCTTGGAACCAATGAAAATAACGGTCTTCCCCTCTTTTGCCAAGGAGTAGACAAACTGTGCCGCTGCTTCTAGTTTTTTTGCTGTCTGGAAAAGATCGAAAATGTGCACACCGTTGCGCTTCGTGTAGACATACGACGCGATCTTTGGGTTCCACCGTTGAGCCTGGTGGCCAAAATGGCACCCTGCTTCAAGCAAATCTTTGACATCCACCGCAAAGGATGGTGTTGAATCGGACATGATTCTCCTTTCAGCCTCCTACGCGATGTAGATCAAGGAGAGTTCGCGTAGTGTGAATTTATACTTTTTACACTCTGTATACGTTCGCACTTTTTCAAGTACGAGGGGTATTATAGCATAAAATCCGCAGACTATTTAAATAAGCCTTGAGCGCGGAGGACGTCTTATTCTGTGTACAACAGAACTTCTTTTTTTCACTTCTGCTACGATGCTTTGCGCTGCGAAAGCATAGATAAGGCTTTGCGCTTCATCCGCAAGTCTGTCCATTTCTTCGGGTGATTCATCTAATGTCACTTCACCCGCCTCGACAGACTTGAGGTATTCCAATATCGCCACTGCATTGATTCTCCCATCTTTATAAAGAACTCCTTCTGCAATATGCGCCCGATTCGTAAGAAATGAGATCGCTTCATTTAATAACGATTCTTGGTTGTATGACATACAATACTCCTTCTCGGCAGGTATTTATACAGTTGCCATTTATCCTACTCCATCAATCAAATTTTGCAAGAGACATACGCGGGTCATAGGGCCAACACCACCGGGAACAGGAGAAAGGAATGCGATGAGGTGTTCAAGACCGGCAGGGTCAACTTCTGGTTTTGGGGAACCTGCGTCAATGATAATGACGCCATATTTGAGGTTGGCCGCATGCAAAAGGTGTGTTTGACCCGTTGCGGTTATCACAACATCAGCGTGCTTAAGTTCATCCATGTGATCGGCAATATCTTTACCATATAACAACACGGACCGTGCTTTTCCCTCAAGTACTTTTGCTACGGGTACGCCAACAATATCACTGCGCCCTAAGACAACAATATTCAATTTCTTCAAGTCCAGCTTTAACGTTTTTACCGCAGTATCTAAAATCTCAAGAATTGCACGGGCAGTTGCAGGCACCACAGCGCCCTTCCCCGTTAACCCATCAACATCCTTTTTGGGATCAATCACGGAAACAATTTGAGACCACCACTCCTGAAAAGGAAACAGATGTTTCCCAGGTTTCTGGACAATAATGCCTTGGATGTCCGCGCGGGCGTTGGCTTGTGTAATATGCTGAATGATTTCTTTTGCTGGCGTGGCAATCGGCAACATGTCTAACTCATACCCAACCCCGATACTTTCCGCATCTTTTTTCTTCAAATGCGCATATATAGTGCTTGGAACATCTTCTTGAAATACCAAGCTATATATTGATAATTGAGGAAGTTTTTTAACCTTTTCTGCGAGGAGTGTTTTGCGCCGTGTGACCTCCGCGTTGCCATCAAAGATAATCATGGGGATTATTGTACCAGTTCTATCCAATAAGGTCTTTGACAATCGCAATATTTTTCGCATCTGGTCCATCGCCGTTAAATCCTGGGACTTCTAAAATAAGTGGCAAATGGGCAAACTTGGGATTGGTAAGAAATTGTTTCATTCTATCTTTGCCAATGCTTCCCTCCCCAACATTTTCGTGCCGATCACGACCACTTTTGAATAAATCGCGCGAGTCATTGAGATGAATGACTTTGAGTGAGTCCCAAAGATTGAGCGTGGCAATGTCTTTTTCAACAGTTTTTAAATCATATCCCGCACAAAAGGCGTGGCATGTATCAAAACACCACCCAAGCCGTGGTGAATCAACCGCATCTAAAAGCTCACGGATTTCTTTGAGATCCGAGCAGAGCTTTCCACTCTGCCCCGCGGAGTTTTCAATCAAAAATGTACTGCTTTTAGGAGTTCCTACCAAAATTTCTTTGAGCGCTTTGACCACCCGCTGCTTACTTACAGCAAATCCTCTCCCTTGGTGACTTCCCAAATGCACAATGACTCCGCCGCCGTGAATTCTGGAGTCAAACTCAAGATCATACTTTAAAACACCAATGGATTTTGTGAGAAGATCGGGGTTATCACTCGCCAAGTTGATGAGATAAAGCGCATGCGTAAAAATTGGACCAAAGTCCTGATCTTTGCAGAACGTAATAAACGTATCGTACGGAAAACTATCAATGGGTTTGCGCGCCCACACCCGTGGAGAACCGGAAAAAACCTGCAGGCAGTTCGCGCCCATTGTCATTGCATTCTGCGCTGCCTGAACAAGACCTCCGGCAACGGAAAGATGAGCGCCAATTCTTCTTGAGATTTGCATACTGCTTATTCTAGAGTAGAATATCATTCCGAGCAATTATCTATCTTATAATATGCAAAAAAATGTCGCTGAATGCATTACTCATATAGGCCAGCCCCCATGTTTATCAAAAAAGGATATTCAACGGTTTGGGTTTCTGATTACAGTGTCTTCAGTCCCCGCAATTTCAGAACATCTTACGGTTCCGCAAGCAGCTTTAGAATCGTTTATTTCTCACTTTGAAACTGTTTCGCAAACACTTTCTTTTATGTTGCGGTACACAGCAACAAAAAAAGGCATACTTCCAAAATTGATGCTGGGAGGAGCTGGTGTAACAAAATTTACAGAAGCACTTGCCCATACATTGGGGTATGCGAATATCAAAGTTGGTACGGAAATGCGGAGGATTGGAAAATTGTACGGCTTCACTAACGAAAAAGAGTTTGGCGAATTTCTTCAAAACGAAGTGCTCCGTGACCCAACATATGATTATCAACTTGACGCCAGTGTTCTTCCACATATTCTTTCGGGAAAAAGGGTTGTTATGGATTCCAAAATATGGGCATTACTACTCGGAAGACCTCAAGCATTTGACCAAAGAACTCCATCTTTTGTACACCCCTTTTCTCCATTAAATACTTTCCGCCCCGCACAAATAAACATTGGAGCAACAAACGAGGCACATATAGCGACCAAACGGATGTGGAATAGGCAGTTACAGATCGCAACAGAAGCGGGAATCCCTTATGAAAAAAGTCTACATGATGTTGAACAAGAGCAAATGGACCGATGGTTCACTGATTTTATTCGCTTTTGGAAAACATATCGTATTCTTTACACACGAGCAAGTTTCATACGCAATTCTCATTATCTTATTAAAACAGATCCGAGTGTTTCTGAACTCGCCGATATTGCTCTAGCTCAATTGCGACTTGATTACGGATCTGCTTTTGTAGAGTTTTTACAACAGGTAAGTTAAAAAGACTTGGATAAAAATGCTTTAACTTTACTTTTTATAGTCCGAAGGGTTGCACTTTTTTCCATTTCCACACGAAACTTCTTCACAAACTCCCCTCTTTGTTCTTTTTCCTTGGGCATCACAAATGGTCGCACAACTTCAACCACTTGCGCAATCCATTCAGCAATTTTTTCCATATCTTTTTCCTTCATTCCAATCGTGGTAACTGCAGGTGTCCCCAATCGCACACCAGAGGGATAGAAGGCTGAGTATGGTTCGTTTGGAATCGTGTTTTTGTTTGCATACATACCGACAATCGCCATGGCATACGCGACTTGCGTTCCACCACCAAACGCCGAGAAATCCATAATCATGAGATGATTTTCCGTTCCCCCACCCATTAATGTAATTCCGTGTTTTTTAAGCGCGTTCGCCAACGCTACCGCATTCTTTACCACTTGTTGACCGTACGTTTTAAACTCCGGCGTTGCCGCTTCACCCAGTGCCACCGCGATCCCCGCCGTTACATTATCGTGCGGACCGCCCTGCAAACCAGGAAACACTGCCTTATCAATTTTCTCGGCTAGCTTGGGATCTTTGCCTAATCCACGTTCCGTGACCAACAGCATCGCTCCACGCGGCCCACGTAGCGTCTTGTGGGTGGTGGTCATCACAACATCGGCATACGGCACTGGCGATGGATGCACACCCGCAACAATCAAACCGGCAATGTGTGAAATATCAGCCAACACAAACGCCCCAACCTCATCCGCAATCTCCGCAAACTCTTTGAACGGCAGGATGAATGGATATGCTGTTGTGCCAATAATCATGAGTTTGGGTTTATGGTGATGTGCCAGCGCCCGCACCTCATCCAGATCAATGCGCGCATGAGCATTCAAGCCAAACTGGATTGTTTTAAAGTACTTTCCACTAAACGTAACGCCCGGGTGGCCGTGTGTGAGATGACCACCACTCGCGAGTTTCATTCCCATGATCGTGTCGCCAGCCTCTAGTAATCCAAACAGTACCGCACTATTGGCAGGACTCCCACTGTATGGCTGGACATTCGCGTGCGGCACTTTAAATAGGGCGCACGCCCGTTTCACCGCCAAGTCCTCAATCTCATCAATAATGTCATTGCCTTCGTAGTATCGGCGGTGAGGATACCCCTCCGAGTACTTGTTCATGAGTGGTGAACCAACCGCCTTTCGCACATTTTCAGATGCAAAATTTTCAGATGGAATAAGCTGAACTCCCTCGCGCTGGCGGCGAGTTTCTTTGTCAATCAGCGTAAAAAGAGGATCGTGAGAAATCATGATACTGCGTATTGTACTCTGCCAGGCGCCTGTTATGCCAACCGTTATGCCAACACCGACTCCACATCGGTCGCGACATACGTGCCGATATCTTCACCAAGCACCGCTTTTTTCAAGTTACCAGATTTAAACAGTTCAAATACCATGACCGGCATTTTGTTTTCCATACACATCGCCATCGCGCTGTTATCCATCACCGCGATGTTCTCGTCTTTTAGCACATCCATAAACTTGAGTGTTTTAAACCGCTTCGCATCTTTGTGCTTCGCCGGATTTTTGTCATATACGCCGTCTACTTTTGTTGCTTTCATCACAACGTCGCAGTGGAGCTCCAACGCATGAAGCGCTGCACCTGTGTCTGTGGTTACATACGGCACGCCCGTTCCTGCAGCTAGGATCACAACGCGGCCTTTTTCGAGGTGCCGCAATGCACGGCGGCGGACGAACGGCTCCGCAACTGCTGGCATCGTGAGTGCAGACTGCGCACGCGTAGGAACACTAAGTTTTTCCAGTGCATCCTGAAGTGCAAGCGCATTCATCACCGTTGCGAGCATTCCCATATAGTCAGCCGTTGCGCGGTCAATTCCACCTTTTTCACCGGAAATTCCGCGGAAAATGTTTCCCCCGCCAATGACCAGCACTACCTGAACGCCGAGATCGTAAATATCCTTGATTTGTTTTGCCACATCCATTACGGCCATTGGGGAAATACCGTACTCGCGGTCGCCGAGAAGCGACTCGCCGCCAACTTTGAGGAGGACGCGTTTAAATCTCGGGGATGCCATACAAAAACTCCTTTTCTATTGTCTTAACCAGAGTATATCATGCTATACGTTCAGTTTTTTCGCAACACCTTTCCACACTTGATCCGCAATCTCATCAATTGTTTTCTCCGCGTCAATTGTTATCCACCGCTTGTGGTCGTTTTTTTGCGCAAGCGTGAGGTATGCGTCACGGACTTTTTGGTGAAACTCGCGTGTTTCCATATCGAGCCGGTCCATCTTGTCTGTTTGTGCCCGCCTGCCCAGTCCCACTTCAACTGAAATGTCGAGGAGAAATGTGAGATTGGGATATGTGTCTTTTGTCGAAATCGTGTTGAGCTGCTCGATCACATCCACACCAAAACCACGGACAATACCTTGGTAAATCACCGAAGAGTCGCGGGTGCGGTCCATCAATACAACTTTCTGCGCCTCGAGGCTTGGTAATACTAATTCGCGGTAGAGTTGCGCACGCGCCGCCTGAAACAGCAATACTTCTGTTGTGTACGCAATGCCGACATTTTTTGCGGAAAGCACAACATCGCGGATTTGTTCGGAGATGACCGTGCCGCCCGGTTCGCGGAGTACGACAACATCAAATCCTTTTTCTGTAAGGTGATCGCGGAGGCGCTTAATTTGAACCGTTTTTCCGGACCCCTCTCCCCCTTCAAATGAAATGAGAAAACCTTTTTGCATTGCGGTTATTGTACCCTACTTGCGACAACCAATGCGAGAAGTGCTCGTGCAATCTGAGGATCAAGTTGTGTTAATCCAAGAACATGTTTATCTTTTTCTTCAGGAGAAAGGTGGCGTAGCGGCCGAAGGGTTTGTTCAGTTGAGTAATATCTATCCATAATGCTTCCCTCGCCTTTTATATTTTGAGGAAGCCGATAATATCGCGTGGGTCTATTTCTTTCGTTCTTTTGTATTGTTGCATCTAATGTAGCCCACAATGACACTGGATGAGGAATATGATGATAGATGAGTGACGAAAGATGTCTACCAATATTAAGAACATCACGCGGAGCAGAACGTGGACTCATATTTCCTACCATTCCTGTAAGCACTTCAATCCCATTTGAGGCTCCACCGCTTCCATTAACATTGTGTTGGAGTATATGCGGATCAAGATCTAGGGGTCGCTGACGATAAAAATCACCTTTAACTAATGTTGTGTAAAGTAAAACAAACCACCATACATCAGCAAACTCTTTTGTAGTTTCTTATTGAAACCAACTCCCTAAAGACTGTTGAATTTTCCGTGGATCTTCTGGCGTAAACAACGGCATATATGCCAGCCTATCTTTTTTAACCAGCGAACGTCAACGAGTACTTTCTGTATCAAACACTAGTTGCGGTGGAGTAAAACGAAGAAAAACACTGCGGATAGTATGTTGCGCGGTTAGCTCCGTCGCTTGTTACGCGGGGTCTTGTGTGTACGATCTTCCGGCACGAATTGCCTCTTCTGCTTTTTGCAGTTCCAATCCAATGTACATCATGTGCCCAGGCTCAAGAATGTAGTCCCAATCGGTAATTTGCCACGCAACTTCTTGCGCGGTACGCCCCTCAAAAATCTTGATCGCCGGTCCGCTGTCCGGCTCAAACAGCGTCGCACGGATAAGGCGGCCAGTATTTTTTGGCATTGTCGGTAATGTTTTTGCCACTGCGTACGGAATCGACTGCGTTTTGTATTTTTGTGCAAATGCCGGCCATACATACGCTTCGCTTTCTTTAATCACTTCGACAATGACGTTCCCGCGCGGGTCAAATCCAAAATGCACCGCGGGTGTATACCCCAACTCTTTTTCGTAGTGCTCCATCAACAAATTATCAACCAATCCAAAATCATCGGCATACATGTGCGCCGAGTGCGTAATCATCGTGAGCGGGCCCATCTTCATCCCAGCAGAGTCGGCGATATCTTTTTGGAGTTTGCGCAGGGCAAACGTGTTGCGCGGCCACCCATGCACCATGTCCTGCGACCGGAAGTGCGCGGTAAAGAAAAACTTGTTGTCCTGCACCGAACCCAACACCATCACTAAACACGGTGTGTCACCTTTATTGACTTCGTTCCAATCACGTTTTGGATCCATGGTGGTTGCGACCATTTTTTTGCTGTCCTGGCGGGTTTTGAGCAACTCTTTCATCGCCAAAATTTGATCAACTCCAAGATCCACGCGCATACGTTTTCCATAGTTGTATGCAACCCCAGGAATCTGGCGACTCGTGAGTATTTCCGCGTAGTACGCTTCCAACTCAACGCGCGTAAATGGCAGATACTCGGGAAAATAAATATCGTCAGGATTTTCGTCAGTAATCACCGCGGTCAAGTTTAAAATTTCTTTGAGTGAGTTGTCCTGGCTGTACCGCGTGTGTTTTGGCCGCCCATATTTTTGAATTTCATTCAACAGATTAAGCCAAGTTTTTGCAACTTTTGGCGCGCTCACACGGAAACCTGTTTGTTCCGACGGCATCGTACGCACTGTTACGCCCGCCTTTGGAAATGTGCGTGTTTTTGCCGAAAACGGTTCAATTGGAGTCGCAGAAAGTTCTTTGACTTTGGCGACAAAATCTGTTGCTTGCCTGCCACGCATATCCACCACATCCACAACTTTGCGGAACTCTTCCAACATATCATCCGGAATTTCTTTTTCGATTTCACCGCGCGCCGCGACAATCTTGCGTGATGTTTCATCAACGCCCTTTTGTTTGAGCATGAGAAGCGAGTGGCCAGAAAGCGACATTTCCGCACCCCATAGGATAATGACACGAATATGCGGGTTGGCGAAAATGTTCCGAATCATCGCGTTAATCCCCTGCCCACTGTAGAGATTACCAACCGTGTTATACTCCACATCTTTGAGCAGTGTTTCAATCACCTGCCGTTCGGTCCACAAACAACACACCGCAACGTGGTGGCGTGGATTCTTGACTTTGAGAATGTCTTTATAGAGGAGGGGCCAATTGGAAAGATCAATCGCCAATGATACGGACCGTTTTGATTTTGCTGATTTAGACTGTTTTTTCGGAAGTTTCGTCTTTTTCACATTCGGCATACGCTAGAGCATAGCGGAAGAGAGAAAAACGATCAAGTGCTGGTTATTGATTTTTCTCCGCAAAAAGCTCAAGAATTATATAGACATATGTTCATGTTTGATCTTCTTTGTTATCTTGCCCAAAAAAGAAAGCGCGGTATAGTAGATAAACCATGCTCACCCCTCAGGACCTCAATGATATTCGCCAGATTGTAACCCCGATCGTAACTGAACAAGTCGGATTGTCAGAGAATCGGCTTCGAAAGGATATTGTTTCCTCGATTGCTTCTTCTGAAGGAAAACTGCATAAAGAGATTGTTGCTTCCGAAGAGAAACTTCGAGGCGCAATTGTTGCTTCCGAAGTTAAACTCCGTAAGGAAATTGTTTCTAAAATCCGATCGGAACATCAAAGAACCAGAACAACAATCAATGAAGTAACTGGGTTTTTTGACAGGATCGTAGTTGGGCACGACACAAAGTTTAAGAAACTTGAGCACTATCTTGGGATTTCATTGTCTTAGTTTCACTTCCTATTACTTTTCAAAATCCATCCAAATTTTGGATGGCGTTGGCGGATCCTGATCCTGGTATTTGTTTGAAGATTTCGCGTAATTCACATCAACCGGCGAACTCATCTGCAAAAAGGCGATCTGTGCGACCCGCATGCCCGCGTAAATTTTAATCGGGATATTACTGATGTTACTCATTTCAAACGTGAGGTATCCGGAAAATCCAGGTTGTACAAAACTCGCGGTGGCGTGAATGATCAACCCAATGCGGCCAAGCGAAGAACGACCTTCCAACAAACCGATCAAATCATTGGGAAGCGTGATTACCTCCCCCGTTGAACCAAGCACGAATTCGCGTGGATGAATCACGATGGACCCGTCTTTTGCACTTGCCTTCACAAGCTCTGTCACATCAAATGGAACTTTCACATCAATATGTGTGTGAGAGTTATTACGGAACACGCGGAAGTTTTCGTGGAGCGTGAGATCAATCGCCGCAGGGCGGATATGCTCGTCTTTAAGCGGATTAATAACAATTTTTTTCTGATTGAGATACGCACGGATGTCGCGGTCGGAAAGAACCATAGGGGCATAGTACCAAGGGCGTACGCGAAAAGCAACGGAAGATTGTGCCATGAAAAATTATATCTTTTCTTGCTGTTCCACTTCGCCCTCTTGCACAGAATCAGCTGATTCTTTTGTTGGCGTAAGCACCGGCGTTAGCGTATCGCCACCCGGCAACTCAGGCTTTTTCCAACTCGCAAAACTGCATTCCGGATAGCGGGAGCATCCATAAAAAGGAATTCCCTTGCGCGTACGTTTGATGACGATATCACCCTCATGACATGTAGGACACTTCATGTCGCCAAGTTTCTCAACAAGTTTCGCGGTGTACTTACACTCCGGAAAACGCGAGCAACTGATAAACCGACCGAATCTTCCTGAGCGGATCACTAACTTCCCTTCTTTGCACTCGGGGCAACTTTCGCCCGTTTCTTCAACGGGAACCTGTGTGCGTTCCGCGTCTTTTGTTACTTCTTTCACATTTTTTTGGAACGGAGTAAAAAACGCACGGACAATCGCTTTCCATTTTTTCTCACCACGCGCAATTGCATCCAAGTCGTCTTCCATATCGGCCGTAAATTGATAGTCCAACTCTTTTGGAAAGTTCTTCACGAGAAAATCACTCACCGTCGTGCCAATTGCGCTGGGGATAAACGCTTTTTCTTTGCGTTCAACGTATCCACGATCAAGAATCACGCTGATAATGCTGGCGTATGTACTCGGACGGCCGATCCCCAACTTCTCGAGTGTTTTCACTAAGGAAGCATCGTTGTACCGTGCCGGCGGCTCGGTAAACTTTTGGAGCGCCTGCACATCTTTGTACTCCAACTTCTGGCCATCTTTAACATCCGGCAGTTGTGTATCGCCGTCGTTTGGAAACAACTTCATCCATCCATCAAACTGTAGTACCGAACCCGAAGTGCGCAATGTGTAGTCGTCGTCTCCTTTTACAGTCACCGTTGTTTGGCTATAAATCGCCGCTTCCATTTGCGATGCAACAAATCGTTTCCAAATTAGCTCATATAACTTTTGATGTTTGGGGTCGGCGGCACTTCCCTCGTTTGGAGTTCGGATAGAAGCATCGGTTGGGCGAATTGCCTCGTGTGCCTCTTGTGCATTTTTGCTTGTTTTTTTGAAGACTCTTGGCTCATTGGGCAGATATTTTTTACCAAACTCCGTTGTAATGAGACCGCGCGCCATCTCGACTGCTTGTGTGGAAAGTATGACCGCGTCTGTTCTGTGGTACGTGATAAATCCTTCTTCGTAGAGTTGCTGCGCGATCATCATTGTTTGCTTTGCGCTCCACCCCAAGCGGTTGGCGGCAGCTTGCTGGAGGGTTGAGGTGGTAAACGGCGCCAAACTTACACGCGTGCGCTCTGTTTGCTCAACAGCGGACACTGTATACGCGGCTTTTTTTAACCCCTCTAGCACGTGGTCAACATCTTTTTTCGATGTTGGCTCGTATGGTTTTCCTTTCACTTCTGTAAGGCGGAGCGAAAGATCTTTACTGTCGCTTGTTTGCGCCAGCACAGTAACTTCCCAATACTCTTCCGGCTTAAACGCAAGAATTTCTTTCTCACGTTCAACAATAAGGCGCAAAGCTACTGACTGTACGCGTCCTGCAGAAAGTCCGCGGCGCACTTTTTTCCACAATACCGGCGACAACATGTATCCAACAAGCCGATCGACAACACGCCGTGCCTGCTGGGCATCAACAAGGTCCATGTTAATCGTTCCGGAATGTTCGATCGCCACATCTACCGCACTCTTTGTGATTTCATGGAATGTGGATCGGACAAACTCTGGGCCTTTTTTCTTCGTTGTCGTTTTTGTTGTTTTTGGTGGATTTTTTGTCGAACTTTTTGCTGATCCATGGAGCAAAAATTGCAAATGCCAAGCAATGGCTTCACCTTCGCGGTCGGGGTCTGTCGCGAGATACACTTTATCGGCAGATGCAACCAGTTTTTTTAACTTTGCAACAATCGCTGTTTTTCCTTCGCTGATTTCGTACTTTGGTTCAAAATCCGCGTCAACATCAACACCGAGTGTAGACTTTGGCAAATCGCGGACGTGGCCCATACTTGCTTCCACGGAAAAATCCTTCCCCAAAAATTGGGAAAGTTTTTTTGCTTTGGTTGGAGACTCAACAAGAACGAGATGCATAGTCCGAATGTGTTCCAGTGTATATCACGCAAACCGCAATTGTACACAGTTCATTTTTATATTGATGTTTTAGCGTCCGCGCATCATATACTGCCCACCGCTTACTCTATCTATAATCCCCTCAAGTTCGAGTTCACCAACGAAGCGTTGAACTTCGGATAGTGAAAGGGTGCTTTGCTCGACAATAGCATCAATATCTATGAGGGTAGACTGCTGAATGATTTCAACGATGCGCGCTTTTGGATTTGCTTGTTGTGTGCCGGTAAACAAGCGTTGTTGCTCTCTGTTTTGATCTGCCGTCTTTTCTGCTGAAATCGTGGTGTACTCTACTGGGAGATCTTCTAAAATATCCTGTACCGTTGTTACAAGTTTTGCGCCGGTGTTTACCAACGCTTTAATGCCATCAGCGTATGGACTGGTAATCGGACCCGACACCGCAAACACCGACCGGCCATACTCTGCGGCAAAACCTGCGGTAATGTGCGTACCCGAACGCTCCCCCGCCTCAATCACAAGAACGCCAAGCGAAAGACCCGCGATAATGCGGTTTCTCCGCCGGAATCTGTGTTTAAGCGGTGGTGTTCCGCGCGGAAACTCGGAAACAAGTGTGCCGCCGAAAGATATGATCTTTTGCGCGAGTGGAATATGTGTGGCGGGCTGGATTTGATTAAGTCCACCCGCTAATACACCAATTGTTTTTCCACCATACTTGAGCGCGGCTTCGTGCGCGCGACCATCAACTCCTAATGCTAGGCCTGACACGATGCAAAAACCGCACGCAATGAGTCCGCGGACAAAATAATCGGTTGCGTACGCGCCATATGCTGTCATGTTCCGCGTACCAATCACCGCGATTGGTTTAGGAAACGATGAAGGATGAGCTCCTTGCCAGAACAAGCGCCGCGGGTGGTCATTAAGCGGAACCAGTAAAGCAGGATATTCACGGCTACCACTCGCAACATACCACTCGTTTGCTACCAACATATAGAAAGAAGTGTACGTGCGGAATCAAACAATCAGCGAACGAAAAGGAAACTGCTTTAGGAACTTCGAAAGGTTTTTACTTCTTCCTCCCAAACCACTCCATCAATAACGCCTTCGCAATCGGCCCAGCGTCGCGCGACCCTTCCTGAAACTGCACGTCCTCATTGCTTTCCACCAACACCGTTACCACAATCTCGGGGTTCTTCGACGGCGCCATCACGGTTAACCACCCATGTGTCTTGCGCCTCCCCTGCTCATCTTTTGCTCCAACCTCGGAAGTCCCCGTTTTGCACGCCGCCATCACTGGCTTGCCGTCAAAAAATGGAAACGCTGTTCCGCCGGAGGCACACGCCGCTTTCATTCCATCCAAAACTAATCGCAGCGCCGTTGAATCAATATCCAAATCAGTACACTGTTTTTTTGTCGTCTTGAGCAGATGTGGAACACACCACACACCGCCATTCGCCAGTGCGGCGGTCATTTGATTCAGCTGAATTGGTGTGACCGACACGTCGCCCTGTCCAATTCCCATGTGATATGTGTCCCCTAAGTACCATTTCTCACCAAGGCTGCTTTCTTTCCATTGCGGGTCGGGAATAAGCCCGGCAGACTCTCCATATAGCTCGATGCCTGTTGGCACACCAAGATGAAATATCCGGGCCATGCGGGCAATGTCTTCCGCCCCCGTCCACTCTGCGGTTTTGTAGAAAAAAATATCGTTGCTTCTTTGCAACGCGCGGACAATATTAAGCTCACCCTCTTTGCGTCCATACTGCCGGAAGTACCAGTTGCCAAACGTTGATCCACCAACCAACAACTCTCCCTCATCGTCAACGAGTGTGTCTTCTTTCACAACACCTTTGATCAAACCCGCCAGCGCAGTCATCAGCTTAAACGTTGAACCTGGAGGATACGTTCCATTGATTGCGCGGTTTAGCATCGGCGATGCCTCATCTTTAACCGCTTCCGCAAGTTTTGTTGGATCAAACGACGGGCTACTCACCAACACTAGTACTTCACCCGTCCGTGGGTCAGAAGCAACAACCGCCCCCTTTTTCCCAGCCAAGAGTTCGTACACTTTTGCAGAGAGGCTCGCGTCAATTGTTAAAGTAGTATCGTATCCAGCAATGGGTTTTTCAGTATAAATGGAGCGCAGAATGTTTCCTTTTGCATCCATCTCAAACACTTCTTTCCCCCAGGTTCCAGCAAGAGCGTTTTGTAACACGCGTTCAAGTCCAAGTTTGCCGACACTTTCACCGATAAACCACTCTGGGTGGCTGGCTAAATCCTCCTGCGTAACTTCGCCAATGTATCCCAACACACTAGAAAGCGCGGGACCATACGGATACGTTCGTTGCTGATCCAAGTACACATTTTTTTCGTCGTGCGCGAGCGAAGCGAGCGCGATGCGTTCATCAATCGGTTCAAATGTAGGATATACACTGGACGCGGTTTCTGGCGTCGCGCGTTTATATACAGAAGTATTGCGGACTAATGAAACGCCAGTTCTGTCGAAAAATATCCCACGGGGAGCAGGAAGATTGCGGGTAAAAAAGCGGTTTTGATCGGCAAGGTCGCGAAACTCCCTGCCGCGAAGCACTTGCAACTCAAACAAACGTAAAACATACACCGCTGTCACGGAACATAACGCAACCGCAAGCACAAAATAAAGGATCTGCCATCGCCGTCCGGATATGTGCAGATCACCCATACGCTCTCCTTTTTACATTTACACAAACTTTCCGGAAACGCGGATGTGCTTGAGTAATGCGGGATTTTCCAACGCAATGCCGCACCCGCGCGCCACCGCCAAGTACGGTTCTGTCGCGGTCCATACCGGCATGTGCGACTCTTCCGCAAGCCGTTCTTCCAACCCGCGGAGCTGCGCACTCCCACCTGCTAACACAATCCCATGTTTAAGAATATCCGCAACCAACTCGGGCGGCGTTTCTTCTAATGTCTCCATCACGCCAGTAATAATTTGTTGAATCACGGGTGAAAGTGCCTCGCGCAGTTCCCCACTCTGTACTTTGACCGACCGCGGCAATCCAGACTCTACATCACGGCCACGTACCACATGTTGATACATTAATTTTTCTGCGGCTTTTTTTTCTGCTATCTGTTTTGCTTCAGACCGCTTGCGTTTCTCCAAAACTCCCTTCATTTTTTCTGCGTCACCCTGCTTTACACCACCATCCTCTTCGGCCTGACCTTGCTCGAACGGGTACGCGCTTCCAATCGCAATCTTTGTCTGCTCCGCGGTTGTCTCACCAATGATCACGCCATACCGCGTACGCACAAACGAGGCCACCGTTTCATCCAACGCGTCGCCCGCCATGTGTAAAGATTTGCTCAATACAATCCCGCCAAGCGAAATCACTGCAATCTCGGTTGTCCCACCGCCAATATCCACCACCATTCTTCCCTCTGGCTCAAGTACATTCAACCCTGCGCCAACCGCCGCAGCCATCGGCTCCTCAATGAGCCAAGCCTGTCCCGCGCCGGAACCAACCGCCGCGGACTGCACCGCGCGCCGTTCTACTTCGGTAATACCGGATGGAATGCCAATCACAACTTTTGGTTTTGTTAAAAATGACAACGGATATGTATCGCAGATGCGGTGAATATACACATCCAGCATCGCCTCCGCCGCTTCAAGGTCCGCGATTACTCCGTTACGCAGGGGCCGGATCACTTCAATTGCGTGCGGCGCTTTGCCAATCATCCGTTTTGCCTCACTGCCAACCGCCAAAATATCCCGTGTTTTGCGGCTGCGCGCGACAACCGACGGCTCCTGGAACAGGATCCCTCTGCCACGCACATACACCACGGTGTTTGCCGTGCCAAGATCAATGCCAATATCGGGTGGAATCAATGAAAAAAGTGACCGCGCGATCTCATGGACGTGTGTTTCCATACTGTATAGTATAAACATTATGGACTTGCGGAAAACCACCATCTTTCTTTTTCATCTTCTCGTTATCTTTATTCCTCTTTTCTTCTATGCAAAAACAGACGAACTGTTCGAGTTCAATAAAATCATGCTGACGTATGTGTTTGCCGTTGGCATTGTCGGGGTGTGGGTTGCGCGAATGATTATAGAAAAACGTGTGATATGGAAAAAAACACCATTCGATATTCCGCTTGCGGTATTTCTGATCTCACAAATCCTTTCAACGATGTTCTCTGTGCATATGCGAACGTCTTGGTTTGGGTACTACTCAAGATTTAACGGCGGATTGCTTTCCATTCTTACCTATATCTCGCTCTACTATGCGTTCATCAACACATTCAAAAAAGAGGAGGTATTTGCGTTTCTCCGCACAGTATTATACGGCGGTCTTATGGTGTGTTTGTATGCAATTCCAGAACATTTTGGCCACTCGCCGAGCTGTTTGTTTATTACAAACAAGTTTGACGTGCAGTGCTGGGTGCAAGACGTGCAGTCGCGCGTGTTCGCAACGTTCGGCCAACCAAATTGGCTTGCCGCATACCTTATTATGCTGATTCCACTCGCGTTTGGCTTTTTGATTGATGGATGGAAAAATTGGAGTCATAGACTTATATATAGTGCGCTCATTATTGTGTTTTTTGCGACGTTGCTTTTTACCGCCTCACGATCGGGACTGCTCGCGCTCGCCATTGGTGTCATTTTGGGCGGCGTATTATTTTTCGCATGCACTCTTTTTTCAAGATCCGCGCAAGGACTCATGCGCACCATGTGGAAACCACTTACACTCACAACCATCGTATGTGCCGTATTATTTTTTGTGTTTGGCAAACCATTTGTTCCATCACTCGAAAAATTTTGGAAAACTATTACACCAGTAACAAACAATACGGCATCACAATCCGCTACTCCCGTCCAACAATCCGGAACACAGCTTGAATCTGGTGGAACAGAGTCTGGTGTTATCCGTTCTATTGTATGGAAAGGCGCAATGCAAGTGTGGAAACGGTATCCCATATTTGGGTCAGGCGTAGAAACGTTTGCGTACAGTTACTATGCTGATCGCCCCATGGAACACAACTTGGTTTCTGAGTGGGATTTTTTGTATAACAAAGCACACAACGAGTTTTTGAACTATCTTGCGACAACCGGCGCGTTTGGATTTCTCAGTTATCTTTTGCTGATCGGGTGGGTATATGTGTGCGCTTTCCGATATATGTACGCTTCATCGTCTCCCCGTTCCACGCTTTTTACCGTGCTCATTCTTTCTGGTTTTACCGCGCTTCATGTCTCAAACTTTTTCGGCTTCTCTACCGTATTTGTAAGTATTTTGTTTTATCTCACACCAGCGTGGATTGTTATGCTTTTTTCCGAGGATGAGGGTTATCAAAAGAAAAGGCGCGAAGGACTTTCGTTGTATCAATGGATCGGACTCATTTCGCTTCTCATTTTTGCAGGTTATCTGTGGAGATCGGTCTGGCGGTTGTGGCAAGCCGATATTGCATACAGCTTAGGAAAACAATATACCGCAGCACAAGCAGCAACCCCCGCGTTTCAATCACTCCAAAAAGCAATTGATCTTTCTCCAAACGAAGCGCTGTTCCATGATGAACTTTCTTCACTCACCGCAACATTGGCTGTGTCCGCATCAACACAAAAACAAGCATCGCTTTCTGCCCAACTTATGCAGCTTGCGCTCGCGGAATCAAATACAACGCTGAGTTTGAATGCAGTACATCTCAATTTTTACAAAACGCGCGCGCGTGTACTCATTACACTCTCGCAGCTAAACCCCAAATATTTGGATGAAGTAAAACTTGTGTTAGAAAAAGCGCATGAACTCGCGCCAACCGATCCCAAGCTCGTATTTAATCTTGCGGTCATTGCCGAGTCGCAGGGAGATAAAGCGAAAGCAAAACAGTTATATGAAACGGCGATACAGATGAAACCGGATTATGGCTCAGCAAAAGATAGACTTAAGGGGTTGGAAAAGTAAGATTACTGCAAAATTCTTCCCGCAAAATACCTTTGAAGTGTTTTGGGAATATTTCTTTTTCCGGTATTTTTTATATCATCTTTAATGAACTGGACAACATCCACAAGTTCCTCCCGAGACATCGAGCTAAGATGCTCATTGAGAACCGCTCTTTCTGTTTCCGTGAAATCGTGAAGTAATTCGATCTCTGCTTGAAAATCTAGCATATTTTCCCCATGGTACAATACCACCATGCGAAAATCTATACTCTCTGTCCCCAATCCCATCCTCCGCGCAAAAAGCATTGCCGTTGATCCCAAAAAAGATGCTAGTCTCATTAAAAAATACAGTGCAGACCTTGAAGAAACGCTTTCCAAAAAAAATAAACCCAAGGGTGTTGGACTTTCTATGCCTCAAATCGGCAAAAATGTGCGGATTTTTTCTACACTTCTCCCGCCATCTATTAACGTTGCAGATAGTGGCCGGCCGCCAAAAGACGACAGTGACGACGTAGAGGGAGAATCTGTACTTACCACATATCTCAACCCCGTTATTCTTGAAACATCAAAAGAATTTACGTTTGGTCCCAATCCAAAAGAACCGTTACTCGAGGGGTGTTTGTCTATTCCTTCGATCTATGGCCCAGTACCGCGGTATACTTGGGTGCGACTTTTTTATCTTACGCCAGATTTTAAAACCCAAGAAGGAATATTTCATGGCTTTTTTGGCCGTGTGATTCAACATGAATTTGACCACTTAGAAGGTATTTTATTTACCGACTACGTGCTCAAACACAAACTTCCGCTCTATGAAATGCATGGTAAAACAATGAAAGAAATCGATCCCAATATCGCAAAGTCGTTTTAATATGGCAAACATTCTTCTTGCTGGAACGCCGCAGACCACAATTACTGTTGCACAAGCGTTGATGAACGCTGGACATATATTGGTTGGTGTTATCTGTCCGTTTCCAAAACAAATTGGACGAAAACAGATTGTTACGCCGTGCGAACTGGAAATTTGGGCAGTTCAACACCATACTCCGGTGTTTCATGTGGATCGTACGATTTTACAAAACAAAGCTTTGGAGTTACCACCCGCCGATATGCTGGTTGTCGCTGATTTTGGCTTCCTCATTCCCGCCTGGCTTCTTCATCATCCATCACATGGTGCATTAAACCTTCACCCATCGCTGTTGCCACGGTGGCGCGGAGCAGTTCCCGTTCCGCTTACGATCTTAGCGGGCGATACAGAAACCGGCATCACCATTATGAAGATGAATGAAAAGTTTGATGAAGGCGCGGTTGTTGCACAAAAACATGTTGAAGTACTGCCGGACGACACAACTCCGACTTTGCTCACTCGCGCGTTTGAGGTTGGTGCACAACTACTCATTGAGATTTTGCCGAAATACCTGACAGGCACACTGCAAGAAACTCCTCAACCAAAAGACTCGCTTACCCCGACCACCTTCCGGTTTACTCGAGAGGACGGATTTGTGCCACTAGAGATGCTTAAAACAGCAATAAACGGTAAAAAACTGGTCGGAACACTTCCCCTCCTTGAGAAATATCACATTCCACTCACGGTTGAAACACTCGAGCGCATGGTTCGCGCGCTCACCCCATGGCCAGGAGTATGGACTAAACTACCAGACAGAAAACGGGTAAAGATTTTGGAAACGAGAATCGAGGGAAACCAGCTAAAGCTCAAAATGATCCAATTTGAGGGAAAAACCACGGAGCGCATAACCAACCACCATTCCTTATGGAGTGGGCGGGGTTCCTGATTGATTCCCTCGTGCAACGTATCGTCCAAGGCCTGTAACACGCGATAGAGCTGTTTCTGCAGTGTTTTGTACTTGTCCCAATTTTTGCAGAACCGCCAACAGAATGGAACTTACATCACGCATTTTCTCATCAACTTTGCTAAACCCCGTATCAACTTTTTTCGCCAGTTCAGCTTGATTTTGTGCGATGCCCCTAACTCCTTCTTCCACCCGATTGACTATTTCTTTCGTTCTCCGCAACTCTCCCTCTCTTGCCTGTGTATCACGCATTGCCCTCATATCTCTCGCATGTATTGCCGCTAATGCCTCCGTTGTGAGTATTATTCCCATTCCTAGTAAAGAGAATACCGTAATGCCTGTTTCCGCCAGTAGTCTGATTCCAGAAAGGAGATGATGACTTAATTCTAAGTTTTCCATATCATTACTCTTTCTCCTTCTGTATGCCGTAAGTAGTAACGCAGTGACCAATGTTATTGCCATTCTCCAACGGGCAAGCGCCGTGGCAACTCTCGCCTTTTCAGCCAAAGCTTCTGGTAGTTGAATTGTAAAAATGTTCGAAATACCCGCAAAATACTCTTTATATGTAGCTTTTGGCGCTTCATCATACTGGCCAAGATTTGCTAGTACACACGCGGCAACAACATCCGCCTCTGCCCGCCGATCTTCTTCCGAAAGAAGTACTTCATCTTGCCAAGAAATGTGCCCCCAAAGCCATGTATTCTCCCCGTATGGGGGGAAAAGCGAAAGACTCATCTCTGTTTGGACAGATGACAGCGGAATTCCGGGAGGAATGGTCAATATCCATGGAGGAATTGATAACTCTGTTCCTTTAAACATCTGCAAAACATCATCGGGAAGTTCCACTTGTTGCTGACATCCCTCCGCAGAGTATGTAATGCGCGGTCTTCCATCTGGAGAACCATCCGAAGAAGGTTTTGCGATAAATCTTTGTAAGCTATCCGCCGAGGGAGTACATGCCACAGTGGCAACAGCTGTTGCTAAAGCTGCAGAAAGCAGGTGGCGTATGTGACGAAGTTTAGGTCTCGGGTTATTATCTGGTGTTTGTACCATAAAGCCTTTTCGAATCAATAAGGCCTATAATTGTATCATAAAGGATCTTGAGAGTACATTATTGTTATCTTTAATCTCCTAAAAATTCTTAGCCACTATTCTTCATCAGGAAACAGTTCTTCCCCTTCTCCTTCGTCTTCGTGTGTATCCCCATTTTTTCCCTGATTTCGAAGAGTAAATTTTCCTTCAACTACCTCACCACCAGCTACAGGGTGTTTTCCATGCCATGCTGAAGTTGCACCGTAACCAATCGCGCCAAAGAAACTTCCTATTCCTTCTCCTGTTTCATGTGCCATATCATTAAATGTTCCCCCTAACAATGCTCCAAAGAACGCACCCGCACTTCTTCCCCATTTCGCACCGGCTTGAATAAATGCAGCATCATTGAGAATTCTGATTTGGGCCGCTCGTCGAGCGTTTGCAAGTGCATTGGGAGTAGCAAGACCATCAGCTGTAATGTCTGCTGTCAAGATGATTATCCTCTCCGCTGCTTGACGAATCGGGTGTGGAACGGCCTTCCACGCTGCAGTTCCACGAATTTGAATCGCCGCCATGACTTCTCTTTGCGCCTGTTGAGCTAAATCAAGACCTCCCAACAGCATAATAACTCGTTCAACTTCAACGTACCTGTTTAATAACATACGCGCCACAACTAAAGACTTTTCAAGTCCATCTGGTCCGTTAACATCCATTCCGCGTTCTTGAAAAAATTTTTGTAAATGACTGGCAAAATTAATAGGTTCAGTAAGCTGTGTTTCATTGACCGCAGCGGCAGCTATCTCTTTGAGAAGACTCAACACCGCCGGAGCATCCTCTCTGTATTCAATAGGTGTCCCAGAGGGTGTAATAACTTTTACTCTCTTTTCTCTTGTGGTTGGATCGACAAAAAATTCAACGCGTGTTCTTCCCAATTTTTCTACCGGGGCAACTGGGACAAGCGCGCTTTCCTTTTTATCATCTTTCCCCCTCAGTGTTTCTGTTGTGTTTGCGGGTGGCATTTTTCCTCCTTTATGTTTAGTACACTATATTCGACGTGAATTATATGCCAACCTGTCAAATAATGCGATACTTGAAACAAATTTGAGGATTAGTGTGCTGTTTTCTTTATGGATGGAGAAAGAAATTATTTTGCGGAAGTCTTTGTGGGAGTCTTTTTCGCATGTGCTATACGAATACACGTCGTGCAAAGAAGAACACGGATTTTCACCCCATTCACCATCATGTGTGCATGATGTAGGTTTGGTTTGCGCATGTGCGCGTGGCGGTTCTTGGCATGAGATACCAAATGGCCAAAATCAGCTGTTTTATGGCAGGTGTAGCAGGTGTTCATAGAGGGGAATTGTATCAGATCAATCCAGACATGAAAAGAGGCATGCTAGAATGCGTACATGCTTCCCACCATCCTCTCCGACCCCCTCTTCTTCCTGTTTACCGCCGTTGCGCTGGTCGTTGCTATTACCATGCATGAGTTCGCACACGCCTGGATGGCTGATCGGCTCGGTGATCCCACTCCTCGAGTACAGGGCCGCCTCACCCTCAACCCCCTCCGCCACCTGGATCCCCTAGGAACGCTCATGCTGCTGGTTACCCGCTTTGGCTGGGGAAAACCGGTTGAGTTTGACCCATACAACCTCAAACACCCCCGCAGGGATTCGGCAACCATCGCGCTGGCAGGTCCCGCAAGCAACTTGGTAACCGCCGGCGCACTTTCGCTCCTCCTCCACATCGTAACTTTGCCCGCAATCCTCGAGTTTTTCTTTACTACGCTTATTCTGTTTAGCGTGACGCTGGCAATTTTTAATCTGATTCCTATTCACCCGCTTGACGGCGGGAAAATCGCTGTTGGTTTTCTGCCAAAAAACATTGCGTACGAGTGGGATATGACCATGCATAAATATGGCGTGTTTATTCTGATTTTCATGCTTCTGCCGTTTGGGAACAGTCAGTCGCCAATCAGCTATCTTCTTCTACCAGTTGTGGATGGGATACTCAAGCTTTTGCTATAGTGTATGGGCGTGATATAATTCCCTCCTATGTTAGAAATGATGGCTCCATCAACCAAAGAAGTGGTTTGGCGCACAATCCACATGGAGGGTTTACCAAATGGCGTGACGGTGTTTTCAGATGGACAAGGAAATGTTTGTGTCACTTTTAATACATATCCTTCTGGAGAGGGGCATCGTCTCAATTTCTCTCAACGGGAAGCAACGGTTGCAAATATTAATGCCCAATTAAAGGCTTTTAACATTCGGCCGCATATATAACGTGTGTATACTGTAGACGTGCCAATCACTACGCTTCTTTTTGATCTTGCCCACGTTCTTCTTTTCCCAAAAGATAAAACGTACACGGAAAAGTTGAGTACACTCCATAAAACAGTAAAACATACTTCGTCATATCGTTTCTCCGATTTTTTCGAGTTTAATACAGGACTCAATAAAAAAGACCCGTAATCTTATCTTGTTATTGTGAAAAATCTTAATCTACCACCACAGGAAATTTTTTTCACCGACGACACACAAACCAATGTTGACGCAGCAAACACCGCTGGACTGCATGCAGTGCTGTACGAAAACAACATATAACTTATGCAAGAAATCATCCGTTGTATTGCGTAGTGTTGCAATACGCCGCTATTTTACCCCTTGAGTGCTTTGCAGAACTCCATAATGAATCGGCTTGTCCAGATTCAAACATTGTCTACCTGCCCATCAAAATTTTCCTCGAGAAAAAACACAATTTCTCTCTCGATTTTTGGTGGAGGAAATGATACTATATCGCTATGTATAATTGGTCAGTACATACACCACGACTCAAAAAAAATCCTCGAGCATACAACACATTCGTACTCGAACAACGTATTAATTTTGGTCTCAATGGAAAGAAACTTTCACGTAGTTTGCTCAAGAAGTACTGGAATGAGCTTGTGATTGATCCGCACAAACGAACATTCCTCGAGAAGATTATATGGACACAACCCTCACTCTAAGACAAAGAAAAGCGTTGAAATGCATCGCACGAACAAATCTGGCAAAACAATTCTACTTTACCGGTGGAACGGCATTGGCGCATGTCTATCTTCACCATCGCAAATCTGAAGATTTAGACTTTTTTAACGAGCAAGAATTTGATCCTCAACAAGTGACGAGTACACTCAAAACATTTCAGCGCGCACTCGGATTTATTTCGTTTGATTACCAACAGAGTTTTAATCGCAACATCTACATGCTTCGATTCGATCAAAGCAAATTCTTGAAACTAGAGTTTACGTTTTTTCCATTTCATCAGATAGAAAAACCATCAGAAAAAGAAGGTTTACTTGTTGATAGCATCCTTGACATTGCAACGAACAAACTCTTTACTATTGCCCAAAATCCTCGAGGAAGAGATTATTTTGATCTATATTGCATTGTACAAAAGTATCACTATACCGTGGAAAGTTTGCGGATGTTTGCTAAACAAAAGTTTGACTGGCATGTTGATCCTCTTCAATTAGGATCGCGATTCCATGAAGTTGCGCAACATCTTGACGACCCGATTCTTGTAACATATGTTGAACATGCTTTGGTTGTGAAATTTTTTCAGGACGAAGCGATGAAGTTTACATCGCAAATTATCGGGTGATGACGAATAATTCATCTAACACACAAGCCAATAAGGTAATTTTTCATACACCTTTTAAATATTTTTCGGTGCTCCTCATCCGCTCCTACCCTTTGAGTGCTTTGCGGAACTCACGGATTGCTTCGCCAATGCCGCGAACCAACTCGGGGATTTTCTTTCCGCCGAACAGGACCAACAGCACTACAGCGATGATAACAATCTCGGTAGATCCAATGTTTTTAAACATAGTGTCTCCTTTTATGCCTTTTTCTTTTCATCCTCGTCCAGAAGGGCTTCTTTCAAATCCTTACTGGCTTTTTTGAGCTCGCGGCCAGACTCTCCAAGGCCACGTGCAAAATCCGGCAACTTCTTCGCTCCAAACAGAAGCAAGAGGATGGCGGCAATAATAAGTATTTCGGGTGTCCCGATATTTTGAAACATACCACTCCTTTCTTTTCTTTATATGCGTACAGGCAGGGTCGTACTTCATTCATCCTACCCCACACCCTGATGAAAAAACAAGGGGCAGGTCATTGTCCGCGCAAAAAAGAGCAAAATCTATACATATACATATTGACAAACTGCCCATATCTTTTTTACTGTAAGAAATACATACTATTGGATACCACCTCGTTTATGATGAAAACCATTCTTTCTTTTTATAAAAATCTTCTCGTTATGCATGTTCTTATTTTGCTCATCGCTGTTGGCGCGACATTTGCGTCTTGGAAAATTGTTACTCTAACCATTCACGCGGAAAAACAACGTGTATTTAACCAGGAAAAAGATCAGGCGGCGCAGTGGCTTACGGAAAAGTTTTCATTATATTATTCTGTGTTAAGAAGTTTTCGGGCGTTTTGGTATAGCAATCCCCACGTTTCACAAAGTCAGTGGGAAAAATTTGTGAAAGATTCGGGAGTAATCAGTGAGTATCCTGGAATCTCATCGGTGTTTATGATCAAACGAGTACAACAGGAAGGCGCGCGCCCCTTAGAACAAGATATGCGGCGTATTTCCAATCCTGCGTATAAAAAATACACTATCCATCCGGTAAAAAAGGATGCAGAGTACTATCTTGGATTCTATATTTATCCCACCGAAGGTCGGGAAACGGCGTTAGGCCTCGATCACCTCTCTATTCAAGACCGGCAAGAAAAACTTTTTCAGGCACGAGATACCGGAAATATTATGAACACGAGAGAAACACTGCTTTTGAATACTGGACGACCAGGATTTTTTCTTGTCGCCCCACTGTACGACAATGCGGTACCACACGACACTGTTGACGGAAGAAGAAAAGCGTTCTGGGGATTTTCCGCCATTTCTTTCCGGAGCAACGAGCTTTTTTCTTCTATTTATGGCAACGAAGACCCGTTCCCATTCCTCGACTTTGAGATATACGATGGAACACAAGTAACGCCGGAAAATTTACTCTATGACCATGACCGATCTCTCTCTGCTGTTACTCTTTCAAATGCATCCAAAATGACATATCAACAGGAACTCAAGCTTGACGACAATCGTTGGACGATTGTTTTTGCAACGAAACCAAACTTTACGTTAGGCAAGTTTCAAGAAATTTTGCCGTGGATTGTGCTTGGGATTGGCGGAGTGTTTTCAGCATTTGTTATGTTTAATCTTATTCAATATGTTTTACAGATGAAAAAAATACGACAAACGAAAGAAAAAGAGGTTCTGAAAAATTAGTATTGGTGAGTTCATCGCAAATCACCAAACTTTTTTGACTCTTAATATATTCTACGTAGGTATGAGCAAATATGGCCGCCACCTTTCAATGGTAAGATTTTAATATGGCAGCTATTGTTGTCCAACCTTTTGTC
The DNA here is from genome assembly GCA_001002285.1 of Microgenomates group bacterium GW2011_GWC1_46_15. Taxonomy (GTDB): domain Bacteria; phylum Patescibacteriota; class Microgenomatia; order UBA1400; family UBA12028; genus UBA12028. The sequence goes on from LCLX01000002.1 coordinate 170,548, forward strand.
AGCAGATTTGAAACTCCCAGAGTGAAAATTAGTAATGAAGCTTTCGAAAATTCTGGCATTGAAATTTTTAGCTCCGAACGGATACCTTTTTCGGACCGAACCGGGCCTAAAATTGCCCAAAACCTAACCAAAATGTTTGTCTCACGTGTACAAAACTTACAAAAAAGTAGTCATGACTTCCATATTTATGAGCTAGGAGCGGGTACTGGAATCTTGGCAAAAAGAATGCTTGATCTACTTAAAACCAACTATCCAAATATCTATTCCCAAACCAAGCTCCATCTTTCAGATATCTCCATGCCAGCGCTTACCCAGCTTAAAATGTTGAAAGATCTTAAGACACACAGCAGTCATATTTTATTTGAGGTTATAGACGCTCTAAATCCTAAATTCTCCCATAAACCGCTCCTAGTATATTTCACAAATCTCATTGACGCACTCCCCCACAACCGCCAAATTTTGGTCAAAAACGGTCAGATTTTCGAATTTCAGGTTCAAACTACGCTTAAAAAGGATACCCAAATTGTTGACGCCACCTCTTATCCACCAAAAATTCTCGAAGGAAATAAAATCACCGACCTTTTCTCTCCAAATAACATTAAAAGGAGAATAATTCTAGCACCTCAAATTCTTCAATCCTTGGAAGAAAAATCTCGATTCGTTCCTGTCGACGAAGTATCAAATATGACTGAAAAAGAACGGGGAGATCTAAAAAACTTAGTAAAATCCAAGGACAACGGCGCTCCTTTTGTGTTTAATTATAACTATCCGGCCCGGCTGGCAATCATAAAAATGATTCGGGAATTGGAAAAGGGGGGGTTTATCTTTTTCTCGGACTTCGGCATTGCTGAAGGAACACTCGAAGAGGGTCTGCATCTGGAATGCGGTTTAACGATTTTTTTTACTGTAGACTTCCCTTCCTTTAAACAAATAGCACATACTGAGGGAGCATCTTGTTTTTTAACTTCCTATCTTCCGGGCTACCCGCAAGAAATGGTCATAGATACACTCCGTAATGATCTGACAATGGCAAATCTATTCCAAAAAGCTTCTATAGATTATCTTCAAGGCGAAGTAAGCGCTTTTTTGGAAAATGTTAAAACTGTTCTTTCCAATAGCCAAATGGCTAAAAATCAAAAATCAAAAAGGATTCACCATCTTTATAATTCTTTGTCTGTCGATGTAAGCCATAACTATCAACTGTTAAGTGATCTGCCTTATTTCTTCCTCCAGGCAGGTTTTTACAAAGATGCAGATTTTTATGCGGACATTCTCTATAACCAGTATGGTCATTCTGTGGGAGTTTATTACGACATAATCAAAGGTAAGGTGCGGCAAGAAGAAGGCAATTTTAAAACCGCCGAGAAATTTTTTAAAGAGGCGGCCGAAAGCCACAAGGGATTTATAGCTTATGCGTATCTGGCCGAACTTTATTGGCAACATAAGCGCTACCCTGACTACGTTGAAGCTATTAAAAAGTATCTGAAATTCACCAGAAAAAGAGATCACCTAACAAGCCTGCTCTCAATCGCTTCAGCACAGGAGAAATATCTTGGTCCAGAAAAGGCCAAAAAAACTTTGGCGATTTTTATTAGTTTTGGGAAAAAATTAAAAAATCTTTCTTTATCAGAAAAAACATCTCTGGAACAAGCCCGCAGATTATTGTAAGCTAAAAATATGGCGGGTACATTTTCTACCGATCTGACACCTATCAAAGCAGCGGAAGCGACCGCCGATTATTCTTTAGTCGGCACTTTAAAAAGCGCCATGGCGCTTAATGACGACTATAAACTTGAAAGTACCAACTGCATCACTTGCGGTGTCAGCAGCGCCACTGGTACTGGTACCGCTAGCATACTGGCCTTGACTCCTTCTGCAAATCTAAATCTAACTGGTGCAGGATACCATTTTTTTATGTGGATCAAAGGTATCGCTTGGCCGTCAATGGCCATAAGAGCGTCTGGAGGACTTGGTATGTCCATATCTTCAGATGCCCCACCAACGGCAGTTATTTCTGTTTTGTCAGCGGTTGTTGTCAATGGTGGAACTTCGGGGACATATGCAGTCAGTGACGTCTTAACCGTTGTCGGAGGAACTGGTACCGCCGCAACACTTACGGTTACAGGAGTTAGCGCAGGCAAAGTGACGACCGTAATTCCTACTGCCTCCACCCGGGGAGCATATACAACCTTTCCCACAAACCCTGTTTCTGTTACAGGGGGTGGTGGTACAGGAGCCACTTTTACCCTCACTTCCATTAACACCACCACCAACACTAAACAATGGTTTGTCGGAGGTAGTAATACAGATTCCGTCGTGGGCTGGACAAACTATGTGGTTGATATAGACGGTACACCGGATATTTCCATAGGTACTCCCGCTATGAACTCGGTTGACAGAATGGGTTTTCGTATGACAGCTACCGCAGTTGTGAAAGTAGCTAACTTCATTTTTGACGTTAGCCGGTATGGGAAAGGAAGTACTATAAATGACGGGACTGGTAGTGTTCCTGTCACCCTGGCCGATTACCAAGTATATGACAATGCCAATGCCCGCTCCTGGGGCGTTGTTACTACCCAAAATGGTATTTATTTTATCTGCGGAAAACTTAATATCGGAACGGTTGCCCAAAGCGCAGAGACGGTATTTAAGGAGCAAGCTAACGTCATCGTCTACCAGGATTTTCCCGTTGCATCAACTTTTTATGAAATTCTAGTTGTGGGAGCGAGCGCCCAAAAAACTACTTTTCAGCTAGGAAGTTATGACCCCGCTTCGGGATTAACTTCAGGCGGGTGTACTATCAAAGGTTCTGGTAATGTCAACAGCTCGTCTCGAACTGATGGCACGGTAGGAATCGCCCACTCCGTTTGGACTCTTACGGCCAGCGACGCCAACCAGGTAACCAAACTATACGCTTCAACCTTTTCCGAAATGCTTAGCGCGGCCTTAGCATACAACGCAGTTTCTATTGAACTGACCACTAACTGCACCACCAATGGAACCGTCACGCTTGTGACATCCGACAGTTATGATACGTCCGGAATTGTGATCGGAATGAAAGTAACCGGCACAAATATCGATGCCAATACTTACGTTTCGTCCATTGAAAGCGCTACTTCTTTAACTATGGATAAAGCCGCCACAGGTTCAGGGTCTTCACTCACCATGACCTTTACCCACAACAACGAAATAAGGGGTTGTACTTTCTCAAATTTCGGCACCATCACAACCAACGGGTGTGTTATAGATAGTTGCACATTTCAAGACGTCAAAACCGGAGCGCCAATCAGTGCTACTTATGCGTTGATTGTGAACTCCACTACAGAAATGGGCAGGATCACTAACTCCAAATTTATTAACTGCAACCGCGCAATCAAAATTACTACTGCGGGTGATTATACTTTTACCGGCAACACCTTCTCTGGAAACACGTACGATATCGAAAACTCGGCCGCCGGTGCCAATGTCACCGATATCTATTCAGAAAGCAATTCCGATGGCACCATTGCACTCAACGACTCTACAATCGGAGTTTCTCAGTCGTTTACTGGCGATGGAAATAAATTGGCCAACGCTGTTTTCTACTTAAGCAAAACGAATGCTCCATCTGGGAATGCTGTCGCGAAAGTGTATGCGCATTCTGGTACTTTTGCTTCTAGTTCGCTTCCCACTGGAACTGCTTTGGCTACAAGTCGAAATGTTGACGTTACCGCTCTCACTGGTTCGCTTGCTCTCACTACTTTTTATTTTGGCGATCAGGGTCAAAACATTACCCTTACAAACGGCACAAAATATGTTGTTACCATTGAATATAGTAGTGGAACTTCAAGCAATACTGTTAACGTTGGCCGTGATGCGAGTAGTGCTACAGCAGCCGGTAGCTGCGCAACCTTGGTCGGCACAACTTGGACTTCAACCGCAACTACTACCGACGCCTGCTTTTACGTACGTACTGGTGGCGTTGTTACAATCACTCTCGCTAGCGGATCAAATCCCTCCGCAAATAAGGTTTTGAACAGTAACGCTATTCCGGGCGCTATTACAATAAATACAGGTGTAAATATAACGGTCCATGTGCAAGATTCAAGTCAAGTCAATATAACAGGAGCCGGGGTTCAAATATTTCAGACTTCAACTCCAACGAATATTATCGCGAACACAACAACAGATGGCTCTGGTAACATCGTTGGAAGTACTACACTCTCCGTAGGGACAGGTCTTACTATTAGAGTCCGCAAATCTTCTAGTGGCACTCGATATGTCCCCGCAGAAACCACAACCACCGTTCCTTCTGTAGACTCCACCATCACGGTTGTTCTTACTGTAGACACGATTGCCGCGTAGAAATGTGATGATATCGTTTTATAATCCTGCTATACTCGCACTATGCAAATCGTTGATATTAACGGAACAGAACGCACATGTTTAAAGGCGTTCCCTGACCCCGCATACCCTGGATATATGCGCGTTGAGTTCAGAACTCACCATGAATGGTTCACGCTCAAAGAGTTTCTTTTTTTTAACCCCACGCTGAAAAACTTAATGGCTGGTGCTCCCAATCTTCCTGCCGATGATCTTGGAGTCGTTACATCATCCGGAAAAAACTTTATCAGAGATGCAAAGAAAAACTGGAAAGAAAACAGTTATATTGATTTCACGATTTGGATCTCGCGGGGGCTTGGTGAGGGACAAACACGAAGGGTGATGAGGAATACACGAAACACGGTCTATACCAATACACCTTGGAATACCAAACCAAATAAAACTTCTCAGTATTTAATTTCACATGATATTCACGATGTGAAAGCGTTTGGAAATGTTCTTCCACAAATTGAACAGGCCGAATACGAAAGACGCGCTAAAGAAATGGATAAAAAGAAAGCACCACAAAAAAATTAAAAATATATACTATGAAACTCGCAAAAGAATATCAGTTCCTCGTTATTATCAGCCTCTTTATTTTTGCGTACGTGCTCGAAGCGCTCGTGAATCCTCTGCAAATCAATCTTATTACTCCATACAGCTACCTTAACCCACAAATTCTTGCGAAGTACCCGTTTACAACCGCAATTATTGCGATTAAAAGTATCGCGATCTTTTGGACCCCACTATTTCTTTTTTCTTTTATCCAGAAAGCATACGCCGCAAAGGGAAGCATTTTCCTTGTATTAGCCGGACTTCTCCAGTTATACTCACTCCAAGAAATCGCAACCGGTGCCCAAATTGTGCCACTGGAGTGGTCACTCGCGCTTTCTGTTGCGGGAATACTCCTTCTTATCCCAACCAGTCTTTTTTTCCTTCAGCATAGTTTTCATACAATGCGTGCGAAAATCCACTCGCCTACTCCTCCACCCATTGCTTCTCCACAAAAATCCACTCCTTGACGCTGACCCTTCCTCTTACTACTATTGATGTATGCACAAGCAATTTTTCGTGCTGGCTGACTACAGAGAAAAAAGCATACATTGGAAAGCGGGAAATATTGTACTCGTGGATCCTGATATTGCAGTTCCATTTATTGGAACGATTCTTACCCCACTGTACTCTGCCATCAAAGCAGGTCTGTATCCACCGGCTCCGCAAGAGCCGCTTGCCATAAAAATGATGAAAAAGATGAAAGAAAATGTGAAAGAAATTGTTGGTATGCCGCCAGAATCATCAAAAAATCCTCCGCCCTCCTCACTTGGCTCAATCCTTGCGAAGAAAAAGTTTTTACAAAACGATATCCGAGCAAAAATTCAGGCAAAGAAAGCTGAACGCGCGCAAGGAAAGAGTTAGCTCTTGTAACTTTGTAGTGTATACATAATACTAAAACTTGATTATTGTGGAAGTAATGGCATAAAGAAACATATATGGCAATAGCAAATGATTGGCGCATAGACTATACAAATAAACTCATTGTTCATGCAACGAGTGAGCTTGCGTACCAAACGCAAACCGTAAATTATACTGTTGGTGATCTTATTACCCAAGCAGTTTCTGGAGCAACAGCGGTTATCGTTGCTGATGTTGATGGTGGTGCTACGGGAACACTCCATATCGCGTACGTTACCGGAACGTTTAACAACACCAATACGATTACGGATCAGCATACTGGTTCCGCTGCGCCGAACATCCCAACTGGGCTTGTTACAAAAACCGCAACATATACGACCCGCGCACTGTACTCATACATTCAAGACACGTTTGACGAGCTTGTTCAGCTTGACGATACCGTTCCAATGTCCGCCCAGACGCCTACTGAGTTTACACTTATTAACGGGTGGTTTATTGACGATAACTCGGTCAAGTTCCTATACGGCGGAGCACTTCAAACATCTGGCTATGATGCTGTAATCCAGATGATAGCTTTTGGCGGAACATATACCCCGGCAATTAATTCTGATATCGGAAAGATGGTGAACGACGATACTGTTGATAGCGGTAATCTCCTCCATTTCAACAATACAACGAAAAAATGGTGGGTTCGTTGGGGAACCCAAATCGCTTCCGGTTCAGCTATGACACTAGATGGTTCGGGTACTGGTGCCGGAACAACAAATGTTAACGGAGACATTACTGGTGAAGATTTGTACGCGAACGTCTATACCTTGGGAAGCATCGCAACAAATCCAAATCCGCAAACATATATTTTCCAGAACTCCGCCTCCATTACACCGTGGTGGGGTCGTGGAGACGTAAACGCTGCTATTGACGTCCTCATTAAGGTAAAAGAACTTGGAAGCGAAATTGATGGTGCAAATATTACCGTGTATGTCCGCCATTACGGCGACTTATACGACCACTTTGCCATTGATCTTACAAACGGAGGACGCAACGCCGTTCCTCTCTCCTCTGCTACAGACTTGAACAATAATACACTGGGTGAAGCGTATCTTTTATACGATGGTCAAGGAGCAACAAACTTTACGGCAGGTCTCATCCTCACCAATGCCGGTGGCACCGCAACCGCTGAGATCATCGCTGATACAGATAACGGTGCGAATGGATATTTAACCTTAGGGAATGTCAAAGGTACTTTTGCAGATGGTGAAATTATTACCGATACTTCCACAGGATCGGCAACAGTCAATGGAAGTGTTGGCGACACTGTTCTCAACTTTGATACCGAAACCGCGGCATTTGTCGCACTTGATCAAATCGTTACAGGCGGCACTTCTCTTGCACAACGACAACTCAAAGGTATTCAGGATGATGCGGGAGCAACCGGAAGGCTTGTCTTAAAGGTGAGCGACACCGCCGATGCTGATCACTTTAAAACATTCTCTGACAATGAAATTATTACTGGGGCAACAAATGGAAGCGCTTCTGCTAATGGTGCTTCTACTACAGCCGCCGCAGGGTTTGCAAATATCAAAACTTGGTTTGTAAACGTCGAGGTAGACTTTGCAAGCAAAACGGGATCGGTACCGGCGGGAAGTACGGTGACCGGAGCAACCTCTGGAGCGATAGGAGTGTTTTTAGGGGAAAAAGACGCAAACACACTCACCATTGGGAACTGGAACGGAATAAATTTTACTGCAAGTGAACAACTTCGAGTAGATGTGTCAAACTACTACGCGCTTCATGCAACACTCAATCAAACATCCGCTTTTACAATGAACAAGGCGTTCACCCAAGGAACAAATAATCCGTACTCTATTATTGTGGACTGTGCAAACCGCTCACTCTCTCAAGTTTACGAATGGCTTAAGTACATTACACGCGATGGTGCCAACTCAAGCCAAGTTTATCGCCAAATTATGTACCCCGTTATCTCTTCAACCGTTGTCCAACAAGATGGCGAAGAATACATCGCAGCCCGCGTTCTCCCTGATACTGCGTTCACACCAGTCAAAGCTTCCCCATTTGGGACCTTTGCTGGAGGTAAACTCTTCGGTGCCCAAGGTGTTTGGGTGCAAAACATGGTAAGCACCGATGTTCAATCATTCCAGCTTATTGACAGTAACGGAGCTACCCGTACTCCGCCGAACTTCCAATCGCTTACCGTCACCGGTGTCATTTCTGGAGATAAGGTTGCAGTATTCCGCACCACAGGAGGTACAACAATTAATAAAGCCGTATTTACACTTGCCGCAGGAAACAATGCTGGGAATAGCACGATCGTTGTAAATGAAGCAATCCCAACCGATACTCCTTCTCCGACCGGTGTTATTCGGTTAGTTGATACGTCAGACACGAGTATTAATCGTGAAACAAAGTACACGTATACGAGTTGGGATGGCGGCACAAAAACATTCTCTGGCGTATCTCCCGTCCTAGATAGAAATTACACATTAACGGATGACACAGCCTACGTTCCATACATTGATACCACAGCATCTGGCACGAGCGTTACCGTTTCGGTTATTTACCCAAGTGCTGACCGCACGGTGCTCGCCCGTGTCCGCCGGTATAACGGTGTAGGTGACTCTATTCTTCCTTTCGAAACAACCGGAACATACAGCTCTACCGGGTACTCTACTGCTGCTATCCGTACATCCGACTCCATCGTTCTATAGTTCTCTTGCTATAATGTCCCCATGGCATACGTTTTCAACTTTTACACACAGATTATTGACATAACAAATCCGCAGACAACCGTGGTGATTCAAGACTTGATTAACGAGATCCGCACCCAGGAATCTTCGGCTACCGGTATGGCATATCCAAAAATCGCCGATGCAGGAGGAAAGGATAATCTTGGAGGCGGAGTGAGTACAGGCATAACCATCACACTCTACCCAGACTGGCAGCTCCGTTTTTGGGCAGGAAGCTACATTGCCGATATCACCGGCGGCAACCTTGTGGGAGGTTTGGGTGGCAATCCATTTGCATATGTTGCGGGCGTACAAATCAAAGTTATTCAGTCTGCCGCTTCAACTATTGTTACCAGTGGCGGTTCTGCACTCACAACAGCAGAACACGATAAACTCATGTCCGGTCTCGATGCCACCATTCCCCCAGCCGTGTGGGAAGAGCTTCTTGCAAGCCACCAGACGGCGGGAACAATGGGCAAAGCGCTCAAAGATATCAAAACAAAAGCAACGCTTGGCGCGATTAGTAAATAGTATAATTTTTTCTTCAAGACGTCTCTTGTTTTTCTCCTCTAATCTGCTTATGATGAATATCAGATTGTTGTATAGGAAAAAAGGAGGAAGATATGTTCCAAAATATCGGCACAACGGAAGTTGCCATTGTCGCGGTGCTTCTTTTGCTCTTGTTCGGAGGAAAAAAACTTCCAGAGCTTGGCAAAGGATTGGGTGAGGCAGCGCGTGAAATCCGCAAAGCGTTTACCGAGGACGATGCGTCTGAGAAGAAAAAGAAGTCATAAAGAAAGGACTCGATATGTTTGCAAATATTGGCTTGAGAGAAATTCTCGTTTTGGTGTTGATCGCCGTGCTCCTGTTCAAAGGAGGAGAGTTGCTCCCAAGACTCATTCGCGGACTGGGTGATGCGGTACGCGAGTTCCGTAAATCATCCCGGTAACAATATAAAGGGGACGCGACCCATAGGGGATGTAACTTACCCGCATGCAACATACTGCCGTAGCTATTAGGCGTTGGGTGATTGCTTTCGTTTGCAGTGTTTTGTTGTTCTCTCTTCTCTTTTTCTCCTCATCTCCAGTTCGCGCTATTAGTGCGGAGTATCAACAATGCCCCGTCAATACCAGTTGTACCGTTGGCGAGTTCTTATATGCCGATGACTACTCGCCCATTGCCGGTGCCACATGCACATACACCGCGCGCAAACCCGATGGAACGTTGTTTTTAAACGCCGTTGCCATGTCCGAAAGTTCGGATGGATGGTACGCATATAGCGTGAACGCCACAGGCGCGGTTTCTGGTCTCTACCGCGGAACCATCTGTTGTACTCCACCCGCCGACGCCCAAGTGTGTTTGGAAAAAAGTTTTGTTGTTGGCCCAGCGGACATGACCGCTACGGATGTCGCAAACGCGGTGTGGGATGCAACGCGCAGTTCACATACGACAACCGGTAGTTTTGGTGAAAATCTCCAGAACGCTACATCAATTACCGCCGCCGATGTTTGGAATTACTCGAGTAGAACGCTTTCTGGATTTGGCACACTGGCGAGCGATGTGTGGGCAAACTCCACCCGCACGCTTTCTGGATTTGGTGATTTGGTATCGAGTATAACATCAAGCATTTGGGGAAATTCTTCAAGAACACTCACCAGCGGAACACTGAGCAATAGCGAATCGCTCGTAACTTCCTCGAGCACCACACAAAACATTACCGTTACCTACAACACCATTTCGCAACAACTCACCGAAACGCGGAGTTTGCTTGAGCGAGTCATTAATCAGCCCACTATTCAGTCATTTATTGATGATAAACCAACCGAAAGTCTTGAGTCTAAACTGCAAAAAACCGAGTCTATGCTCCTTCAGGTGCAAGAACAGTCTACGCGAGCAATGAACACTATTGACCTCCTTGGTTTAACATGGTCAAGCGTCCAGCCAGATCAACTCACCCAAAAACTGTCCGATACTACAAAACTTTTAGGAACAAATCCTGATGATCCACACCCAGAAACGATGCTTGACAATGCACACATCCTCGCGTCACTCTGGAATAGCCTTGTCTTATCAAGCCTTTCGGATCAAACACAAGCAGCGCTGGTTTCTGCAAAGTCTGCGGAACAACAAGCGAAAAGCTCCGGAAAATCGTCTGCTACGCGCCAATCCCTTCAGGAAACATCAAAATTCCTCACTACGTTGACGCAACTCCTCGGTACCCCCGAAGATGCGTATACAAAACCAACTGCGTTTGGGTATCTTCATGATCTTCAACGAAAAGCACAGGCGTTACACGAGCAGGAACAGTCCGCACAAAACCTTCTTTCGGACTGGAAATCTATTGACACAAAAAACAGAAGCCAGTTGCTTGCCACACTATCCAAAGAAGTGTTTGCGATTAATGCCATTCCGCAAGGAATAGTGCTAACAACTCCCGCAAAGGTAGCACATAGTCCAGAAATCAGCCAAAAGAACCAGGCGCTCGGCCTACAAGCGCTCATTTCCGCAAACAAACAGCTTCTCGCGCAAAATGCCAACGATCCGCTTAACTCGTACTGGCTTGAAGAAGGAAGTGTTATTTTCCGTTTCCTCCTCACCAATCCATCTTCAACCATTCGGCAAGATGTTCCCGTGAAATACTATCTCCCTCCAGAAGTGATGAAGGAACACATTCTTACTATTGATACAGGGTTGACTATTGAGTATGACGCGGAAAAAAATACGTATTTTGCTTCTGGAACGTACTCCCTTGCCTCCCAGGAAACAAAAACAATCTCCATAGAAGTTGAGGATATCTGGGTTATTCAGGATTCGGATCTTCAAGCCATCAAAAAACAGGCCGAGGACCTGCTCAAACCACTCCAAAAGACTTCGTACTATGCGCAAGGGGCTCTTTTGAAGTCCGATATTGATGTGGCAGTAGATAAAATCTCCGCAAATCAAAGCAAAGACCGCACACCAGACGCCCGTATCCGCGCATATCGGGAAAATGAAATCGAGCTGGTTGGTATTAAACAAAACATGAGCGCGCTTAAAAACATTGTTGCATCCGCAAGTTCAACGGGCTCCATTTTTGGATTTGTGGGGAGTGTACAGGTTGTTGCTGTATGGGGCATTATCATCGTTCTCCTGGCGGGACTCACATATCTTGCGCTGTACATGAAAGCTCTCCGGACAAAAATTGATATGCCAGAAAACTTAGAAAGTGCTTTACAGGGTGCCAATATTCCAACAAAAAGATACTATGAAAAACCCATTCCTGGCTGGAAGAAGGGCGTGTTTGTTCTTTTGTTTTTCCTTCTTACAGGAACAATTACTTCGGCTGTTTCTTCAGCATTCCTTGTGCAGTCAGACCAACAGAGTACAAAACAAATCGCTAGCACGACACGGGAAGAAAAACTGACGGTGCTTGGTGCGACAACAAAGGTACAACGTGCTACGTTACAAGGAAAAGTTCAACCCGTTCCTATCTATACTTCTCCATCCTCCGAAAGCGAGATGTTGCATAGAATACCGGAAGATATTATCGTACAGATCAAAGGAAAGAAGTTTAATTGGATACAAATTCAATACACTTGGGGCGCGGGTGTATACATTGGCTGGGTACAAGATAACACGTTGAAAAAAGAGTAAGAAGGCGACTACTGCCAAACTCCCTGCCCTGCAACAACATTAAACAAGAAATGTATAAGCATTGCTCCTACTAGTCCCACAAACACCCACTTTCCTTTATTTGCGATACCAAGCCCCACCGCACCCATTGTTACCGCGTGCATGGGTACTGTAAGGAATAGCCTGAAGAGGAGGGGCTCAAGCGATCCAAATTGAATGGCGCTCGGTAAAAAAAGCAGACTCTCAGATAGGCCAAAAACTGCTCCAAAAAGGAGGGGGCGGTATGCCTTTCCCTCTGTATTTGTCCATCCAATTACCCGTAGCATGCCATACTTTGCAAACTCTTCAACAAACCAAGGAACTGGAATGATGAACTCAAAAGGTACTGCAAATACAGGCAACATGACGGCAAACAGCGTTTGGGAGATAACTTGAGGAATGTTTGGTGTACGCCGGGCTGGCATATATACAGTATACCCAATAACACAACTCTTTTCCTTTACACTCAACTCGTGCAAATATGCTCTCCGCAACTCTTTGGTTTTCTTTCGTCTATTTTTAACCTGAGTATGTATTGTGCTCAATTTTGGCCTCTTTTTGGTGATTTTTACTACCTTGCCGCGTGAAAACTTATACTCTTTGGTGTTCTCTCTTTAAACGAGATATCATACATATAAAACCCGTAGAAACTGTTTTTACAACTCTTTGCAACTTCTTACAATGCCCGGCCTTCTCCCCAAATCGCGGAAAATTTTTGCGTTTGATATATTTTTCCTTTTTTCCACACAACCGCCTATTTCCAGAGAAATATGTATTGACAACGGTTGTTTTTTTAGAGTAGTCTGAAGTTGTACAAAGTTGTAAGAATTTGTAAAGCATCAGATATGAATGAAATGTATACCGTCAAACAAGTTGCCGACATTCTTGGATTTTCCACGAACACAGTCTACAAATATCTCAATGCTGGGATCATTCATACTTCACGCCCAGGACAGATGAAAAGTCGGTTTCGCATTTCAAAAAAGGCTTTGGAAGACTACCTTGGTGTTCCAATAGATGAATATAAGAGTGAAAAGCACGCGCGCGTTGAGCCTCTTTTTTCACAAGAGCACAGTTCTTCACAATCTCCGATAGAAACAGTGATCGTTGATGCAAACGCCCAAAAAATGGGCATTCCTGAGCCTCCTCTCGAGGTAAAGTCTGCTCATGAAGCTGGTACAGAAGACCATGAGGAGCACAATATTGCCCCATCTTTTGCTCTACGCACCACACGCGCTCTTCTTTTTATTACTTTAATTGGCGTCACATTAAACCTCGCTTTTTTTAGCCTTCCACATCCCATTACGCTTTTGTCGCAACTCCTGATTCTTTTTGTATTCTTGCTCTTGGCATACCAATATGGCGGAATGCACAAGAAAAAGGCAGTGGTATGAAAAAAATTTCACCAGTTCTCCAGCGTTTTTTCCACCAATGGCAAATATTTTCCCCCGAGAAACAGTTTTCTCTTCTTTCCTCTGTTCTGGGGACATGCGTCGTGGTGATATCTGTTCTCTCTGTAGGTGTGTTGGCTCAACAGTATAAAATTCACCGCCTCACTACTCAACACATTGCGCTTCTCGAGAAACTCGGCGTTGTATCAACAACAATGGACGGTATTGCGCGCGATGGAAAATCCGCGATGGTCGCGCAGGAACTCCGCGCACTCCGCGACGAGGTTATTAAGTACCGCGCGGAACAGCAAGGAAGAGATCAAATACTTGGCCTTTCTACCGGTCTTAATCTGCCGACACTCACCGATCCTCTTCAATCGCTCTCGAACACGCTCTCGACGCTTGAGGAAGCAACGATTGAACCAACACTTACAATACCTCCTACGCAAACGACAAACCAACAAAATACTGGTGCGCACTTGGGAACTGTTTCTCTTCTCGAGGGAAAATCGTGGACATCGGTTGACGCATTTGACCAAGCGCTTGCGTCTTCAAAAATTGTTGGCCAACTCGTTGTCCGCGTTTCTTACCCCTACTATGCAAAAGAGAACGGGTGGTACCAAGTTGAACTCTCAAATGGGAAAAGAGGGTGGGTTCAAGAACAATTTGTGAAGGAGGACTAGTGCGCCTGTACTCGCTTGCCCGCGCGATCGACCGCCTTTTTGTGTACTATGCGGTGATTTTTCTCGCCTTTTTTGTGTTTTTGTCATTCAGATCTGGGGTTTCTCCAACACAGTTCCTCATTTTTGTTCTTTTACTCCCCGTTATATTTTATTTTTCGCACGCGTTTTGGAAGTACATTTATGGCATTGCTTCCAAAAAGCGTGGAGGGTGGGCGTTTTCATGGAAACACTTTTTTCTTCAAGACAGCGCACTATTTCTCTTAAGTATTTCTTTGTTTTCTATCGCGGTCAGCATCGCGTTTGTCCGCGTTACAGGTTCGTTTTTCCATACCCTCCAGGTTGAAGCCATTCAAACACCACAAACAACATCGGCCAAAACATCATTGCAACCGCCAGCAGAGGAAACGCCATGACAGGAATGGTTCTTCAGCTCTATAGCTTTGTTGTCCTCACGAGTTTAGGCGTATGGATGCTAGAAAAAGCTCAATCTGGCGGAGATGTTTTTCTTGCATCGCTCTTTTTTCCGTTATCAATATATCTGGCATTGCGGGTGTTTCACCGCATTGGCGGCGCGTTTGTTTCCCAGCCAAGCCATATCCCACGCGCGAATCCACATCATGAAACACAATTCCACCCTGCTGAGGGAAATAGCACGCAAACAATACCCACAGAACTCATTCAAGAACTTGAGCCCGACAAGGTTCCCATTGATATTGACCGCCGATTATTCTTAAAAATGATTGGCTCCGCGGGACTTGGTCTTTTTTTCGTGTCGATTTTCACAGAAAAAACACACGCCGCATTTTTTGGCAGCCTTCCTGGTACTTCTGGTATTCAGGTTAAAAATAAGCTTGGAGAAAAGATTGACCCCGCAGAAAAATACCCCACAGACGGATACACGATTACTGAAATTGACGATGCGACCTACCCCGCATACTACGGCTTTTTGCATACTTCCGGCGGATGGTACATCACTAAAGAAGCAAGCGACGGATCGTATCGGTATGCAAAGGGAGCATCTGCGTTTTCAACAAGTTGGGCTCTCCGTAATACAACCGTCACATATGGATATTACGACGCGGTGTTCTCGTAGTGTTTGAAGGAATATATGGCAGAAGAACACTCTCCCGAACAAACCGCAGACCTCCTCCGACAAAACATGGTGAAGTATCTCCCCTATCTGCGAGAAGCACAAAAAAGAATGTGGATTACGATTGGTATTTTTATTATTGGTGGAACGCTCGGATTTTTTGGAAACCAACAGATTTTGGGTTTTGTGATGAAGCGGTTAAACCTCGTTGGGATTAACCTTGTGTTTACCTCTCCAACACAGTTTATTGATTTGGCATTTCAAACCGGCTTCATTATAGGAGCTCTTCTCGCAATCCCCTATCTTATCTACTGTGTTTTGAGTTTTGTTCTTCCCGCCCTGCGAAAAAAAGAACGCAGTATTATTCTTTCCCTTCTCCCTCTGAGCCTTGCGCTCACCGTGATCGGATTTGCGTTCGGCGTGTGGATTCAGCAGTTTGTGATCACTATTTATTCCCAGACAACAACGAGTTTTAATATCAGCAATATGTGGGATGTTGGCCGTTTTTTCTCTCAGTTTGTGCTCATGGGACTTTCCATGGCACTTGTTTTCCAGCTTCCTATTGTGTTATCCATTCTCCTCCGCCTTGGGGTCATAAAACGGTCAGTATTGACATCGCGGAGAAGAATTGTGTATGCCGCCATCATTATTTTTGCGACGATTCTACCGCCAACCGATATTCTTTCACTTACGCTTATCGTCCTTCCCCTTGTGTTTTTGTTTGAAGGAGCGCTACTATTGAATAAGTAGTAAAGAAAGGAGCGACATGTTTCAAAATATTGGGACACCCGAGATTGTTATTGTTGCTCTCGTCCTCCTAGTCCTGTTCGGCGGAAAGAAAATCCCCGAGTTGGTCCGTGGGATTGGCGAGTCTATCCGCGAGTTCCGCAAAGGACTCAAGGACGAAAAGTAGTCGCACATCATGACACACGCACCGAAAAAACGCCCGGAAACGACGTTGTTTCTTTCTGTTTCCGTGGACGGACGCATTACAAGCCACGACTCTGACCCGTTTGATACGGATAAAACATGGAAAGACCAGCCGGGTGTGCGCGCGATTCTTCAACGGTTTTATGATTTTTCTGACCCACACACGTGCTCCCTCACAACGGGTTTAGCAATGAAAAAAGCGGGAGTCAATTTTCGCGTTGAAACACCACAGAAAATGAACGTTCCATTGATTGTATTTGACGCAGAAAAAGATCTTACTCCGCGAGGCATGTTGTATCTCTCACAGTGTGTAAAACATTTGTATATTATCGGATATTCTTCTGTCTACAAAAAACTCAAGAAAAAACCCAAGAATCTGATATGGATTCCATATGAAAAACGCGCACCATTACTCGAGGTTATGCAGCAGTTGCATACACGCGGCGTACGGGCTGTTGTGATGCACTCCGCCGGGCTATTAAACGCACGGTGGATTGCCGAAGGTTTGGTCGATCATTTGACCGTGATTGTCGCGCCGTTATTGGTCGGAAAAAATGGGACATCCATGCTGATGGATACCATTCCGTTTTCTGTCCGCCCGCTCACACTTGTGGAAACGCGCGCAATTAGTGACTCGTACCTTTTTTTGCGGTATGACGTGGAGAAATAATATGGAGACTCGTGGGTAATGTTGAAATTTATTTGATAAAACCACCCCATAAAAATTTAGAAAAAGTAGCCGAAGGTTCTTTTCCAATAATCCGACATTGAGTAATACCAAGTTTTTCCGCCCGCCTCACGAGGGTAAAGTAATCAACTGCAGTTGGTGTTTCTTTCACCTCAAAAGCCCCACGTTCTTTGCCATTGTCAAATATAAAATCAATTTCTCCATCTCTATCAGAAAAATAACTTAATTTCCCATCCCAAAAGGACAACTGATGGTGAATTGTGTTTTCAAATTTACTTCCGCTTGAAAGATCAGTATTTACGTTAGCGATTCCTGTATCGACAAAATATAGTTTCTTTTGTAATCGTGTTTGGACATCTGAAGATTTTGAATACGCGGGAACTGTAGCAATTAAGTACGTTTGCTCCAAAAATTCAATATAGTTATCAACAGTGATCCTACTCAATCCGGTAATATTAGCAATTTCCGTAACATTTAACTTACTACCAATGCGCGCTGCTAGTAGTTTAATAACTCTACGTAGATGATTTGTGGATTTAAAATCTGCTAATGCTTGAACATCAATATTGATATATGAACTAAAAATTTCTTCAAGAAGGATCTTTTTGCGATTCACATCGGGTGTCAGCACTATCCTTGGTAAGCCACCATATTCTACATATTCTTGATAATAAGTATGGAGTTGGTGATATGCGACTTCTGAGAACTCAACCATCCAAGGGAAATCATCGCCAAGCATGTAGGGAAATTCTCGAAAATTAAGAAACTCTTGAAAACTCAATGGGAGCATTTCATAAATCACTTTTCTCCCCGCCATTGATTCAGAAAAACGATTTTTAATATAGTATGAACTTGATCCAGTAAGCAAAAACTTGATGCGGTGGTGGTCGTACAAATACTTCACAATACTGGGAATATTCTCAAGAAGTTGAATTTCATCTAATGCGATGTATAGTTTCTCTTTTATCGACAATCCTCGTTTTTGAAACTCGTTAATAAGTGAGTTGTAATTTTTGGTTTCAAACATTTCTCGATCAACCAAATTCTCTAAGTCAAAGTACTGTTTGTTTTTTGATGGAATCTGATCAAGTAACCAATGGAGTGTTGTTGTTTTACCTACTTGCCGAGGACCTGTAATCACAACAACTTCATCTGTAGAAAGCTCTTTTACTAAAGTAGGCCAGATACGACGTTGCATAACACTACTATACAATAAACGTCGTTATTTGTATAGTATGCGTTTGCGGGGCTGCCAGGGCTCGAACCTGGAAACTAACGCTTTTGGAGAGCGCTGTGCTACCAATTACACCACAGCCCCAAGACATCTAGTATTCTATCGTGTTTTTCTTCAAAATCCAATCTGCTACACTACACGCATGCCCAACACACTTCTCGACTCCCAACTTGACACACTTCTCGCGCAAGACAGGCGATTCATTGAGTCCACCGAGTTCCCCATCGTCACTGTTTCTTCATCGTTCCGCGAAGATCTTAAACAGTTTTACGGCATGGAACATGACCCAAATATGCGTGATGTTGTGTTTTCCCGCGCGCATTTTTCGATGGCATTTGCCATGGCAGTTGAAGCATGGCTTCCACAAAAAGACCGCCAGCATCTCGAAAAGTACATCGCTCCTCAACCAAACGCAAAACGGGCGTGGTTCATTGATCCAACAAACTACGTGCAGTCCAAAGACTGGTCAAAAATCCAAACAATTGAGTACATTGGGCGAAAACTTGCGCGGAATAGTTTTTTGAAATGGGTAAAAGACCGTATTGATACATTCGCCCGCAACCGCCTTCCCATTACAACCGCTATCACCCCTCCCCTTCTCCATCTTTTTCAACACGTTCACCGACCGATTATTTCTCTCCATTACGAGGTTGGAAATATTTTGGCAGGCGTTGGTAAACACGTAGTGCAAGTTGTAACAGATCCGCACGTGCGCGACCAATACCTCGATCATGCCGATCTGCCAAACATCAAGTTTTGTGTATTTGATGAGAAAACCAAGAGTGATTTTTTGGAGAAAGCCGCGCTTTTTGGCAAACACGTTGATGAAAAACGTGTGATTGTGACGGGACCGCCAGTCTGTCCACGTGTTGTCGGAGCACGGAAGAAAAAATCGATCCATGACCTCCGCCGCAGACCTTTGCGCATCTGTATCACCACCGGCGGTTTGGGAACAAATAAGGAAGAAGTGCGAAAAATCCTTTCAGAATTGCTTGATCTTGTTCGCAAGCGTCCGGAACCCATTCACATTCTCTGTTACGCTGGCACACAACACGACTTCACACTCATGATTCAAGACATTGCGAAAAAAGAACACATTACCATTGAACCGCTTGAGAACGAAAACGCAAAGTTCCGCCTCATTCACGGCAAACACATTGTGGAACTCAATGAACAACTCATTCAGTACGCGTTTCCTTGGGCCGATGTATTTATCACGAAACCGTCCGGCGACATGGCGTATGACGCTGCTGCGGCCGGGTGTTCCCTCCTCTTTTTAACACCGTGGGGAGAGTGGGAAAAGAACATTCAAGAGGTATTTGAACAGCAAGGTGTTGGGAGAAAAGCAGAAATCGAGCATATCAAAACACAGGTCAACGTATTAAGCGTGCGCGCACTCCACAACAACGAGTCGTGGTTTGAACACGCAAAAGAAAAAGCGCTAAACTTGCCAGCGCTGTTTTTGCATGGTTCAGAAAACATTTTGAACATCGCAAAAGAGTGGAAATAGTTTTCCAGTGTTTTTGCGCGCAAAAAGTGGAGTTCTACTTGAGTTTGCTTGACTCTTTATGCTCGGTCACTTTTCTGCAGTGTTTGCAGTATTTATTGAGCTTTAATTTATCCGGCGTGTTGAGTTTATTGCGTTGGGTAATATAGTTGAACATGCCACACACGCCACACTTCAATCCGAATGCTTGTCGTGGACCCTTTTTCGCTTTTGGCATAGATACTCCCCTATTTTTATTCTGTTTTACACATTCTGAGCCATCTCAGGGATTCGAACCCTGGACCTGCTGTTTACAAAACAGCTGCTCTACCGCTGAGCTAAGATGGCGATTATATCACGTATTGTACCAGATGCGCACCTCGGCGGGAGCGGGTAATTTTCTTTTTGGGGGTTGGGGTGTTTTTTGCCTTTTTCTGCTTCAAAAACCGATCCATGCATGACTGTACAATGTACTCAACAACATCCGCAAACGTCATTCCGGCAGCTAAAAATGATGTGCTGAGCGCACAGTCTTCATCAGCTCCAAGACCGGGATTTGTGTTTGCTTCTAACACAAAAATCTCACTATTGTTACGCACGCGGATGTCCACCCGCGTATAGTCGCGGAACTTCAACGCGGAAAATGCGCGCGTGCTTACGTCACGCAACGCAGTATCTAACTTTGCGGGAAGCTTTGCGGGTACAACGCGCGACTGCGCGTATTCGGGATGCTTTTCATCCCATCGGCTATCGTATGTTAAAAACGCATCGGTTCCGCGCACATCAAATTGAATTTCTGCAATTGGCAACACAACCGATACACCATTTTTTTCTAACACCGTCACATGAAACTCCCGTCCATCAACAAACTCTTCAGCGAACACGGGCTGTTTAAATGACAGTATTTGACGGTGTATAACAGCACGCAGTTCATTTGCCGTATGCACCACGGAAGAACGTGTTAAACCGATACTACAATGCTCTAAGCACGGCTTTACAATCACTGGAAATACAAAATCTTTACGAATCAACTCATTTCCCGTTTTAAATGACTGCCACCGCGCCGTTGGAATGTGTTCCGCGTCAAATATTTTTTTCATCACGCGTTTATCCACGTTCATAAAATAATTTTGTTTTGACGCACCAGTAAATGGAATACCATGTTTTTCTAATTTTTCTAATATTGTGAATGCGCGTTGAGAATATTTTAAATCAACACCCGTCCATTCAATCACATTAAATATGTAGTCAGCATGAATATATTGAATATCATTAATAGTGCGCGTTGTAATAGGATGAAGTGTTGATGTATGTCCTTTTTCTTGTAGTACTCGATGTATTTGGCGTGCGGAACTCGCTGTATCTTCGTCTGTTGCGGCATATGACGAATGTTTCATGCGCGCTGTTGGAACGCTGTATATCACCGCAATATGAAGTTTTGAACGATGATGTGATGTGTAACGATGTTTTTTCATAAACGTATTTTCAGATGTGTAAAACAAAATATAGAGAACTCGCTATTGACAAATGGTCCATAAGTATTTTGTATGATAGTTATCACATATTTTTTTGCAATGTGCAAAGATAAAAAAAGAAAAAGAAATATGTGAGAAAAATAAAAAAGGAAAAAAGAAATATAGTGTCACGAACTTAAAAAACTTTTTACAACTGCCACATGCACGTTACCGTCATTTACAACCCTCCAGACAAATCCAACGAAGAGATCGCCGCAACAGAAGACCACATTGAGAAGATCGCTGCGACTGTTGCCGAATCATTAAAAAAGCGCGGCCTTGCGGTTGACGTGCATCAGGTTTCAGAAAAAAATTTATACTCACTGATTAAACAAAAAAAGACTGATGTATTTTTTAACATTTGCGACAGCGAGCATTTGTACATGCGCGTTGTGCGTCAGTTGGAAAAACACGGCCGCGTATTTACTGGTCCCGGCCCGCGCGTCATGTCGTTGACCGTTGATAAAATCGCGACAAAGAAAATTTTTGGTGAGATCGGCGTTCCAACACCACAGTGGCAGTTGTTTAAAACAGGAAAAGAAAAAATCCATGTAAGCTTGCGATTCCCGCTTATCGTAAAGCCACAAAAAGAAGACTGCAGTATTGGTATTAGTGAAGATTCAATCGTTCACAATAAAAAACAGTTGCGTGCGCGGCTTGAACACATGTGCGCGACATACCATCAACCCATTCTGGCCGAACGTTTTATTTCTGGCATTGAGTTGCACTGCACGGTTGTTGGCAACGAAACCGATGCGATTGCGTTCCCACTGGCCGAGCTCCGCACCCCGAGCGGCGATACCGATAACGAGTTTATTTACGATTTTGAAGCAAAGTGGATGGAAGACTCAGAAAAATTTAAATGCTACTTCGTCTCCCCCGCTCCTAGCATTGATGCGCGCACCACAAAAAAGATTCAGAAAGCCGCGCGGCAGGCATTTCTTGCGCTGGAAATGAAAGATTACGGCCGGTTTGACATTCGCTACAACCAAAAAACAAAACGGTGGTACTTTTTGGAGGCTAATGCAAACCCCTGTTTGGAAAACAAAGACACTGAAGCATTGATTGCCGCCGCCAACGCAAGCGGATATCACTACGAGAAGTTCATTAACCGCATTTTCGATGCGTGCGTATCACGGCACGCGATTGCGCTATCGTAAAAAAACAAATGACACAAAATTCACAACTAGGAAAAGAAGGTGCAAAAATAGAAACTGCGGTTCAACCTGTTTCTTCTGCAGTTTCACCTTCAGTAGCAGAGGGGGTCATTATTGATTCGACCACACAGGAATATCTTCGTTTACTCCAAATGGAGGGTTTCGAAGCGGCAAATAATTATGCAGAGTTGATGAACTATACCCCTCCGCCTGGTATAAAGACGCGGCGAGAGAAACCAAAACAGATAGCGTCACCTCCAGCAGAACTGGTAAGTCCCGAAGAGTCTCATGTAAATAAATGGAAGTTCTCTTTGTTTGTGCCAGGTGTAGGACTCGAATCCCCCTGCGGAGGATTCTTTCGTTGTCTTACTTTCTAGTGCCAGGTGTAGGACTCGAACCTACGTAGGCTTAAGCCACCTCTTTTACAGAGAGGTCTCGTTGACCGCTTGAGTAACCTGGCGTCGCAAGTATTGTATCATGATAGAATCAAGATCAAAACCAGATGAAAAATAATCATAAACCTTCAAAAAACACTCTTCTTTCTCTCTATAAAGAGGGTAAATCTATGGTTGATATAGCAAAACTACTCAAATGTTCTGAACACAAAATCGTGTACTGGATGATGAAATACCACATTGCGCGCAGATCAAGAAGTGAGGCCTCTTATGTCCAACAAAATCCAAACGGAGATCCATTCAATATACAAACATCACTTTCTCCCGAAGAACAAAAAATATTTTGGTTAGCTTTAGGGATCTATTGGGGAGAGGGTAATAAAGTTTCTCCACATGTTGTAAAAGTAACAAATACAGATCCCGATCTACTACGTATATTTCAAAGTTTCCTGACCAAAATTTGCCACATTTCTCCCGAAAAAATTTCATATAGTATTGTCGCTTTTCATGACAACAATTCCACTGTTGTGCGGTCGTATTGGGCAAATCAGCTACAGATTTCTCCAGAAAAATTTGGTAAAATCGTTCAGATTCCAACACAAGGCCGTGGAACATACAAGAAAAAATCGATGTATGGCGTGTGCATGATTTCTGTGAGCAACATCAAATTAAAAGCTTGGATATTGAAACAGCTTCAAAATTTGAAAAATGCCTGGGTAGTTTAGTGGCAAAACAAGCCCTTGGTAAGGGCTAGAGCGCGGGTCCGATTCCCGCTCCAGGCTCAGTAAAAACTTTTTTATACTACTTTCCTTCTGCAATTTTCATCTTCTTAAACGCAATAATGCGCGCGATAATATACGCATCAAACTCCTTGATATCTGCAAACTTCCGTGTTTTCTTGATTTTTTTTCCATCTTCCACTTCTTCTTCTATGACGGTTGGAATTCTTCCATTGACAAGTTCTGTAGACCATCGTTCCGTTTCACTTTCTAAAATTCCATAATTTTGCTTAAGAGAAATGGTTGAGATTTTAAACAATGTATTTGTCAGTATCGAATTGGTGTCTGCTAACGAACCCCAGTCGGTGTGTTCGCCTGTTTCTGGAGGATTTCCTTGCTTCCCCTTCTTTCTTCCAGGTGTTTCTCTTAATGGTTGAGTTTCAAAACCGTATCTCGTCATAAGGAACGCATTATACACAAAAAGTCCTCCTCTAAGGAGGACCCTCCTAGATCGCACAAAAAGTCCCCTTCGGGGACTCTCCTAAGATTGCAATAAAAGCCCCACGGCAGAACGAATAAAGAGGAAGTGTTCCCCCAAAATACTAGGGTGGAAGAGTGCTGACTATCCCACGGGATAGCCGGACAACTCAATCCGTAGAACAAATCTTGTAGAGGAAAAAACTCCTCTTCTGACCGTCCTGCTGTAGGGCACATTCACTATCTCAAACTGGTGTAAACGTGTCAATAACAGTAGCACGAGAATATTTCTCGGGCGAATACAGTTCACTCAAGACTCCTTCATATGTGGTGAGGTTTTTAGGCAGTTTTCTCGAGGATTCTCACCCACTCGGGAATTTTTTTGCCGTATTTTTCATTTGCCATCACATACTTCAAGTGCGCTATAAAGTAGTTTTCCGGATCGCCGGTGGTCACCCACTCACCTTTTGTGTGTTCGACCAGCACTGTTTTCCCTTTCGCGATCTTTGTAATGGCATCAACTGTCCACAACTCGCCGTCTTTGCCAACGCTTTGCGCGTTTAAGTACTGAAAGATTGATGGCTTGAGGAGATACCGCCCATACGACGCGAGGCGGCTTGGCTCTTTTCCTTTTTCCGGCTTTTCAATAATGTTGTCGAGTACAGTCGTTGTTCCCTGCTGGCCCCCTTGTTTAGGGACAATGATTCCATATTTATCAACAACATCCGGCGAAACTTCCTGCGCCATGATAATTCCCTCAACGTCTGGGTGCTGGGCGTACAAATCAACCATCACCTTTGCGTCACCCATCTCGCCAAACACAACGTCATCGCTGTACATTACTAAAAACGCTTCTTCTGTTTCAACAAACTTTTGTGCCGAAACAACCGGCGATCCATTGCCATACGGCAAACTTGGATCCTGCACGATCACGATAATTTTGGGATAGTTAAGGACATGCTGAACCAGCTCGTATCTGTCTCCCTTGCCTTGCGCAACGAGCTGTTTACGGATGTGATTGACATTATTGTTGAAATAATCTTCGTAAATCGGTTTGCCCTCGGGAGTTGACACGAGCACAATTTCTTCAATCCCCGCCTGTACACATTCTTCAACCATAAACTGCATAATCGGCCGGTTACCAAGTGGAAGCATTGCTTTTGGAATTGTTTTTGTGATGGGAAGATAGCGGCTTGCGAATCCCGCGTCTGTAATGATTGCTTTGCGGATACGCTTTGAGGATGACGGGGGTGTTGCTGATGCTGCGGGTGCTGTGGGCGCTGGAGACGGTGTTGGTACTACTGGAGTTGCTGGAGTTACTTGTGCTACGGGTGCTGCTGGTGTTGCTGGTGTTACAGGCGCTGCGGACGTTGGTGCGGGCATAAAAAACCTCCTGATAGGAATGCCATAATGGTACCGCGTACATCAGGATGTGTCAAACTCGAGCAGAAAAAAGATCGGGACTGAAAGGAAACTAAAACTCTACAAGGATGTATCAACCCATTTAGAATGTTTCTTCTCAGTTATATAGAAAAATTAACTAGCACCCCATATGGGTAGATCGGGACTTAGCCAAGAGTCGTTTTCCTTACTCAAGCAACGAGTCCCGAACTCTTTCTGACACAACCTCGCTCTGTCTCTTGAGTATTCCCGAATTCCCTGCTACAATTCGGTCTTCTCATCTGCTACAATCCAAGTTCATGAATCCAGTAGCATATGTGCGGCAAATCCGCGAAGAGCTTGCAAAAGTGACCTGGCCAACACGCCGGGATGCAATGAATATGACGCTTGTCGTGGTGGGGGTAAGTGTGGCTGTTGGTGTGTATATCGGAGGACTTGACTCAATATTTACCTCGGCGCTCGATCTCCTACTCAAGAAATAGTTGAGAAATAAAAATATATGGCAGACGAACAGATAATAACAAATACACAAGTAAACGCGCAAACTGATACACAGGCGGCACAAACGCTGCAGGATCAGGGCGCCGCAATCGTGGTTCCAGAGGAACAGACAGTTGTTGCATCCACCCCCAACCATATTGTGATCACGCAATCAGAAGATAAGCGCGCCAAATGGTACGTCGTTCACACGTATTCTGGTCATGAAAACAAAGTCGCGGAAACATTAAAACAGCGCGCGTTTAACATGGATCTTCAGGATTACATTCTCGAAATGTTGATTCCAACACAAGAGAAAATTCAAATTAAGCGCGGGAAAAAACAAACGGTCAAAGAGAAAATTTTCCCAGGATACATGCTCGTCAAAATGATTTTAACAGACGCGTCTTGGCTCGCGGTCCGCACCACACAAGGTGTTACAGGATTTGTGGGTGTGGGAAATAAACCAACTCCCCTTCCGGAAAATGAAGTCAAAACAATTCAAAAATATATGGCGCAAGGCGCTCCGTCATACAAGGCAAACTTTTCGATTGGTGAAGCGGTGCGCATCGTTGAAGGACCATTCACAGACTTCTTGGCAACGGTTGACCGCATTGATGAAGAAAAAGGTAAAGTTTCTGTATTAGTCTCTATCTTTGGACGCGAAACACCAGTTGAACTTGATTTCTTGCAGGTCATAAAAATATAAAACACTATTGATGAGATGAGGAAATATGGCAAAAAAAGTTAAAACAATCTTGAAACTCAATCTTTCCGCCGGGGCAGCGAATCCCGCTCCTCCCGTTGGGCCTATCCTTGGACAGCAAGGCATTAACATCATGGAGTTTTGTAAGCAGTACAACGAAGCAACAAAAGATAAAAAAGGCCAGGTCATTCCAGCACAAATTACGGTGTACGAAGACCGTTCGTTTACGTTTGTATTAAAGTTGCCTCCAGTTTCTGAGTTGATTAAACAAGAGCTTCAGATAAAGTCCGGCGCAAAAACCCCGAGTAAAGAGGTTGTTGGCACGTTGACAAAAGATCAGGTCCGGAAAATCGCAGAAAAAAAGTTGGGTGATCTCAACACGACAAACATTGATTCTGCAATGCGCACTATCGAGGGAACCGCGCGAAGTATGGGTGTGAAAGTTTCATAACTCGATATTGAAATCGTACACATGTAAGGGAGTTATATGGGAAAAAAGAAAACAACAGACATGGCGAATGAACCACAAGAAGAAGTGAAAAAGGGTTCAAAAAAAGTGGCGGCAAAAGGCAAGAAAAATAAAAAAACTGTTGAAGCTGAGGTTGTGTTACCAATTGAGTCTGTTTCTCCAGAGGTTACTCAAACTGGATTTGAAGACGGCAGCGAAGAGAAAAAAGTTAAAAAAGCACAAAAAGTCCGCGGGAAAAAATACGTAACATCACGTTCTATGGTTGATAAAACACACGTGTACCCAATCGAAGAAGCCATTGCGCTCGCGAAAAAAACACACTATGGTAAGTTTGCAGGATCACTTGAGGTAAACCTCATGCTCCGCGATGGAGATTTTGCAACTGAAGTCGCGTTCCCCTTCTCCACCGGCAAGAAAATGAGCGTCGCGATTGCCACCGATGAGTTGCTCGCTGAGATTGAAAAAGGAAACATTACGTTTACCGCACTTGTTGCGCACCCTTCAATGATGCCAAAGCTCGCAAAGCTCGCGCGCGTGCTTGGACCAAAAGGCTTGATGCCAAATCCAAAGAACCGCACGCTTACACCAGACCCAGAAAAGCGCAAGAAAGAGTTGGAAGCGGGATCAGTTGCGATTAAAACAGAAAAAGAAGCGCCACTTGTTCACCTTACGCTTGGTAAATTGGCTCAGCCGGACAAAGAATTGGCAGAAAATCTCCGCGCATTATTGAAAGCATTCCCGCCTGGAAAAGTGGTCAAATGTGTGATTAGCGCGAGCATGGGCCCGGGTGTTAAAGTTGTGGTCGGCTAAAATTTCTTGCAAAACTTTATTTTGATTTCTCACAGACAACGATAACGTACTTCCATACATGAAGTTGGCGTGTTATCCATTGGAAAAAACATGCTTGCGTTTGCATTAAAAATACTGATGTGCGTATTCTCAAGAAAAGAAGTGGCCACACAATAATCCATCCACCAAGAGATAGTAAAAAGAAATACAGCGAGCTCAGTGCTGTTCTTTTATTCTCATTCTTCATGCTTGTTATATGAAATCCCGCTTTTTCAGACCAAGAAATAAAAGATTGCGTCGAAAATAAATCAGAAACTGCCCACCCATCCCACCAAAGACGGAGAAACTTTTTATACATCTTATTTTGGCTCTCGTATGCTTTTGTGAGAAAACCATCGGCCATAATGAGCTTCCCCCCAGGCTTGAGAATGCGATATGCTTCTTTCAAAAATTGCTTTTTATTTGGTGTATGACACACACTTTCAACGGCCCAAACAACATCGAACGTATTGTTGGGGAATGTTGTCTTCGTATAGTCCTGCAAAGATGGAAAAACGAGATTGCTTACATTGCGCGCTTGCGCATTCTTTTTTACGGCAGTTACTTGAGAAGGGACGATGGTAATGGCGTCAACCTTGCATCCATAGTGTTGCGCGAGAAAAATAGCACTTCCTCCAACACCACATCCCGCGTCTAACACCCGCATGTGTTTTTGTATGTCTACTTGATTTGCTAATACCTGATTTTGATTGATCACTGCCTGTGAAATTGAAAAAATTCCCCACTCCCAGAAACCATAATGCATTCCTAAATGATTGTTTCTTTGGAGAAAAATCTCGTAATCAATGTTTGTTTCTTCATAGTATTGTTTCACGCGCGTGTCGTGTAATCTGGTTGGCATGGTCGTTGCTTTAGTCATAGATAAATCTCACCATAAATCTCGAGCTTGCACAATTCGCATTTTTTAGTATACTATCCCTCTAGTCCAAAGACAGTGCGCTGTTTCGCAGGAAATATAAGCCGCACCGAGGAATATAAACACTCAAGGAGTATCTGAGTGTCATACCTCGCTTTGGCGGGGATTTTTTTATTTTATAGATAGAATCCCCGCGACAGGGGATTTTTGTTTTATAGAGGTAATGAGAGCAATTTGGAAGAAAAAGGGGAAAAATATGCCAAATACAAAAAACATTGCGCAAATAAAAGACCTGCAAGAGAAGTTTTCTCGGGCAAAGTCCGTTGTACTCACAAACTACTCCGGATTAACTGTTGCCGATCAAACCGCTCTCCGCGCTTCGCTCAAGGCAGCCGGTGGTGAGTTTGTCGTCGCAAAAAACACATTAATTAACCGCGTCCTTGGCAAGAAGGAGCTCACTGGAAGTCTTCAGGGACAAACAGGCGTGTTGTTTTCGTATGAAGACGAAATCAGCGCCCTCAAGAAGCTCGTCGAGTTCATTAAAACAAAAGAGAAACCAGAATTAAAAGAGGGCTTGCTTGCAGACAAGATTTTGACAAAAGCTGACTTAATCGAGCTTTCGAAACTTCCAGGCAAGAATGGCCTTATTGTGATGCTTCTGTCCCGCTTAAAAGGACCGGCGTATGGATTGGTCAACGTCTTGACTGCTGGAATGAAAAATCTCGTGTACGCGCTTGAAGCAGTCCGAAAACAGAAAGAGGCGCGGGCATAAAAAGGGTGACACCGGTATTCGAATAATATATTGAGGAGGTCTCTATGGCAGACAACACAACACTTTCCAAAAATGTCAGTGACATTGTTGAGAAAGTTGAAAAGCTCTCCCTGCTCGAAGTGTCCGAGCTCGTGAAAGCACTTGAGGAAAAGTTCGGCGTTTCCGCCGCAGCTCCGGTCATGATGGCCGCAGCAGGTGGCACAGCCGCAGCTCCAGTAGAAGAGAAGACGGAGTTCACCGTCATGCTCATGGGTGCAGGCGCGAACAAGATTGCCTCCATTAAGGCAGTCCGTGAAATCAAGCCAGAGCTTGGTCTCGCAGAAGCAAAAGCGTTCGTTGAAGCAGCTCCAAAAGCTGTCCTCGAAAACGTGAAGAAAGAAGTCGCTGAAGAAGCGAAAAAGAAGTTGACTGATGCTGGCGCAACAGTTGAACTGAAGTAATTCCGATAAGATCGGGACTTACAGAGAACGAAAGCCCTAGGCATCAGCCTAGGGCTTTTTAGATCTACTACACCTAAGAGAACTTCCTAAAAGGAAATTTTCCAATTTGTTTTTCGTAAGTTATTTGTAAGATTTGGCTTGTACAGTATATGGATAGATCGGGACTACCCATATACCATGCCATACAGAATACCAAAATTTATCACAGGAAATTATTATCACGTATATAATCGTGGTGTGGCAAAAATGCCAATTTTTCTTTTTCCTCAAGACTATAGAGTGTTCATGGGTTTAATGTTTTATCATGTAAGAACTCGACGTGAAAAAAGAGTAGAACTACTGTCTTATTGTTTAATGCCTAATCACTTTCACCTTCTTCTCCAACAATCAAATGACTATGGCATTTCGAAATATATCCAGGCTTTTCTTATTGGATATAGTATGTATTTTAATTATTTACATGGGAGAGTGGGACCACTTTACCAAGGAAGAACAAAATCTAGGCTCATACAAAATGATGTTGATCTTGTAAATACTTCAAGATATATCCATCGAAACCCCAATAAAATTCTTGAGAGTAATCAAACTCTTCTCGCGTATCCATACTCAAGTTTTTCTCATTATGTGGAAGATAAAACAGCGAGTTATAGCAAAATACTTTCTTTGGGGCTAGTAAACTTAAAGCGGTATAATAAGCCGCAATGTCTTCATTAATCAATCTAAATAAGTATTACAAACATTCTCACATTTCGAAAGCTAAATT
>LCLX01000003.1 GCA_001002285.1 Microgenomates group bacterium GW2011_GWC1_46_15
ATTTAGCTTTCGAAATGTGAGAATGTTTGTAATACTTATTTAGATTGATTAATGAAGACATTGCGGCTTATTATACCGCTTTAAGTTTACTAGCCCCATACTTATTGAGTGGCTGGAAAGATTCGGACATCATGTCATCGCTCAAGCTGGTGGTCTAGATGAAGCTCTTCAGTATATCGAAACCTTAGCTGCAGTGAACGTCGGTCTATTCGATGAAAACTTAACCAGACCAGACGGACATGAAGGTGGTATTCTTGCAGAGGTCTTTCGCAAAAAATTTCCTAGAGGAACGGTGATTAGTATTTCATCACATCCTCAAAAATGGTCAGATCGTCCAGATCTTACAAGTGGAGATAGCGGCGAAGTAATTGCGCAAGCGGTAACAGACGCGCCTTAAAATCATTCTTGGATTGATAAATCAATCTATTATTGTGTCCCCACCGGGAATCGAACCTGGATTTAGGGTTTAGGAAACCCCCGTTCTATCCATTGAACTATGGGGACATGCTTGCCATTATACCTCGACCCGATGCTACAATGCGATCGTATGTCCCGTTCCAAAAAAAGAGTTTCTTCCTTTCTCTTCGGTGGTGTTTTTCTCATCGTTCTTCTCGTGTTTTTTGGTATGCGGTTGTTGAGTCCCGCCAAAGCGGCTTGGTTTGATGAATCTTGGGCGTACCGTAACGCTATTCCAATTTCTTCCCATACCGCAGCCGAGACCAACGTATACATCAGTACCACAATAGATACTTCTGCATCAGGTCAATTTCAAAGCGACTGTGGAGATCTACGTTTTACTGATACCGGCGGTAATCTCTTGCCATATTACATAGTTTCAGGTTGCACCACCGCCACCACCGTTGCCCACATTTTCTTTGATTCCTTCCCCGCCGGCGCCCAAACCATCTACTACTATTACGGCAATCCCAGTGCCGCCAACGGCTTCTCCGCTGCTGATTTTGCCACTGTCGCCACCAATTACGCCATCGGCACCGTAGCCGTCCAGGAAAAATCCGCCGGTCCCGTGGCGTACTGGAAATTCGACGAGGGGTATGGAAACACAGTAAACAACTCAACATCAAGAACTCAATTGAACGGGACCATCACAAACGCCACTTGGCAAAGTGAGGATAAATGCGTCTCGGGAAAATGTCTCTATTTTGATGGAAGTGGAGACTATGTCATTGTGAATGATCCTTCAAATGGCGCACTCGATTTTGATACAAACAGCTTTACAATTTCAGTCTGGGTAAGAACAGAGGATAACAGCGGCGAAATAATTCACAAAATGGAAGGAGCCACTCAAATAGGGTACCAAATCAACTTAGCTGACGGCTGGGGTGGCGACACGTACGGAATGATTGATGATGGCCCAAATCAGTCTTACCGTTACGGAAAAGACGGCTCTGGCATCTACAACAATAACTGGCACCAAATCACAATAGTTTTTGATCGTAGCCAAACCTATCCTCTTGTCTACCTCGACGGCCGTGCTAATACGGGAAGTGCTGGGGGGTATACCCCTGAAAGTTTGGGGAGCATCTCTAATGCAGCAAACTTCTATATTGGAGGTAATACTAGTCAGTTTAAAGGCTTCATCGACGACGTCAAAATCTACAACTACTCCCGCACGGCAGCGCAAATCAAGGCCGATTTTAAATCCCGCGGCACTACCAAGGGTGTCTCCGTCTCCC
Organism: Microgenomates group bacterium GW2011_GWC1_46_15; assembly: GCA_001002285.1. Classification (GTDB taxonomy): domain Bacteria; phylum Patescibacteriota; class Microgenomatia; order UBA1400; family UBA12028; genus UBA12028. The sequence continues at coordinate 1,695 of LCLX01000003.1, forward strand.
TCGGCTCCTCCTCCAAAAACCTCGACGCTCTTTCTAACGGTTTAGTTGGCTACTGGAAAATGGACGAGTCTGCGGCCAACTCCTGCACCGGTAGCGTCAACGACTCCTGTGACTCTTCCGGCAACTCCAACGACCTAGCCCACCAAACCACGTTTGCTGCCGCCGCGGGAAAATTTGGCAACGCGCAGGACTTCGAGGCCGGCACTAGCGACTATTTGTCAATTAACGACAACAGTACTCTGTCTTTGACTTCATCTCTCACGCTAAGCGCGTGGTTTAACACCGAAAGTCAAACAAATGGACAAATAATAGCAAAAGACGTAACTGGGGGCAGAAGCTACTATTTAAGGCAGTTCGGCACAACAATTAGATTTCTAGTTTCATCCGACGGTACAAGCGCCACTGCTTACAGGGATTCGAGTACGACACTATCTAATAGTACTTGGTATCACGTTGCTGGAGTCTATAACAGTACGAATAGAACTATGGATATTTATCTAAATGGAGCTTTAGACAATGGAACCCTAACTGGAACAGTTCCCGCTTCCGTATATGATTCAACAACTTCACTCAGGATTGCCAACGACGAAAATAATAGCGGTGGATATTTCGACGGCAAAATCGACGACGTCCGCATCTACAACCGCGCCCTCTCCTCCAAAGAAGTCCGCGACCTCTACTCCTGGGCCCCGGGACCAATCGGTTGGTGGAAATTTGACGAACATAGTGGAACCACAATCAACGACTCCAGTGGCGTCAGCAATTCCATTTCGGTAACTGGATCTCCTACTTGGACCACAGGTAAATTTGGTTCTGGACTATCTTTTAATGGCTCCTCAGACAGATTAAACGTCACTGCAACTACCACCCTTCAACCAAAAAATATTGGTGTCGACTTCTGGGTTTATCCTACCTACAACACCACCACCGGAGATTGGAAAGGTATTATCACTGGTCCCTACGGTAATGGTTATAGCAATAGTTGGCGCGTTCTGGATTACAACAAAGGAATTATTTTCCAAGTCAATGTCGGAGACGCAGCTCCAATAGTTTGCACCACTAGTGCTTCCACTGTCCCCAGAAACACATGGTCACACATCGCCGCTTCCTATGACCAACAAAATCTGCGCGTTTTTATCAACGGAGTTCAACAATGTTCCACGGCCGAAACCAGAGCCATCAACTACACCACATCAAGCACAATGTATCTTGGATTTGCACAATTTTATTTTCAGGGGAAACTCGATGATATTAGATTCTACAACTACGCCCGCACGCAAAAACAAATCGTTGAGGATATGAACGCAGGACACCCCGTTGGTGGCTCCCCCGTTGGCTCCCAAGTAGGCTACTGGAAATTCGACGAAGGATACGGGGCAACAACTTTTAACTCTGGCAATGGGACAGGTTTAAATGGCACTATTACTGGAGCCGCATGGAGTAATAATGGAAAATTTGGAAAATCTTTAGCGTTTGTCAACGGTTCAAATACTATCGTTAGCGTAAACGATAATGATGCCCTCGATATAAGAACTGGGGGTATGACCTTATCGGCCTGGATTAAAACTTCGGCTACTGGGGTTATCCAAAATATTATTAGAAAAGATAACGGAGCTGGTTTGAGTGGGTATATTTTTAGGATCGAAACCGATAATCGCCTAAGAATTTCATACAGCGATGCAGATAGTTCTGCAACTTCTTATGCCGCTGCCGGAGCAGTCACCGATGGTGCTTGGCATTACGTCGCAGCAGTCTATGACAGAGACCTAGATATGCAGTATCTCTATGTGGATGGAAAACAGGTCGATTCCGATGATCCTAATATTTCGGGGGATGTCAACAACACCACAGCATTCAGAATTGGTATGTCCTCTGCTACATCTGAAGCATTTTCTGGCCTTATTGATGAAGTAAAAGTTTACAACTCTGCGCTCACTGCCGACGAAATAAAGCTCGATATGAACCGCGGTTCGGTAATGGTTTTGGGAACTTTTTCTGATACTTCACAGCTCACTGGTGGTTCGGTTGCCTCTTCCTCTGCCCAAGCTGCCTACTGCATCCTCGGCGATACTGCGACTTGTTCTGCCCCTATTGGTGAATGGAACCTAGAAGAAAAGACTGGAACAACAGCGAATGACTCTTCGGGTAACGGAAATACAGGAACTCTCACCAATAATCCAACGTGGTCAACTGGTAAATTTGGATCAGGGATTAATTTCAGCAACAATTATGTAACCTCTCCAATTGCAAATGAAGCTAATTTTGATTTCACTTCAGACTTTACTGTTTCTGGTTGGATCAATGTTGATCCCACAAACAGCACTAGCTATAGAGGAGTTCTTGGAAAATATAATAATGATTCCACCGGTTGGGACCTTGGAGTACAAAGTGACGGTTTGCGTATGGACATAAGAGGATCATCAACTATAGACGCTGGCCCCTCAGGAACACTTGGAACAAATACCTGGAAACATTTCGGGATTGTAAACACAACAACATCCATAAAAATATACATCGATGGAGTGTTGGTAAATACAACCAATGGAACATGGACAAGTACAACAAATAATAACGCTTTTACATTCGGCAACCGAGGTATATCTGGTACTACTGGTTTTATTGGTAAATTAGATAACATAAGAGTTTTCAACTATGCCCGCACACCAGCCCAAATCGCATGGGACTATAACCGCAGTGGACCTGTGGGATACTGGAAATTCGATGAATGCCAAGGGTCTACTCTCAATGATTCCTCAGGTAATGGGAACGCTGGCACTTGGAATGGCACAGGTGGTGGCACACAAACCGCCGTGGGCACGTGTACGACAGCAAGTACTGCCTGGGGTAATGGCGCAACCGGTAAATTTAATAGCAGTCTCAACTTCGACGGCTCTGATGATTATGTACAGCTTGCACATACTGCCAGCCCAAATCCATCAACCCAACTTACGGTCTCTGCCTGGATAAAAGTTGCTAGCCTTGCCAATGCAACAAATTACAACATCTTCGTCAAACAAACTTGGGCAAGTAAACTCGGATTCCGGCTTGGACTTGGGGGGTATGGTGCATGTGCTAGTCTTAATTGTCTGTTCTTGGGAGTTGGAGATGGTGTTACTCTCACTGAAACTACTACTTCGGGTGTTAATCTCACCGATACCGGCGCCTGGCACCATGTCGTGGGAACTTTTTCTTCCGGAGCGATTAAGCTTTATGTCGATGGAAATCAACGATATAATACAACATCTGCAGTGACTTCTATTGTGAATGACGCTGTCGCGGGACGCATCGGTCGCCATTCCACTGGAGCAGAATATTTTCCCGGTCAGATTGACGATGTGCGGGTTTTCAACTACGCCCTCACCGCTACTCAGGTCAAACAATTATATAACGGCGGATCGGGAGTGCAGTTTGCCCCATTAACAGGAAGCCCGTAACATCCTTGCACAAAAAGTGAGAATCTCGTTTCGCGAACATACTTTCATTGTTGCTTAGTAAAACTTGTGGTTCCGCAGTGTTTATATAAACAAACTATATTGTCAGAAATCAATTCTATACATTTGGTCGCAATAGATTTTTGCTGAATCAGGAAGTATCCATTCCACAACGGGAAAGCATGGGGAAGTTCACATGGATGGCATAATATTCTTTCGGGACATACGAAAGAACAGTTAAGTTTATATATACGGGGAATAGGAATCAAAAGAATAGTCAATATAATTAAGATGAATAAGTATTTTTTGTTCATTCTTTTCAGTTATTTATGTATCTTTGTCGGGGTGCGCGGACTCGAACCGCGGGCCTCATCGTCCCGAACGATGCGCGCTACCAACTGCGCTACACCCCGCCATATCGCGCATTTTACATACTCCGTGCGCTCTCAATATTCTGCGCGCTGTTTCTTCGCTACTTCCCTAGTTCTTCTTTTGAGTAGACTAAACAATCAACGCCGCTTTCGTATGCAAAAATTTCACCTTGTGCAAAAAGCAGGTTGCGTTCTTTTTTCGCATTTTCAACGCTGTCAGAAGCATGGATAAGGTTGTTGGACTGACTCATGGCAAAATCACCACGGATTGAACCCGCTTCGGCTTCACGACCCTTTGTAAGGCCAACCAGTTTGCGGATCGTGTCAACCGCGTCCAACCCCTCCCACACCATCGCAATGATTGGTGTTTGCATCATGAATGCTTTGAGTCCGCTAAAAAATGGTTTTTCTTTGTGGTGCGCGTACCACTGGTCAAGTACGTCATGGCTCAACGTTGTCATTTTAAGCGCAACTAATTTTAATCCTTTGCGTTCAAATCGCGCGATGATTTCGCCGATTAGTCCGCGTTGTAGTCCATCTGGTTTTACGAGAACAACTGATTGTTGCATCATATGTCACTCCTTTACGTATGTTTGTTATGCCTGTGGGTATTCTATCGCACAATACTGAAATTGTCAGGTGTCCTGTTTGATGCTGCACGACCATCGTATAGAAAGCTTCGCCAATCGGTGAGGCTTTTTGTTTCTAAAGAGAGTCCCCGAAGGGGGCTTTTTTTATACCAATTTTCCTTTCGTTTGGTGTTTGTACGATTTGAGTGAGAAAATAAAAAAATGACAAAAGAAATACTCACGCAGAAAAAATTATTTGCATCGTACCTGTTTGATCTCAGCAAGATTGTCTTTACAACATTCGTGATTGGTGGCATTATCAACTATAATAAGATTGGATTTTTATATATCCTTATTGGATTTCCAACATTCATCGGTTTGGCAATGTGGGCAAGATATGTAGTAAAAATGCGCATACAACAAAGAAAGGATGATATATGACATTTACTGCAAAAGCATATGAACTTCTAAGTAATTCTGGCGTTCAGACAATGATAGGTATTTATGTTAGCCTCATCATTCTCGCAAAATCGGACGACATTATTGATACATTTTCGCGGTGGAAACATGCGTTAATAAAAAGAAAAGATACGCGGAAAATTTCATCATAAAGTGTGGCGGCACAAAAAATAGCTTACCCCATCACTAGTTTTTCAAACTTTTCTTGTTCTTCAAATGGGCCGATCATGACAAAATAGAGCCGTTTTTCATCAATGAGTTTTTTTGCGATTGCGCGCACGTCAGTCAGCTGAACTGCGCGGATTTTTTCCAACTCTTCTTCAACCGTTTCAGTTTTCCCCGTCAATAACTGTGTTGCACCATAGTGGCTCGCAACAGTTTTTGTGTCTTCCATATCCAAAATGGTCGAACCGGTCATGTAATCTTTTGCACGCTGCAACTCAATTTCAGTAATCACACGCGGTCCTTGTGTGTCCAACAAGTGGAAAAATTCTTCACGGACCACACGAATTGCCTCCTCCACCCGTGTCGGATCAACGCCAGCTGAAGCGCCAAACACGCCGGTGTCGTGATAATAATCGAGATCACTGCGGACGTAGTAACACAACCCGCGTTTTTCGCGGACCTCGGTAAACAACCGCGAACTCATGTTGCCGCCAAAAATTGCGGCCAATACTTGCAACGCGTACCGTTGCGGATCGGTGCGCGTAATTCCGGGAACGGCCATAATAAAATGCGCCTGATCGGTTTTCTTGTACTCAACTTTTACGCGTTCGCCGGTAAATAATGTTTTCGTGAATGTTTTCAGTGCCCGTTCACCGCCATTTTTCCGATTACTCGTATCACTTTTTTTAGAAAACGCGCGCTCAATGTCGTGCACAATACTATCGCCACCCACAATAGTTGCGTCACCAGCAACCGTGAGCACAACGTTGCCCAATCCATACCACTCTTTCACGTATGCGACAAAATCCTCGCGGCTCAATCCGCGCACCGTTTCTTTTGTTCCAATGATGTCGCGGCCCAGTGGACTGCCGGCAAATAACACTTGTTCAAAAATATCGCCGATGTGCCGCATGGGCGTGTCGTTGTACATGTTGATTTCTTCAACAATCACGCCTTTTTCGCGTTCCAAATCATCTTTACGGAGTGTTGGTGTAAGCAACATGTCCGAAACCACATCAACGGCCAACGGCATGTGCTCGCTCGCGGCTTTTACGTAGTATCCCGTGTACTCTTTTGATGTAAACGCGTTGAACTCCGCGCCCACCGCGTCAACCGCCGCCGCTAAATCCTGCGCGGTCGGATATTTTTCCGTTCCTTTAAACACCATGTGTTCTAAAAAGTGCGAGATGCCACCCCACGCTGGTTTTTCATATCGCGAGCCGGTGTTCACCAATGCCAAAACCGTAACCGACTGCACGCCTTTCATGGGAATCCGCAAAAGTGTGAGTCCATTTGACAACATGTTTTTGAAATACAGAGAGGATGAGGAGTGTGATGAACCGCGTTTAGAAGTTTTTGCTACCGTTTTTACTGCTGCCATGCGAAGGATTGTACCATGCCGTAGTACAATTGGCGCATGCGATTCCGTTCAACAACACTTCAACTTATACTCTTTTGCGCCGTTCTCTTTCTCCTTCCCACCAACCTTTTTTTGAAGTTCGTGCTTCCCAGTTCATATGTAAGTGGAACGCTTGTTGACTACCTCATTCCAAAATTTTACCTTTCCGATATTCCAATCCTGCTTTTATTCATCACCTGGATATACGAAAAAAGAAACATGGTGTTTTCTTTCCGACAACTCCGCGCGCTTCTTCACCGGCACTCTTGCATCGCGCTCATCTCGGCGTTTGCTCTTATTCACGTCTTCACCCATCTCGACACACCGTCGCTTCCCGCAACGGTGTGGTTTATCGCAAAGCTTGTTGAAGTGTGGCTTTTGGGAACATGGATCACCGAACACCCACCGCTCACTCGGAATAAGGCAGTTTTTTTCGTACTCATCGCGACGATTCTTTTCCAGTCTTCCCTTGCGCTCTATCAGTACCGCACACAACGGTCGTTTTTCGGCTATCTCTTTCTCGGAGAAGCAAGGCTTGACCATAACCCGATTGTTGCGAAAACAAAATACCCTGGGAGCGTACAGATCCTTCCGTATGGAACGACCCCGCACCCCAATGTGCTGGCCGGTGTCATTGTTGGTTACCTCGTTTTGCTTTGGGCGCTCTTTCCAAAAACACGCTGGACGGCTGTTGCAACTATTTTTGGGGGAATCATTGTTCTTCTCACCGAATCAACCACAGCGTTTGCCGCAGGTATACTTCCTGTTGCGCTTTTTCTCTACTGGAAATATGTTCCGTATGTTAAATCAAAACTCCCATCTCCTCTTTTCATCATTATTCTTTTTTCTATACTCGCCAGCGCACTTCTTTTCTTTTTCCCGCAAGACACATCGTTTCTCCGCAGAAAACAGCTCGAAATCATTGCGCTTCGTATGTTTCAGGCCCATCCGCTTTTTGGCGCCGGTCTCAATCAGTTCACAACACAGGTAGAGTGGTTTGGATACGTAAGTTCAACAGTGCGTTTCCTTCAACCAACGCATAATGTGGCACTTTTGTGGCTTGCTGAAACCGGAATTTCCGGCATGTTGTTTATTGCTCTTTTCGTATACATCGCACATAAAAAATACTCACTGCGTTTGCCGGTTGCGATGTTTATACTTTTTTCCCTTGCCCCAATTTTTACTCTGGATCATTATCTGTATTCGCTTCAAGCAGGACAACTTTTATCCGCAATATTGATTGGAGTTTCGCTAAAGAAAAAGTGAAAAAGAAGTTACATTTTTTCCGGCGCGATAATGCCCAACACCTTCAAACCGTTCCGCAAAACAACCGCGGTTGCTTCTGTCAGTGATAATCGGTACGCTTCGTGCTCGCCGGAACCCACAATTTTCCTGCTGTTGTAGAATGTGTTGAACTCCTGCGCCAACGCAAAAAGATACGTGCAGATGTGGTGCGGTGCGTATTCCTCCGTGGACCGCGCAACAATTTCGGGGAACTGATCGAGCATATACTCAAGCGCTCCGGGCTTCCCCGCCTCCATCGTTTGTGTCGGCACACTTCCTGCGTTTTTCACACTCCCCGCTTTCGCGCCCTTCGCACCTCCCGCCTTTTTGAGCACTGACTTTGCCCGCGCGTACGTGTATTGAAGATACGGCCCCGAGTTTCCTTTCAGATTCACGACCTCATCCCAATCAAACAACACATCCTTAATCGTTTCCCGTTTGAGATCGTTGTACTTGAGCGCTCCAAGTCCAACCTCTTCCGCGGTTTTGGGGTTAAACGTGGACGCACGCTTGACCGCCTCGGCCAACACGTCCTCCAACCAAATCGTGTTTCCCTTGCGCGTACTCATCTTCCCTTCTTTGAATCGAATCATGCCGTGCGCAACGTGCTTCCGCTGTGCTTTTTTGCAGTACCCAACCATCTCTTCGGCCTCGTAGAGTTGGTGGAAGTACAGACTCTGTTCCGCGCCCACCTCATTGACAATCAAAATATCCTTCCCCCACTTCCCTATGCGGTACTTGTCGGTTGCAAAGTCGCGGGTCGCATACAGCGTTGCGCCGTCTTTTTTGCGGAGCATGAGCGGTGGATATTTGTCGCCCGGGTAGAAAATCAGCAATGCCCCCTGGCTCTCTTTTGCAATACCGGACTGTGTGAAATCCGCAATCACCTCATCCATCTTGTCTTCAAAGAAACTTTCGCCCAGCATCATGTCAAATGAAACGCCCAGGCGCTTGTATATTGCGTTGAACTGCACCATGGACCAGTCAATGCACTTCTTCCATAACCGCCGCGCTTCGGCATCGCCTTTTTCAAGTTTGGCAAACCACGCCCGCCCTTCATCCTCCAATGTTGGATCCTTTTCTGCTTCCGCGTGGAACTTCACGTACAACTCAACCAGCATGCGAACCGGCTGCTTGCTCCGTTCAATTGCGTTTTCGTCGCCCCATTTTTTCATCGCAACGATCTGTTTGCCGAACTGCGTACCCCAATCGCCTAAATGGTTATCACGGAGCACTGAGTAGCCGGAAAATGACATCATTCGCGCGATAGCGTCCCCAATGATCGTTGAGCGGAGATGGCCGATTGTGAAGGGTTTGGCGATGTTCGGCGAAGAAAACTCCACAATCACTGTCTTCCCCTTGCCCATGATCGAGTTTCCATACTTTTCGCCTTCTTTTCGTATTGTGGACAACATGTTTCCAAAGTATTTTTTTGAGAGATGAAAGTTAATAAACCCAGGACCAGCTATCTCAACTCTCTCAAGAAAATCATATTTTTTATCTACAATGTGCTGAACAATTTTTGTCGCCAATTCGCGTGGTTTGGAATTCATTGCTTTGACGTTTGCCAATGCGGCATTTGTGGCAAAATCACCGTGTTCGCGGTTTGCGGGACGCTCTAAAACGACCATTGGATGGTCGGCACCCAACGTAGAAAGATACTTGGTGATGGTTGCGTGCAGCTGGTCACGCGCGGAAAGTAAAATCGGTACCGGTTTTGGGTTCATAGTGATATCTTATGATACCATCCATCAGTTTGCCATACCCGCATTCCGTCCGTTTCCAGTTCAACTTCTCCATCGCGGTCGGTGCGGAAAATTCGTATATTCATTGCAGAAAGGAGATCCAATACGCGTTTTGTTGGATGCCCATAGCTGTTTTTCTTTCCAACGCTGATGAATGCAAGTTTTGGCCGAGTTTTCTCGAGGAACTCTTGAGAAGTAGAGTGCGTTGAGCCGTGATGCCCTACTTTTAACACCGTCACTGGCGTCAATTTTCCAGAGAAAATGAGGATTTGCTCTTGGGAAATCTCGAGATCGCCGGTAAACAAGGCACTAAAATCCCCAAATTCCAGCTTAATGACAATGGAGCAAGCATTTGTACTACTATACGTGGCATTCTGCCGATATTCGTTTTTACTTGATGTATCAGCATTATCACAATTTTCGCGTTGTTTCTGCTGTTCCGGAAGTCGTGGCGGCCAGACAATCAAAAAACGTTCTTTTTCGTATTGGAACATATCTCCCTCACTCGCTGTGGTTTCGTGTATATGACGCTCTGCAATCAACTGCGTGAGTTCCGAAAAGACTTTAGTTTTGCTCATCATCCCATTTGTTATGATTTGATCTACTTTGTACTCTTTTATTACTGGTATGATACCAGAAATGTGATCCGCGTCAGGATGTGTTGCCACAATCCACTCAATGGTATGGTCAAATAGTGGCATGTGCATGCGAAGACAACCCAAAACTTTGTCGTTTGGGCCTCCATCTATGAGCATTTGAGTATTCTTATAGGTTATGAGGAGAGCATCTCCCTGTCCCACATCGCACATAATGACACGCAACTGGTCTTTTCCACCCTGCTTGAGTAAAATTACTGCTAGTAATGCGAATGTTACCCATATAAATATGTATTTTTTGTTCATGTATCCCTGTTATATGTCTGTTAAGAGATATAAGCACTCTATATTATTGAGTGCTAACTCTTCTTTTTTCTTCAAGAATTCCCGCTACGCGAGAGCAACTCTTTTCTTTCTATATATTTTTTCTTCCGAAGGCGTTCTGAGACGATAATTCCGCAGATTCCCGCACCCCACAGTCCTATAATAAGCCGTTCGTGTGGTGAAATAAAGAGGGATGCTAGGGGAAAACCGGCAAAAAATCGTACACTTTGTATAAAAAAGTTAGTAGATAGATATGTTATTTGTATTGATAAATCGCTTAATAATGGAATTTTTGCGGACAAGAAAGAGAAGAATGAAACACCCATGATGTATGGGACCGTCCACAATAAAAGCGGGTTTGCAAGGAGTCCTACCAGGCTAATTTGGCCAAAAGAGAGGACTAAAAATGGGAGCGTTCCCATCATTGCGCAGAACGAAATAAGGCCTTGATCGCACAAAAAACGCATGGTTTTTGACGCGAATGTTTCCCGAATTTTCCTCTGGAGAATGGGCATGAGGAACAAAATTCCTGCTGTCGCGCCAAAAGACAATTGGAAGCTCACGGAAAACAATAATAACGGATTAACTGCGAGAAAAATGAGTGAAGTGAGGACTAAAATCCACCCTCCGTGGTACTCCCTACCTCTGGTAATCGCGAGTAACCCTACAAGCGCCATGATTGCCGCACGAAGTACGGAAACAGAAAAACCGGCGAGTGTTGTGTATAAAAGCGTGCCAATTCCGATCAACAAATACTTCATTTTTCCTTGTTTGATCAATATATATTGTAGGGATGACAAAATGACAGAAACGTTGTATCCTGAAGCTGAGACAACATGGAGAATGCCTGTTTTCCGGGCGGAATCAAGGAAGTCGGGGGAAAATGCCGTGTCAGAACCGATAAGCATGCCCGTTGCGAGGCTCGCGTGATTCGGGGGTAGGCGTGTCCTATAAAACTCGAGAAAGTTTCGCCTTATATTTGCTACTTTTTCGAGAAAATACCACACATAAAAGATACCCGAATCCTCTCTCTTCTGTTTTATTACATAAGACTTTCCTATCAATCTAATTTTGCTATTCACCAAGTCTGTCAGAGTGTTGTGTGTTCTGCTAACGGTTCCACGCACTATAATAGTATCCCCTATTTTAGCCTGGACTCCGCCTGGAAATCCTATAGTATAGAAAGACGAATGATATGCGAATTTTGATCTATTTTGATCTATTTGAAAGAAGAACGTAAGAGTATGGGTCGTTTCTTCCAGATCATGCATCTGATCAGCTTGATTATATATACGCATGAAACGCAGGAATATGAAGGATGTTAACAATACTGTAAGAAGTACATATGGTGTCATACTAGTACAATAATTTTCACGATATCGTTGGTCAGTGAAAATATTTAGAACGTAATAGAGCTTTTTACACTCTCAGCAAGTGATGATGAAAGCCCCGAACGTTCAAGAAACTCGCTAAACGTGGCATACGGCCGACCGCTGACAATTCCCTGCGCGCGAACCTCGCCAATTCCTTTGAGTTCGGTGAGTTGCGCAAGCGTCGCGGTGTTCACGTTAACGAGCGTACTTTGCGCACTGAGTTGTTTTTCGCTGGAAACACTCTCGCCGTCAGCTTCGATACCATCCTCTCCCTCGAATGGAATAAAAATGAGCATCTCATCACGAAGTTTTTGTGCCATGTTAACGTGTCGGTCAATCCATGCGCGGTTTGCCTGGCGGAGCACACCCCCTGCAGACGCAATCGCCTCCCCCACCCTGCTTTGTTCTTCCAAAGCATATGAGCCGGGAGACTTGACAGCGCCGGTGACAGCAACAACCACATGTTTCCTGGGCTGCGCCGAGGGTGAGGCGGCCTGGTGATCTGAAATATCGGAAATGATTGGTTGAAACGCCACATTCTCATCCTGATTTTTCGTTTGAAAAAGGAATAGTGTGCCGAGAACAAGCGATCCTGCACCCATCGCCAACGCGCCAATAGAAATCGCGTTGAGGCGGGAACTAAAAAATTGTTTGAGTTGAGCGAGTGCTTGAGACACTGCCGGCGGAACTTCGATCTGCATATACACCATCGTATGCGACCAATCGAACAATCACCTTACGAAAACCAAATTGGGGGTATGAAAAGGGTAGACCCGACCTTCCCTTTTCCGACTTACTTTTCTTCGAGGACAAAGTTCACGAGTTTTCCGGGAACGACAACGGTATTCTTTACCGATCCCGCTTTAAGTAACTCCGCGACTTTTTCAAGCCCTTTGGCGGCCTCAGCGACACGCGTTTTATCCATTGCCTCGTTTGCATCTATTGTGAATCTTCCGCGAAGCTTTCCATTTACTTGCACAATAATCTCCACTGTTTTTTCCACCAGGAGATTTTGCTGATATGTGGGCCATGACGACGTGTGGATAGAAGTAAATGATTTTTTACCTTTACTGCCACCGCCAATGAACTCTTGATAGATTTCTTCAGCCATAAACGGCATGAATGGCGCAAACAACTTGAGAAACTGTTCAGCATCTTTTTTCTCCATCGCTTCCCCATCTTCACTCCACACATTCGCGCACTCCATGAGCATGGCGATTGATGTGTTAAACCGGAACGCCGCCATGTCTTCTGTGCATTTTTTTATTGTTCGCTGAAGTTTGACTAATAAATTTTGTGTGGTTGGTTTTGTAGTATCAACTTTTGTGCGGACTTTTGTATGGAATAGCCGCCATATTTTTTGCTGCCACCGGTACATGCCGGAAATTCCCGCATCACGAAAGTCACCGCCTTGGTCGTATGGTCCAAGGAACATAAGATAGGTACGCAGCGCATCTGCGCTAAATTTTTCAATGTACTCGTCCGGGTTTACGACGTTGCCCTTTGACTTACTCATTTTTGCGCCGTCTTTAATGATGAGGCCGTGGCCAAACAAAAATGGGAACGGCTCATCAAAATCGAGATACTTCCAGTCCTTGAGCGCCATCGTAACAAACCGTGCATAGAGGAGGTGCAAGACCGCATGTTCGGCGCCACCAATATACGCGTTTACCGGTAGCCAGGTTTTGATACGGGCGGAATCAAACGGCTTGTCTTTCGTATGTACACTTGGGTATCGCAAAAAATACCAACTGGAATCGAGGAACGTATCAGATACATCGGTTTCGCGTTTTGCTTTTTTGCCACATTTGGGACATGGCGTGTAGAGCCAAGACTCTGGCGCACGTTCGAGCGGCGACTTGCCATCACCGGTTGGCTTGTAGTCTTTTACAAATGGCAACTCGATTGGAAGCTGATCTTCGGGAACCGGTTGCCAGCCACACTCGGCACACTCCACCATTGGGATCGGCGGACCCCAATAGCGCTGGCGGGAAATCAGCCAATCGCGAAGGTGATATGTGGTGCGTTCACGTCCAAATTTTTTTCGGATCATCCACTGTTTCATGTTTTCTTTGCCCTCACCCCAAGCAGAAAGTTTCGAAAACTCACCAGAGTTGATGAGAACTCCCTTGCCCTCAAACGCTTTTTCACCGCGTGCTACCGCGGTGTTTATAGTGGCGTCGTCGTAGGATACAACCTGTTTAAGCGGCAAACTGTATTTTTTTGCAAACGCAAAGTCGCGAAGGTCATGGCTTGGAACACCCATCACCGCGCCGGTCCCAACGTCTTTCAATACATAATCAGCAATCCAAATCGGAATTTTTTCGTTGGTTGCGGGATTGATTGCATATGCTCCGGTAAACACGCCGGTTTTGTCTTTTTCATCAATCTTGCGCTGTTGTTCCGTTTTATGCAGCGCTTTTTTGATGTACGCGCGCACCTCGGTTTTGTGCGTTTCATCGGCACATGATTCAACATGAGGATACTCGGGTGCTAACACAAGATATGTGATACCAAACATCGTTTCCCAAAACTTGGTCCAAACGGAAATGATTTCTTTTTTCCCATCATGTGTTGTACCGTCTAGCTTGAAATCAATTTCCAGTCCTGTTTGCCTGCCGATCCACTGCCGTTGCGCGTTTTTGATTTTTTCTGGCCACTTAATTTTTTCGATGTTGGCCAAAAGTTGATCGGCGTACTTCGTGATGCGAAAAAACCATTGCTTTGCTTCTCTGCGCTCCACCGATGTTTTGCACCGTTCACACACTCCGTCTTCAACTTGCTCGTCGGCCAACACTGTTTTGCACGAAGGGCACCAGTTCACCAACGACGATGCCTTGTATGCCAAACCGTTTTTAAACATCTGCACAAACAGCCATTGCGTCCATGTGTAGTACTCGGGATCGTATGTTTCGAGCCGCTCATCCCATGAAAAACCACTTCCAATTGCGCCAAGTTGACGGTAAAAATTTTCCTGTGATTTTTTTGCTTGTTCGACCGGATGCACGCCGATTTTGATCGCGTAGTTTTCCGAGTGAATACCAAACCCGTCTAAACCAATGGGTTCAAACACATCTTTGCCTTGCATGCGTTGGTAGCGTCCGTAAATATCCGCGCCGGAAAATGCGTACATATTGCCCACGTGCAGACCTTCCGCGGAAGGATACGGGAACATCATGAGGTTATAGAATGGCGAGTTTGGATGATCGAGGTTGGGCTCATAGACGCGGTGCTTGCGCCAGGCTTCCGCCCACTGTTTTTCTGCTGAATGATGATCGTATGCACTTGCGTCCATACGGAGTATTGTACTAAAGATCGGGACTTAAAGGAAACTAAAGCCACACAATGATGTATCGGCCTTTATGCCAGTTATACATTAAATTTCCACTGGCGCCCTATATGGGTAGATCGGGACTTAGCCAAGAGCCAATTATGCTTACCCAAGTGGTAAGTCCCGAACTTAGTTCGTGCTACACTAGTTTTATGTCAGTTTCTGCCCAAGTTCTCAGCGTTATTTCCGCAGGCATTCTTAGTTTTGTCTGGGTGCGCACGCCCGCGCTTCATCCGTATTCTCTACAACTTGTAGCCACGCTTGTACTTCTTTATTTTTGGGTCAAGTATGCGGCAAAGAAAAAACTTCACCACATACTTCCCAATGCGTTGAGTTTTGAAACAAGTATTTTAGCCGCAGCGCTTTTGCTTGTTATAGGCTACACTGGCGGGACCGCGTCGCTTTTTTTACCGCTCCTTCACTTTTTGCTTTTTCTTTCACTTTTTACACTCGATGCGGCATCGCTCATTACGCTCGGGCTTACTATTCCATTTTTTTTGTGGTCGGTTGAGGGCGGTGGACTGACAAGTGGAGGGATGGGTGGACCTTTAGGAAATGGATCGCTTAGTACGCATACCATTGCAACGCTTCTTTCTTTCCCCGCGCTTCTGCCATTATTGCTGTTTGCAAAAACGCAATACCAAGAACGGCTCGCGGAAAAACATACATTGCGAGTACGCGGTGATCAAAAAATTGACATGACGATGTTTATCACAACATTTCTAAAACCAAAACTGTATACAATGTTTCAGCTGAGTTCCTATCCCGCAGAAAATAAAGAAAATATTCAAAAACAAATCCGTGTGATTTTGGAACAAACAGAGTTGATGATCGGTGAGGTAAAAGATGATGGCGATGAAAAAATTCATGAAAAATAAAAAATTCGCGACTGTTTTTCCTATAGCCGTAGCGCTTTTTTTTGGAGCTATGTTTTTAATGATCCCCAAAGCGCATGGATTTATGTCGTCTGCGGATTACATGATTCAGTTTGGCAATATCAACATGACTTCAGGAACTAAAACTGGTGGCCCATATAAAATAACGGACACGGTTGGGCAAACCGCTCCGGGAAGATATGGAACAACGGGATATTTAGTGCGGGCAGGGTTCCAGTACATTTATACAATCGGCACATTTTCGTTTTCACTCTCGAACTACCGCATTGATTTTGGCCTCCTCAGTACGAACACGTTTGCGACCGCGACCACCGGCGTTACAGTTTCGGCAAAAGGGGCCGGCGGATACATCGTAACTGCATACGAAAATGCGCCACTAACAAAACTTGGGACGGCTGCAACTATTCCAAACACAACGTGTAACTCTGGGAGTTGTACATATGGAACGGTCGGCGTGTGGACAGACGCGACAAAAAATGGATTTGGGTACACTCTTTCGGGCAACGATATTCCCGCAGCGTTTGTGGACACAACATACTTCAAACCGTTTGCAGATTTCTCACAAAATCAGCCAGGCCAAGTTATTATGAGTAACGCGGCCTCGGGGAAAAATAGATACGCGGTGGTTACGTACAAAATTTCGGTATCGGGCTCACAGGCCGCGGGCGATTATGAAAACCACATTGTATACATTGCAACGCCGGGGTATTAAACGTATGAAACATCTACAAAAAATTCTTTGTGCAATAGTTCTCGCACTTTTTTTTGGATTTTTCTCATTCGCAACTCCATCTTTTTCATCCTTCTCTTCAATCGCTCACGCGCAAACACTGCCGGAAATTTCGCTGTCCATTTCCCCACCACACGCTGAGATACTCCTTCAGCCGGGAAAAAGTATTGTACAGGCGTTCAATATTAAAAATACTGGAAGCGCGGATCTCGAAGTAACACCATTCCTCGCAGACTTTACGGTTGATAGTACTGGAACTCCAACCGTTCATATTGAAAAACCTTCAAGTTTTCTGTTTGCAACACTTCAAAACTTGGACAAAACGCTGGGTGTGCCGTTTGTGCTTTCTGCTGGAAAATCAGATCAACTTGTTTTGCGAATTCACATTCCGGAAACTTCGCAGGAGCGCGATTATTATCAAACGCTTGTCCTCCAAGCCAAGCCTTCTTCACTCACCATGCTTACTCAGACAACAAACTCGCAGTCGCTCGCAAACGTTGGTGTGCATATGCTGATTTCTATTTCAAAAACCGGCGCTGACTTGGGTGAACTCACTATCGAAAAACTCATCAAACCTTTTATACTTGATTCATTCATGCCATTGCGTCTCCAGATTTTTGCAAAAAATACCGGAAAAACGTACACCAAAGCGCAGGGCGAGGTTACAATCCGCTCACTTATTACCAATAGAATAGTTACAGTGTTTCCAATCCTACGGGAGAATGTATTGGCGGGCGGAGTGCGCGAACTTCATGCCGCAATAAAAGATCCCGACGATGAAAAAAGTTCGATCGCAGACGTTTTTATATATCATCCACTCTTTTTATTTGGACCATATGAAATCCGTATTGACGTTCACGCGGAAAATCAGCAACCTTCTCCCGTTGTTTTCCATGTGTGGGCGTTGCCATTTACATTGTTTGCGGTTGGTGGAATGGGATACGCTATCTTGTTGTGGAAGAGAAAACGAGAGAGAAAATTTGAAGAAAATTTATAGTAGTGTATGTACGCTCTCATGGAATGAGAATGTTCTCTAAGATGAGTATTGACATTACGATGGGGGGGGGGTAAAAATTGATAGTAGAGTTATATACATGAATATACGTATTGCATCGCTGCCGAAGCTTCTTGTTGTTGGTCTTTTTTCTGTTGTGGTTTTTGTCTTTTCACCTAGTATGTTTCGGAACGAAGCGGCAAACCTCACGAGTGTTTCTGACATGCTTTCCAGTTCCCGCCTTTCGTTCTATGGTCTCATGTGGACTGGCAACACGGTTGGCGCAACGCTTATTACGATCAACACGACCACTGCCCCATCAACAAGCTCCAGCCAACTCGCATCGCCTTCTGCAAGCACGGCGATAAAAATTGGTACACATCATAACTATACGCTTGATAAAATCATGCAGAATGAAAACGAGGCGTTATTCAGTGTCACCTCTGGCCAAACACTGCAAACCGGTGACCAAACCGCAGGCGTTCCAATCATCGCCACACAGTCTGCATCACATACGGTGAAGTTTACAACAGCAACAGCTGTACCAAACGGCTCAATCCGCGTTTTGGTTCAGGCGACAACAAATGTGGGCTCGTCTAATGATGGCATTCCCGATGGAGACGGTTTTGACTTTAAAACAACGGCACCAACCGTGTCCTGTCCAACGGATGTAAGTTCAACAATGGACTTTGTCGCCGGCACTGCAAGCGCGGCAGCCGTAACAATCAACTCCGTGAAGTACCACGTGTTTGAGTGCCGATACTCGGGCGCGGGAAACGCTGCACAAAGCTTCCAGTCTAATCCCATTGTTGTTACTTCACTCATCAACCCCGCTCCAAAAAGCGGACACGCGGTGGGAACAGCAGATGCATACAAAGTAATTGTACAAAACATGGACTCAACCTACACGATGGTTGATCAAACAACGGCACAAATCGGTGTCATTGAGTCGGTCCGTGTAAGCGCAACGGTTGCTCCGCAAATTACGTTTAAAATCGCGGGAATTCCCTCCGGAGCATTGGGAAACAACGCGTGCGGATCAAACACATCCGTAACAACAACGGCAACTACCGTTCCGTTTGGCGAAGTCGCAATCAGTTCGTTTAGTTATGCCGCCCAATCGCTTGAGGTTTCAACAAACGCCGTGGGCGGATATGTAGTTACGGCCCATCAAAATGACAATCTTGGAAAGGGTGGTAAAGCATGCGCGGACGGATCGTTCCCGGTAGACTGCATTGTAGACACCACGGGAAACGGCGCAAACATCACGTACGGAACAAAGGGGCGGTGGGACAGCACAACATACAAAGGCTTTGGGTATTCGTTAAAGAAAATTACCAGTACCGGAACCGCGGCGTTCGAATACGGCGACACCGATGGAAACTGTGTTGGTGGAACGTTCTGCGCAAAGCAGTTTGCCGATCTCGAAAACTCAGAACCCTCGCAAACCATTTTTTCCTCCTCAACCGTTGCGGACTCGGAGAATATTGACGTGTGTTACAAAATCGTGATCAGCAATACACAAGCTGCCGGAGATTACGAAAACCACGTTGTGTACACGGCAACCGCAACATTTTAGGAACAACACTATATTGTATTAAGATAAAGATAAGAAAATAGAAGAAAGTGTTATGAAAAAAATCCTGCCCATCATCCTCCCGCTTTTGCTTGTCGTCTTTTTGATTGGATCGCGCCATTCATTTTCATTCGCCGCGGATAATACTCAACCGTCGCCAGAGATAAATCTGGCCGATTTTAACAGTGTTGTACTCATGGCTATTCCCCCACGCACCGAGAATCTACACGCAAAACCTGGCGAAACAATCCAAACAACCGTGCGGCTCCGCAATGTTTCCCAGCAAACACAGCGCATCGTTACAGAAACTACCGATTACGTGATCGGCGCAGATGGCAAAACGCCCGTGCCAATTACCCAACAAGAAGCCGCTCCGCTCCGGTGGAGTTTGGCATCGTGGATGACTGTTTCCCCCACACAAACAACGCTCGCACCCA
This sequence comes from Microgenomates group bacterium GW2011_GWC1_46_15, assembly GCA_001002285.1. Classification (GTDB taxonomy): domain Bacteria; phylum Patescibacteriota; class Microgenomatia; order UBA1400; family UBA12028; genus UBA12028. The sequence continues at coordinate 21,375 of LCLX01000003.1, forward strand.
ATCAAATCGGCCAGTTTGATGTTGTGATTCAAGTACCAAAAAACGCACTGCCCGGCGGGCATTACGCGGTCATTCTGCACACCGTTGCCAACGGACAAAACGGTGGGAAAAACGGACAACCCATCCAAACTCAGGGCACTTCCGCAGTCAGTCCCAAAGTTGGTACGCTTGTGTATGTAACAGTTGAAGGAGATATCCACGAAGAAGCGTTTATCCGTAGTTTCACCGCTCCAAGCTGGGTTGAGTTTGGACCGGTTCCTTTTACATACAAAGTGGAGAATCTCTCTGATGTTCATATCACACCACAAGCGTCAATCGTGGTAAAAAATCTATTTGGCGGAGTTGTAGACACGATTGCTGTTGAGCAACTCAACATTTTTCCGTACTCCACGCGCGAGTTCACCACAACGTTGGATAAAATATGGGGGTTCGGACCGTACCGTGCATTCTTGACTGTTCCATATGGCACCAGTGGGAAAATGGTCCGCGCTTCACTCATGTTCTGGATGATTCCATATAAGCTGATTCTTGCCGCACTTGTTGTTCTGGCAGCTCTGCTTGCAATTGGAATCGCAGTACGCCGGCACATTGAACACCGCAATAACCTCAGCACAAAACGCATTGAAGTGCTCGAAGAACGTATTAAGGAACTCGAAAACGAAAAACTCAGTGAAAAATAGTTTGCGCGGCATCCTCCACAACCGTGTATGATAAAACGTATGGCTCCTGCTCGATTCAGCCAGAGGGTTGTACTCGGAACAATTGTTGTGATTGTTTTGTTATTGCGCATGTGCGTATCGGGCGTGCGCGCCGGCATCAGTGATACCGGCGTTGCCAGCGACGAAACACTTTCTACAAACCCAAAAGCGCGGCAAACAAGCATCACCGCTTCGGTCCGCGACCGCATTAATCCCACTACTCCCATTCTTGTTTCTCCGGAAAATAACAGTACAGTGGCGCAAAACATGTTTGGTTTTGTGTGGAAAGAAAGTACCGACGACTACGGCATCGCAAAGTATCAGTTGTATCTTGATGGCGTGTTACAGTTTGACAACATCAGCACAAGTAATCAGACCACCACACAGTTTACGCTTATCGTTTCTTCCGGCGTTCTCACGCTCACACCAAAAACAGCGCTCACTGATGGCGACCACACGTGGAAAATTACCGCGTTTGATGCGAATGGAAACACCGCCGACTCAGCAACGTGGAACTTTACGATTGATACCGTTGCGCCAGTTTTGATTGTGACTTCGATTGATGGACAAACGGTTTCTATTTCTGCCCAAGACACCTCAACTATTCCATCATCTACTATTATGTTGAGCCACAACGAACCCGAGGTGTTCGGAACGTCTGAAGCCAACGCGTCTATTACTCTTAGCATTCGTTCTGGCTCAACGGTGATCGCAACGCTAGATACAACGGCAGATGGTGCTGGCGCGTGGTTCTTCACGCTTCCCGTTTTGCCAAGGGACACGCTCCTTTTACTTCAGGTTATTGCCAGAGATGCTGTGGGCAACATGAGCATGATTGATGGGATTCCTATGAAACTCCTCACTCCTTTTATTACACTCCCTGGACCACTTCCGCCCATTCCGTTCATTCCTCCACAAGAAGCGGCTAAAGAAATTACACAACAGATTATTACATCGCTCTTTCCCCCTGCTACAGCAAAAGTTGTTACCGAGGTGTTAGACACGATTACTCCCCTTGCAAACTCATTCCTTGGCCTTTTGCTCCCATTGGTACGGGTGTTGATTGGCCTTTCTTTGCTTGGCATTCCGTTTTTCACGCTTACGCCCGGGATTGTTGGTAGTGTTTTGCACGCCACGTATCTTTTGTTCCCATTTCTCCCATGGAGAAAAGGCGGCATTGTGTATGACGAGGAAACACGCAAGGGAGTGCCGTTTGCTTTAGTGACGATATACTCGGTTGATCTTACTCAAGGAAAGCAGAATAGCGCTTCCCCCGCGCAATCTCAAAGCGTTATTGGTGTTGATCCTGATTTCCCTGGAAAACTGCGCCAATTCAAACAGGTTGTGAGCGATGGCGATGGGGTTTATCCGGAGGTTTTGTTGCCTAAAGGCGTCTATGTGCTCGCAGTGAGTCATGCTGATTACGCGTACGCACGCTCACTTGAGAAAGTCTCTGGCCTCAGTGGTAGCCCCGACATTAAAATTCGAGAGAAAGAAGCCGATGATACGGTTTGGAGCGGCGAACGCATTATTGTTTCTCAAGACAAAACTCTTCTGCGCGCGATGCTTCCTATGGTTCATATACAAAAGGCTCAAACTGTTGTTGGTGTTCTTGAACCTCCAAAACCAGGCATGTTGGGCTTGCGGTACACCATTGCCAAGCTTCCAAACTCGGTTGTTTTTACGTTTACCATCCTTATGATATTTCCACTTCTCCTTTCGCCCACTGTCTGGAATGCGCTCGTGATGGCAGTGTATCTTGTGGTAAGTAGCCGACGGTTTGCCCGAGGACACCGAACACCAAACCTGGTTGGAACCGTACTGGAAGAGAACAAGGCTTCTCCCGCAGCATTTGCCCTCGTTTCTGTTGTACAGAACACTCCAGCAGCGACTAGACCATCCAGGATGGGGACTGTTGTTGAGATTTGCCACACCGATGCGTTCGGAACATTCCAAACCCGTGTACGGCCGGGGTCGTATATGGTAACAGCAATTGGTGCCCATGGGACAAACTCCGAAGTTATCGCCACCGAAGTTGTGCGGTCTGAGGGACGTGCGGTGGCTCTTGTCCTCCACCCATCTATGTAACAAGCCGTTTTACGTCGATTGTGCGCGGTCGTTCATTCATACCTGATATTCCTCAAGTACCCCGCCGTTATTGGTCAGTATTACCGTATTCACGCATTATTATTGCATTGTTATTTAAATACTTAAACATATCAATGAATATCAAATGCCTCCCATTTCTCGCAGATTTTTCGTGAATATCATCAGCTGAGGCAAATTTTTTTCATACATTGTTTCGTGTTTCCGCAGTGTTCTCCGGGATTATTGAGGGTGGGAACGAATACAATCTTTATATATCAATCTATATCACAAAAAATATGTACGGGGTAGATACGAACAAAAAGCGTAACCGCCTACTTTTCTTCCCGAGTGGCCAGGCTTGCACTAAGCGCGATATAGGTTGACCAGCACTTTTCTGCCTGGAAATCATCCGGAAGAAGCTGCGCGGGAAGACCGGGATCGGACTTTACCATCTGGTAGATATGTGTTGAGAGTAAAGAAAACTGGTGTTTTATGCTATCGTTCAACTCGTTTTGCCGTTCAACCCCATGTAGCAGACTTACTGCTCGAGTGCGGAGTTTCGCATACTGTTTGGATAAAAAGTCCATATTCCAGCTCTGCCGGACAAACTCTTTCTCATCTCCAAAAAGAAACCTGCGTGTTTCCAGCCCAATCAACAACTTTAACTTCTTCGCCTTGGCCAATGTCGAGATCATGCGATCATCTATCGGAAATGGCGTTGCGTACACACCCCGAGTGAGGGACATAAATCCCCAAGTGCTCAATGTTCCCCGCAAAGCACGGTACTCCTGAGAAAGAATTGTTTTCTTTTCCTTGTCTAGATAACCATGGCCAAACTCGCGTACCCCGCGAAAGATGAGTACTCGCCAGCGCTCATCCCATTTTTTCTTCAGAAAGACTGAGCGCGGGAACTGCGCAAGGACTGCTTCACGGCCAACAGAGGTGAGGCGCATGTGCGTACCCCCGCCGCGCTGAACCGTCGAAATTAGGCTTTCGCGCTGGAGCGTGGCAACAGCGCCACGGAGTGTTGATTGTGGAACATTTGGCAAGCGCCAAGAAAGCTGGGCATAGGTAAGGTATGGAAATACTGTGGAAGAAAAAACATCTGCTTCCTCTTGTTTTTTCGCAGTCGTGGCAAGGAAAAAAAGAACAAGATCGCGGGTTGAAGACATAGGATGATCATACACGAGAAAGATCGGGACTTAAAGGAAACTAAGGGTTGGGATTGATATACAAATCCCTTTTATACATTTTGGCAAGTTATACACACGATTTAGCGAACCCCCTATATGGGTAGATCGGGACTTAGCCAAGAGCCGATTATGCTTACTCAAGTGACGAGTCCCGAACTTGTTATTCCCGCATCTTTTCACACAGAAACGATTCGGGTATTTCGTGGAGATACTCAACACATACTGCTTTTTCTTCGCACATTGCATAAGACATGTGGATATTTCTCAAGTGATTTTTATCTGTTTATAAATAAGGAAATGAAGAACAAGAAAAACAAACAATACACAATGTGTTCAAAAAAGGTTGAAAACTCGAGATATCGCCCGCACTGCCTCCCTAGTTTTGATACATTCTGATACTTATATATATCAGTGAAAAAAGAATTGTGAAATATAGATACCACAATCATCCGGATACTATATATGCCTGGAAATTTCCCCTTGACTGCGGTATCTGGAACTCCATACAGTGACAACTATGACACACCAAAAAATCAACAGTATGACAAAAACACGCGCGTCTAATGTTATCTAATGCTTGAGGAAAATTAAAAACAATGAGTCCTGCCGACATCAACTACTCACGACCTCAATTTTCCGTTCCGGAGCACGTTATCGCGCGTATTGAAGCGGTGCTTAAACAGTTTGCAGAATTTTTATTTGCTCAACAGCTTTCAAAAAAATCAGTGACAAATTATCTTTCAGATGTTCGCGTGTTTTTAGAACACCGTTTGGCAAACAATCAGGCGTTTCAGGAACGCGCGGCAGAAAAAGACCTCAAGCAGTGGCTTTCTTCCCTTGAGCAGGATATTACAGCCTACAGGGCAGAACTCCTCGAGGAAGCCACCCCTCTCTCGACAATTAATCGGTACATGGCCTCATTCCGACAATTTGGCGCATTCCTTACTGCTGTCCACCAGATCAGCGCCTTCGGTCATTCTTCTGGCGAGTATCTTAAAAACATTTCATTTTCCCCCGAGTCACACCTACATTCCTTGAGTGACCGACTGCTTCAGCAGTTCAAGTTGGCGCTCACCCATCGTGGTTGCTCAGACTCTACAATCAAGAATTATTGTGCTGATATGCACCAATACATGCAATGGCTAGGAGAAAAACCGGTTTTCCCAGATCAGATCAAACGGGGTGTTGCGGAATATTTGGGATTTTTGCGGAAAAAAGGTGCGTCGCGCGCAACAAAAGCACGTGCTCTCACCAGTTTAAAGCAGTTTTATCGATGGGCAAACGAGTCCCAGTACATCAAAAAGAATCCTTTTGCATCAAAAATGGCAGAGGTTGGGACTTTCGTTAAAACTGCGTTTACTCCACTTGCCTTTTTTGAGAGGTTCCGAAAAGCGCCTCAGCAAACACCTCAAGAAAAAGTTTCAGAAGAATCCTCTCGAAGACTCTCTCCAATCACCCAAGCCTACGACCGGTACACCCGTTGGCCGGTGAGTTCATATCTTCATCTGGCCATCTTAATCCTTTTTGTTACGTTGCTTGGTGTGTTCGGCTATCAACAGCTCTTTTTAAACGCCGAGAAAAAACTTGCGTTCCCCACCGCCCTCACCCGCCCCAACCGCACTCTGTCTTTCCAGGGTCGTTTAACAGACAGCACAGGCCAAACACCAATCACAACTGCAACAAACTTTACATTCAAGCTTTTTGACGCACTTACCGTTGGAAATCAGCTCTGGAACTCGGGAACCTGTAGCATCACGCCGGATCAGGACGGCGTATTTTCGACATTGCTCGGAAGCAGCTGTGGTGCGGAAATCGACAGTGGCGTGTTCAGCGAAAACCCCAACGTATACCTCGAGGTTACGGTGGTCGCGGAGACACTCACCCCAAGGCAACAAATCGCGACGGTTGGCTACGCATTAAATGCAGAAACACTTCAAGGCTACCCTGCCTCTGCCAGCGCAGTAGAAAACACGGTGCTCATCATGAACAACTCTGGTCAAGTGCTCTTGGGGAACGCTTCACCTGTGCTCCGTTCAAACTCCGGCACGTTTACAGTCCAGGGCAACGCGCTTACGCTCTCCACAAACACGGGAACGGCTGGCAACATTTCGATTGCGCCCGATGGAGTGGGCCAGCTCAATCTCCTCGGTGGAACCACAACGCAGGATTTTATCAGTGTAACGAACGCAAACCTCACAACGGGAAAACTGATAAACGGCACGGTCGGAAATAACAATACTGGATACAAATTTTTATCATTTACCGGGGGGTCTGTCCCATCTGAAAAGTTCTATGTGGGGGCACTTGGAAACGTGTATGCAGGCAACTCAATTTTTGCTCCGGTGGCTACAATCAGTGCAACAAATACCAGCGCTACACCGCTCATAATCAACGGAACTGGAGGACAAATTTTCTCAATTGCGAATAGTGGAAACATGACTGGAGCAGGAACGCTTACAGGACTTACGGGATTAACATCGAGCGGCACAATCACATTCTCGGGGTTAAACACAGCGGGCGCAGTAGTGTACACGAACGGCTCGGGCGTACTGGGAGATACAGCACAAGGTGTGAGTGGGTACGTTCTCACCTCTGGTGGAGCGGGCACGCCAACATGGCAAGATCCAGCGACACTTACCGGGGCAAACTATTGGCAGTTGAACAGCCAAGTGTTGGCACCAGGAAATACAACACTTGATCTTGCAGTTGGCGGAAACTCAACAGCGGCCGCACTGTTCCGCGTGTCCGGCACGCCAACAACTTCAGGCAATGGCGCGGTGTTGTCGTCTACCACACTCACAACCGGAAACCTCCTCAGTCTTTCATCAACCGCAACATCACTCACTTCCGGTAAGTTACTTTCACTCGACTGGTCGCCGGGAAGCGCGATCACAGCAACCGGTGACTTGTTTAACATCAACATCGGCTCAAATGGAACCGTGGGAAATTTGCTGAACATCACGGATAACGGGTCGTCTCTTTTTTCCGTTTCAGAAACCGCGGTGACGAGTAATTTACCAACGTCGTTTACCTCATCGGGTGATGTTTTAATCGCGTATGATCTGATTTTTACTAATCCAACCGCATCGTACATAAAATCTTCGGCACCACTGTATTTGCAGGCTGGTGAAATGTTTAACTCCAGCGATCTCACGCTCCGCACGTTCAACAAAGGCAACGTGATTATAGACTCCGAGGTACTTGTTGCAAACTACGCCGCCACTGTTGCATCCCAGTTGGTTGTTGGAACAACAACTGCACCCGCGAACATTGGCGGGCTGTATCTCACAAACGCCACAACATATGGAAAAGCGTTGGCAATATTGAACCAAACCGAGTCGCAGGATATTTTTACCGCGTCGGCATCTTCGGTAGCAAAGTTCACAATTGCAAACAACGGCAACCTCACAGCAACAGGGACAATCACCGGACTGACCGGCATTACTTCAAGCGGAACGATTACGTTTAGCGGGCTTAACACCGCGGGCGCAGTGGCATACACAAACGGCTCGGGTGTGCTGGGGGTGACGGCACAGGGCGTAAGCGGATATTTGCTGACCTCTGCCGGAGCAAGCACACCAACATGGACTGATCCTGTAACGGTTGGTACCAACTACTGGCAGTTAAACAACAAGGTGTTGGCACCGGGCAACACGACGTATGATTTGGCAATTGGCGGAAACTCGACGGCGGCGGCAAAGTTCCAGGTGTTTGGCGAAAGTGGGAATGCGACATCCACCGGTACGCTCACGTTTAACGGGGCAGCATTGGCTAACAATGTCATTGCGGCACGGCGCAATGTTGGACTGCAGATTGGCGACACGTATACCGGAAACATTATTATTGATTCAAACAATTGGTTGAAACTCAATACAACAAACAACCAAGCGATTACCACAGGTACGGGTCTTATCACGTTGGCCGGCAATGTAGACGCAATCAACGGGTTGGACGTGACCACCGCGAACTTAACCGTGGGCGGTGCAAACTTTAGCGTTGCACCAGGAACCGGAAACATTACGACTGCCGGCGACCTGGCGCTCAACGGCGGCGATCTCACCTCTATCGCGACCACGTTTAACTTTGACATCGGCAACACTGGAGTGCTGAACTTCCGCGATGGGACAAACACGCTGTTTTCCATTACCGACGGTGGAACACAAGGCAACGCCAGTTCTTCGGGAAACCTTACTCTTGGCGGACAGTTCCAACTGGGACGATTCGCAACCGCACCTACGGGACTTGGAACAGGCGCGCTCTACTACGACACCACATCCAGTAACATCTTCTTTTACAACGGAAGTACTTGGACAGCGGTAGGTTCGGGAAGTGGCGCAAGCTGGTGGAATCAGGCTACCGGCGCCCTGTATCCACTCAACTCCACCGTTGATATGTTGATTGGCGGACAGGCAACAACAAGCGCAAAGTTTGCGTTCATCAACGTTAACAGTGGAAATCCAACGGCAAGTATTTCCGGGAACCTCGCGATTGCCGCTCCCGCAGGGGCAGATCCGGCAACAACATACGATGTTTTAAACGGCGGGACATATAACCTTCGCACATCCGTTGGTGGAGACTTGGGATTAACATCCAGATTGTTTATTACAAACGGCGGAAATGTCGGAATCGGGACTGTCAATCCAACGTCATTTAAACTTCAAGTGGCTGGCGATACCGGTCCAAATGCGGATGCATCGTATGATCTTGGTTCAACTGCGCTCCAGTGGAAAAATATCTATCTCTCTGGTTCATTATGTTTCGACATGGCGGACTGCGCGACAAGTTGGGCAACCGTTGGAACAAACTATTGGCAGTTGGACAATCTTGTACTTTCACCGGGGAATAGTACGCTCGATATCGCGGTGGGCGGGAGTGCGACAAGTTCGGCAAAGTTCCAGGTGTTTGGGGTTAGTGGAAACGCAACAACAACAGGAACGCTTACGTTTAATGGTGCAACGCTCGCCAATAATGTGATCGCGGCACGACGCAATGTGGGATTACAAATTGGGGGAGGAACAGAAACAGGAGACATTCTTCTTGACTCGAACACATTCCTCCGGTTAAACACAATCAATAACCAAGCGATCACCACGGGAACCGGGCAGATGACCCTCGCCGGCAATGTGGACGCAATCAACGGGTTGGACGTGACCACCGCGAACTTAACCGTAGGCGGCGCAAACTTCAGTGTTGCACCGGCAACCGGCAACATTATTACTGCTGGTGATCTTGCACTCAACGGCGGCGATCTCACCTCTATCGCGACCACGTTTAATTTTGATATTGGGAATACCGGGGTGCTCAACTTCCGCGATGGGACAAATACGCTTTTTGCGATCAACGATTACGGCACGCAAGGGTACGCAACATCGTCTGGTGACCTCGGCCTTGGCGGCCAGTTTCAACTTGGGCGATTCTTTACAAACCCCACCACGATCGGCAAAGGAAGCCTTGTATACAACACCGCAACCGACTCTGTGTATTACTCTGATGGTTCAACATGGAACCAATTTGCGAGTTACGCGGCCGCAACGGTGTGGACCGATGGTGGAACATACCTCTACCCAACAAACCGTGAGTCCGCGCGTATCTATGATGCTGGCGGCACCGATTACATTGACATCGCACACGACGGCACAAATGTAGTTATTACAACCGCAAATACCACAAAAATCACGATTGACGCTGCGGTAGATCTGGCAAGTACACTCAATGTTGGCGGCAACACGATTACATCTCCGGGAGATCTTTCGCTCAATGCAAGCGGAACAAAAGTCATTGTGTCGCCGGACTTACAGGTGAACGGTGGTGATATTCTCGGTGCCAGTGGTGAAACACGCATCACGCTTGTGGATGCGCTCAATCTCACAAACTTTAGCGGGAGCGTAGACATTAACGGAAGCTACGCGGGTAACGACGGCTTTTTGACCGCCAACCGCACCGCAACGATCAGTTCGCTTATTGCAACCGACACCCCCCTTACGCTCCGCGACAACAACGCGATGAATCTGCTCACCGTTGCAAACAGCGGGCTTATTACCGTGCGCACCGCAACGATTAGTTCACAGGCGGTGAATAGTCTGGATACGGTGGCATTCACGCTGAATGCTGCGAACTCGCTCACAACCCAGGGAGCAAAACTTCTCTCTGTTCAAAACGCGACCATTGAGAAGTTCTATGTGGACAAAGACGGAAACATCTACGCGGCCGGAACAATTTTGGCGGGCAACGGCATGGGCATGCTCATGCAGAATAAAAGCGGTGGCACAGTGGCACAAAAAGCGATTGTGATCGTGGACACGTCAAACAACTCCGCGTTCACGACTACCACAACGCCGTACAGCAAAGGGATGTACGGCATTATTACCGGCGTTGGGCTTGGAACAATAAACGATGCAAATAGTGATGGAAACTGTGACGCCAATGATATCTGTATGGTGGCCGTGGGCGGCGAGGTGAATGTAACAATCAAAAATACGACAACGGTTGCCAAAGGCGACTATGTGTACACGAGCGACACCGCGGGGTCTGCGGTTACGTCCGCAAAATTATTTGACGGCATGCTGGGCGTGGTCACGAACACTTCTACCTCCGGCTCCGGCTACGTCAAGTTCATCTTTAAACCACAAACGCAGGTTACGGCCGCGGCCAGTATTGACAAGGGCAGCAAGTACAACGAGTACAAGCTCTATGCCGACGACTACACCGGTGTGGGCGAAGGCACCAGTCCCAACGACAACCTCAATACCAAAGGCATGTACTTTGACAATCTGCTGGACACCACCAAAACGGACAGCGCCAACACCACGGTTTCTGCTCCCACGCAAGTGAGTGCCACCACCGGCAATCCCACCCCCGCCGCCCCATTCCGCGCCGGCCTCATCGGCGGCCAAACCATGTCCGCGGCTACCACCGACAACGCCGGGAACACGTATCTCGGAAGCTCCACCGTCAACAAGACCGTGTACTACGACCGCACGCGCGACTCCTCCGCCCAAGTCCAAGTCGAACTCGGCATCGATCCCAACTGGTACAACGGCGTCACCCTGGCCGTCGCCACCACCAGCGCGTCATTCTCACAAAACTCCACGATCTGGACACCCAACCCCAACCTCTCTAGCACCTACAACGGCTCGCTTCTCCAGGCGAGCGGAACGTACGCGAGCAACGCCAAAACTATCTACGTCACCATCAAGTCTCCCACCACGTTTGATTGGACAAACTATAACGGAAATTCAGCTACGGGAGTAACCGTCACCCCAGGGACTAGTCAGTCCCTGGCTGGAACGGGCGTCTCGGTCAAATTTACGGATGCCAAATACAACACCGGAGATGTCTTCAAAATCGCCTCCTGGTTCGTGGAACCCTCCGGCTCAACCAGAGGCACCAAACAGCAGTTCCCCGAACGAGCGATCATCGTAGCCAGCAATACAAATGTTGACATTATCGATGCAGACACGCAGAAACTTTGGATGGATTTTAGTAGCGGCGGGACATGGCTGACGTCAAATAATTTACTCGCCGCATCTGGCTCTAACGTCGTTTCATCTGTTTCTGTGTTGAACGGAAAAATGCATGCAGGATTAAACGCGAATAACCAGAGATTGGTAAAAATCGATTTTTCCACTGATAGCGGTGGATCATATCAGACTACAGGATGGCGTGATTACCTGGGAAATATAGCCGAGCGTAACGGTGGAATGGGAGTAAGCGGATTAAATGGAACTGTTAGTATAGTAAATAACAACGTCAACGACGTAGCGGCCAACGTCATCCCCAACGCTCCCACCCAAACCACGACCGTCAGCGGCTGGGGATATTTTAGCTTGAGTTCTGCCAGCGAAACCGTCAATCTGCCCTATAAATTCAACACTAATCCGAACATCGTCATCACCTCCGCCGGTCACTCCGGCACCACCACGCCGGTCAATCTGGCCAGCTGTACCACCGCCAGCGCCAAAACTGTCGTCACCGATAACACCACGACAACCAGTTTTACCGCCCGCGAAAGCGCTTTGGACGCGACCAACTATCAGTGCTATTCCTGGACCGCCACCGGCCAGGTCAGCCCGAGACAATTTGTCGGTGCCGCCACCGACGCAGGAGTGACCGTCGTCAACGAAACCGACGCCACGGCCTACTCCTATTCCGATGCCACCAATGACGCCTATCAAAATGTAGCCCTTACGTCCAAAGGTACGCTCTACGGCCTGAACTCGACGGAAAATCAGCTGGAAAAATGGACTTCCATACCCGCCGATACTGCCGCCAGAACGAATGGCACGCCGGACAACGTCTGGGCAAATGCCGGCAACGACTCCTTCACCAAGCTTCTCATCCACGCGGATGGCACAAACGGCGCAACCACGTTTACTGACAGTTCGCCGAATGCCCGCACGCTGACAACAAACGCAAACGCACAAATATCTACTGCTCAAAAGAAATTCGGTCCCTCTTCCATACTTTTAGACGGCACCGGCGATTACGTATCCGCCGCCGACAGCGAAGACTGGAATATTGGCAATGGAGATTTCACTATTGATCTTTGGGTTAACTTTTCAGTTTTACAAAATACTATGTTCGTCGAACAAACAACGGACGTAAATAACTATCTTCAGCTTTACTGGACTACGTCAAATATCATCTACATGGCCATAAGAAATGCAGGAGCAGACAACATTAGCTTCAACGGAAGCTGGACACCGTCAACAGGCACATGGTACCACGTTGCGTTTGTCCGATATGGTACTCGGGCGAACATCTACATTAATGGGATATCCGTCGCCACCAAAACCAACATTAGTGCCGGAGCGGCAAACTACACCTCTGCGTTGGCCGTCGGCTGCTCTCCGTTCAACGGTTGTGGATATGATCTTAATGGCTACATGGATGAATTCCGTTTTACCAAAGGGCATGCCCGCTGGACCGATAACTTTACCGTCCCCACGAACCCGTACGCGAAAAATGTTGCGATTGCCCCGCTCCCGCCAACCATCCAATCTTCTCCCAGCAATCTTTCTGTAACCGAAGGAACCTCTGCTGTAGACGGAACCAGCGATACGCTGTACATCGGAACCAATCAGGGGGTCGCTGTCATTCAGGATAAATCCACCGTCAGCAGCCGCAACGATAACGGCGACGAACAAAGCGGCTCCGCCAAATACTACACCAAAGACTATGTTTCTGAAGAACTTATGGGTAACGTCGTCGGCATGTGGCCGCTCACTTCCGGTTACGGGTCGGGGCTGTCCGACGCATCATCAAATCAAAGCGGAAGCGCGTTATTGAACGGGACCACCGCACCTACGTACACTGCCTCCGGCGTCCGCGGACAGGCTGCCACGCTGGGCGCCTCTGCCGCAACGGCAACAACGAGCGCAGGACTCGTAAACCAAAACATCAACACCATCAAAACCGTTTCCGCCTGGATTTACCCCACCACGCTCACCACTACCAACGGCACGCGGGAGATGGCGGTCTCCGCCGACGCCAACTCCGCCTCGGTTGTTTCCTGGGGCATCGGCACCAAAGGCGACGGCACCAACGCCAACCTCACCTGCTTCGCTGGCAACACCGGCCCGACCGCGACAGACTTGGGCACCGGCATCCCGGCCGTGGTCAACACCTGGTATCACGTCGTTTTGACCTCCGATGGGTCAAGCGCGCTCAAGTGTTTTGTCAATGGGACACTTTATAACTCAACGACTCTTTCCGGCACAGCCCAGACCCCCACCCGTTTCCAAATCGGCGCCACCCAGGCCACGACGGCGTTTAATGCGCTACGGGGCCGCGTGGACGAGGTGATGGTCACCGCGACACAACTTTCCGCTTCCCAAGTTAAGCGTATCTACGAGGTCGGCTACCGGGCGCTCCAGTCCCACGCGACCACCCTCGGCGGCGGAGGCGCGGATGCCAACCAGCAGTTGGGCTACATTTCGACAGGTACTAATACAGTTGGCGCGGTTGCTCCGGATTACAATAACCAGTTCATGTACGTGGGCCTCAACTCGACGACGCTGGGCGGGCTGTCTAAGATTGACTTAAATAGTGATACGAATATCAAAACATACAATTCTTCTGCCAACGTCCCCACCGGCGGGCCGCTCCTTATTGACGAGGACACCACGTCCCTGGCCGTCGGTTATACGTTGGAAGCGGTCGGCTCGGCGGCCTCCGGCGTCAAGACCATGGGGGTGGACAATAACGCCACGGCCACGTCCGGCAACTTCATCAGCAAAACCTACACCACCAGCGAGTCCTTCAGCCAGGCCTATATCTGGTCGCAATATGTGACGGACTCCTCCGATGCGTCCAATACGGTCACCGTGTGGGCTTCCAACGACGCTGGATCAAACTATTACCAATGCAGTAACACCAATACCAACACTGGCCAGTCGCCCACCGAGTACGAGTACTTCTGCCAATTCAATACGCCCGGCTCGTCGCTCAAACTCAAGTACGTGTTCGCCCGCGGCTCCACCAAAACCAACACCTACCTCACCCGCTACGGCGTGGCCTGGATCGGCAGCGACGTCGTGGGCGGCGCCCCCGGCGGGAATGGCCTGTACACGAACAATGGAACCGCGGTCGCCAACGGCAGTTACCTGGAAGTCGCGCATAACCAAAACACAAGTGATCTTTTGACCGAAGGCTGGATTTACGACGGAGCCAAGTGGATCGAGATAGATGACCAAGCCAAGACCGACCACAACACCCAGGATCCTACTCTCCTCTCCTGGTACAAGATGGAGGAAGCCTCCGGGGACTTGGACAACGCCCAAGGCACGGCTGCCCGGGACTTGATTGACTTGAACGGCCCCACCTACCAGGCCGCCGGCCGCGTCAACAAAGCCATTACCCTGGACGGCACCAACGACTACTTCTGCACCGGCTCGGGCACCACCTGCGCCTCACCGTCAAACTTTACTACAGACACGAATCGTACGCTCAATACCAATCTTATTTCGTACTGGAAACTTGATGAAACTTCCGGCAGTCGCACGGATTCGGTCGGAAGTAATACGCTCACTGACAACAACACCGTCACCAGCAATCCCGGAAAAGTCGGCAACGCCGGGCAGTTCATCGCAGCCAACACTGAGTATTTGAGCATCACAGACAATGCGGCTTTGAGTACGGGGGATATTGATTTCACTTTTTCAGCATGGGTGTATATGGATTCGCTTTCTACAGACACGCAAGTTCTTGGCAAGTGGTCTGCATCAGCAGGACAGTACGAGTATCTTTTGGAGCGCGGCAGTGCAAACAAATTCCGGTTTTATGTAAGCAGTGATGGCTCTACCTATACTTCCGTTCAAGCTGCTACATTTGGCGCAATGTCAGCAAATACGTGGTATTTTGTGGTTGCCTATCATGATAGCGTCAACAATACCATCGGCATTAGTGTCAATAATGGCGCATTTGATACCGTTGCCCACACAACAGGCGTAAGAGATGGTACGGCACAGTTTGACATTGGTGCGTTGGCTGCGGGTTCATTTCCATTCAACGGTCGCATTGACGAAGTTGGTTTTTGGAAAAAAGTGCTTTCCACCCAAGAAATAACTGATCTATATAACTCCGGCAACGGGAATAGATTCCAAGGCATGAACTTTATCGCTTCCGACTCCTTCACCCTGGGCGGCTGGTTCAAGCACGCCACCATCGCCACCAATCCGGATTACATGGTGGCAAAGACGGATGGTGGAACAGCAGATGACACAAATACAAAACTTCTTCTCCACGCAGATGGTGCAGATACCAGTACTACTTTTACCGATGATTCCTCGTCCCCTCACACCATGACCGCCGTCGGCAACGCCCAAATAGATACCGCCCAAAGCAAATTCGGCGGAGCGAGTGGATTATTTGATGGAACCGGAGACTATGTTACAAGCCCAGATCATGCGGATTGGGATTTTGCGTCAGGGGATTTTACGATTGATTTCCGGATAAGGTTTAACGTTGTTAATACGGCATATCTTGTTACCCATGGGGCAAGTATGGCGGGAGGGGATGGGTGGTTTGTTAGATATAACGCGAATAATCTTGAGTTTGCGTATAACAGCACAACGATAACAAAGGCTTGGACGCCTTCAAGCGCTACGTGGTACCACGTTGCTGTTGTACGAAGCGGAACAAATTTGTATATGTTCATTGACGGTACGCAAATTGGAACAACAGGATCAATTTCAGGTACTATTACAGATAATGCAAATCTCTTAGTAGTTGGCGAGCGAGATTCGGGTCCCGGTGCTCCCTTAAATGGCTGGTTAGATGAAGTTCGTATTAGTAAGGGGAGCGCCCGTTGGACAGCAAACTTCACTTCGCCAACATTATCCTATGGAACCAGTGGCCCCGGCTACAAACTCCTCATGGAATCCGATGGTGATCTGACATTTGGCATTGACGATGACAGCATAAGCTTCCCCGAAGACTCTGCCACCTCGACCGTGGCCACGTATGACGACAATGCCTGGCACCATGTGGCCGCGGTCAAGAATGGGACAACTAATATCAAGCTGTATGTGGACGGTGAGGAGGTAGCCAGTGATACGAGTATTTCTGCCACCGAGACGCTGGCTAATGCCGGAGCTTTCTATTTAGGTATCGACGGTGACGCCACCAGCAACCCCTGGGCCGGGCAACTGGATGAGACGTTTGTCTATAGTCGGGCGTTGACTGCCGGAGAGATCGGGGAACTGTACCGGAGCAGCAAACGCTTTGCCATCGAGCAAGCCGATGCCAATACGGTCCGGCTCTACAACTACTCCGGCGCGGCGCAGAATTTGCGACTGGACGTCATCACCGGCGGACTGGGCCGGAACGCCGGCACGGTGTCGCTCCACCCGGATGCCGCAGACGTGGATGCGCAAGCCAACGGCAATGCCATTTGGGTGAACAAGACCGGCGACTGGGGCAATCTCATCAAGCTCCAGGGCGACGGATTGGACAAGTTCGGGGTGGACTGGCAAGGCCACGCTACGGTAGCCGGAACACTTACGATCGGGTCTTCATCCTTAAAGCTCTCGGATTTCGGAAGCTATTCTACTATTCAATCTGCCGGAAACCTTGCGCTCCAGGCATCCTCGGGCAATGTGGGCATCGGCACATTAACTCCCAGTAAAAACTTGGATGTGGCCGGCGCCATCGCGTTCCGCAACAAATTCAACTACCAACAGACCATTACCCTCACCAACGGCGGCGGTACGCTTACAAATTACGATGTTCTGGTTCAGGTGGATACAGCCTCCCTCATTTCCGCCGGTAAAATGCAGTCGGACTGCGATGACATCCGCTTCAGCGACAGCGACTCGCAAACGCCGCTCACCTACTGGATCGAGCAGGGCTGTAACACCGCTGATACACAGATTTGGGCCCGCGTCCCTTCGATTCCCAACGGCTCTAAAGACATCTATATGGTCTACGGAAATAGCAGTGTATCTTCTGCCAGCCAATCCTGGAGTGGAAATTTTATCTCCATGTTCAACGCCTCTGTCCCAGCCGGTTGGACGCAAGTTTCCGCCCTGGACAATAAATTCCCCCGCGGCAACACTAGCTATGGCGGTACGGAAGGGGCGGATACTCATACGGTCGCCATCAGCGGCACAAGTTCCCAATCCGGTGGAAAGGTAACTTGGAACAGTTGTGCAAATTCCGTTGCCTACCAATATCACACTCATACATACAGTGCCACCAGTGGTTCTGCCAACAATATTCCTCCTTATGTTAATATCGTCTTCGGCAGCAAAAATGCACCGGGACTGATTCCCACCAGCGGTATCGTTTTCTACAACAGCTCGCTGGTGTCCGGCTGGAGCAACGTCACTGTCCTAAATACCAATTTCACCCGGGGTAGTACTACGTATGGAGGTACTGGTGGCACCTCTGCTGCTCACAACCACACCATACCCGCCATGACCACGAGTGGACCCAGTGCTACTGTTTCTACCTGCCAGTACGACATCGGAGCTACCAGTGGCGGTCAAACCCACTCAACCAGTTCCACTACCACAGCCAACAATGCTGATACATCCCTACCTCCATACGAAGACTTTATTCCAGCTACCCCCGACCAAGCACGTGCGTATGAACAGGGCGCACTCGTCGCTTTTGATGCTACTCCTCCGTTGGGTTGGACCAGAAAAAGCAGCTTAGACAGTGGCTTCCCCCGCGGAAACAGTACCGCCGGTGGTACCGGCGGCGGCGCGACCCACACTCATACATATTCTATTGTCACTAGCGCAGCTACTAATGATACCTCGGGTGAAAATGCTGTTGGCACCGGCACCTCCAACGATGGCCACGCCCACACGCTCAGCGGTTCACCATCCGGCACTAATGTCCCCGCCTACATGGATGTCCTTTACTACACCAAAAACACCATGTCTGTTACTATCGGCTATAGCAGCGAACAGGTCGGTTCCAGCAGCCCCATCCAAATTCTCTATGACGATACCACGACCAATCTGGGCGTGGGTCAGATTACACCTCTCTGGAAGCTCCACGTAACCGATACCCAAGCTGCGACTGCTTCTGCGATGATTGAAAACCTTTCTGGTGTAGGATCCAACAACCCCACCGCCCTGGTCCTGCGTCTGGGAAGCGACGCCACCAACCCTGATACCGGCGACCGGTTTATCAACTTCATGAGGGGCGACTCGACGATCATCGGCAAAATTCAAGGCAATGGGTCAGGAGGAATCTCATATACTACCGCAGGCGTGGACTTTGCCGAGTATTTCCGCAAAGAAGATCCCCATGAGGAGCTTCTTCCTGGTGACGTGCTCTGCCAGGGGCCTAGCGGCGGGGTGACCAGGTGTACTGCTTCCGCTACCGGACCTATGGGCGTTATCTCAAATAAAGCAGGTTTTGTGGGCGGATCAGACCATGAAGGTGATCCCGGCTACGTCATTGTCGGATTGATCGGACAGCTTCCGGTCAAAATTGACCCGGCCTCCTCAGCAATTGCCGTGGGCGACTTCCTCACTTCTTCAACGAAACCCGGCCTGGCCATGAAAGCCACCCGCGCGGGGTACGTCGTCGCCAAAGCGCTGGAGGCATGGCAACAGTGTCCTGGAGCGACCGCAGGGAGCGATATCTCACAAAATTCAGGGGATTCTATCGGCCCTTCGGGCCTCCAGAATGACACTTGTGATAAACCCACGATTGAGGCCTTTGTCCATCTGGGCTACTTTGCCGGCGAGCTAACCGCGGATGGGTTTTTGAATCCAGACTATGTCGCGCAAGGTGCCGTATCAGTTTCTGCACAACAAGTGCTTGCCGATGCTATCGCCTCTCCAAGCGGATCGATCGCAGACATCGGCCAAACCGCAAAAGACCAGTTCGGGGGCTTGAGCTCTGCAAACCTTGATCTCTTCAAAGCACTGTGGGCAAACGTCCAACTCCTCACATCCAAACTTATCAAGACAGAAAAACTTGAGTCCCCGCTTGCCGAGATTCAACACCTTGACGCAAACATCATTCATACCGCAACGCTTTCTGCTCAGTTCATCCGTTCCAACGCGACTGACTCCGCGCTCACCCTCCGCTTGGACCCCGACATCTTCACGATTCTTGGAACACAGCCAGACACCGCAACCCCATCCACACTCATGAGTATTGATGCACGCGGTAACGCGACCTTCACTGGCCAGCTCACTACCGACACATTTACCGCGCAATCCGCACGTGTTCAAACACTCGAAGCAGTGAACGCCTCACTTGGTGACGCAACCATCGCTGGTACACTGCGCGCGGGAAATATTGAGGCCAACACGATCTCCGGCCTTGACGACCGCGTCTCGCTTGCCGTCCGCACCGCCGTGGATACTGCAACCGCCAGCGGCTACTTCGCATCAGCCTCACTCCCGCAGGACCTCAGCACACTCATCGCTACGCTCTTGCCCGCCAATAACCTGGATATTGAAACCGTCTTGACTCAGCTCAATACCCAAACCAACAAAAACATTACACTTGCTGAAGTCTTGGCGCCAAAGGCGATTATTGCTTCAGACTTCCTCTCAGTCCAAGGTTTAGCGGACTTCTCCTACGCTCAGTTCGCAACCGGCCTCAGTGTACACAACTCCCTCGCACTCACCGGAAACAGCATCAGTATCGATCCACTCCAAAATGATACTTTATATATCCAACCATCAGGAAATGGAACACTCAACTTCCTCGCCGGAGTGCTTACTATAGATAGTATCGGTGGGGTAAGTGTAAACGGTGATCTGTATGTTTCTGGATCAATCTATACAAATACAATCAGAACTACATCACTTTCACTTGGCGCTTCTCCATTCGCAACAGATTCGGCGACCCCAAACACCCTTTCCGGCTTTGGTAAACTACTCGCACTCTATGACGAAACCGGAAATGTTGTTGGCTCGGTAGACGCATCCGGTTCTGCAACGTTTCATCAGCTCACGACAGGCCAGCTTGTTATTGCGTCACCGTTTACCACAACCAGCTCTGGCCAACTCGCCGGGATATCAACAAGCAACGCCAGCGCAGGCACCGCAGTTTTGCCAGCCGGACAAACTGAACTCATCATTGCCAACACCACGCTTGACGACCGCACACTTGTCTACTTGACTCCGCAGTCCGATACGCGTAACCAAGTGTTGTACGTGAAAACTAAAATCTCCGGCGAAGGATTTACCGTTGCCGTACTCCAACCTGTACCGCAGGACATCACATTTACGTACTGGTTGATTAAAACACAGTAAATTTACGCTGACTTCTTCCACTGTTTCTTCAACCGGGAAAATTGATGCACATTCATATTTAATTCCGGGAGATCCGTCTGAGAAAAAGCAAGATCGAAGACTTTTTGCGGAACTTTCAATTGATCTAACTGCGGAAGCTGCAAAAGACTTACAATGTCCACGAGATCCTTCCGTCCTTTTGCAGTCCCAACTCGGCCGGAATACGCCGTATACTTCAGCACAAGTAAATCCTCTATTGCCGGAACAGAAAACCCCTCAATGTGCTGTGCGCGCGTCAACACATCTTCTGCGGGAATACCTAAATTCGAATAATGCGGAACGTATATATCCACTTGTACTTCTTCCTGCGTAATTTCGTATTTTTTCAACCGGTCATTTTTAAAAAGCTGATAATCCGTCCGAAGCTTTTCCAGCACATCAAACTCAACGATCATGTCAATGTCTTTTGATTTCAACTGATGTGTGTACAGCCACACCGCCCATCCGCCGACGAGTGTAAAACGATACTGCCGGGCGAGCGTCTGCAAAAATTCCCAGCTTTTTTGAGTGACCTGATCACGATAATATGGCATCGATCTTTCCTTTCACAAACGTTACCGCGTCTTTCGCATACCAATCCGGGAGATTCCAAAGATCAACAAACATGTGTCCCAGCGTCACCTGAGATCTGTATGTGTAGAGCCGTTCATCTGCTAAAAGAACAAAAAGATTCAGCGGACCGTTCGTGCGGTGTCCCTCAAACCGTTGACCAACGACAGAAGGATCGCGGTGGTAGCAGTACACTTTATCATAATCTGTCGGCGGCTCACCAAACCGTTCACGCAGTGCGGTGTATGCCGTCGGCAGTGTTTGATCCGGCAACAACCCCTCTATTTCCGTGACCGGTAAGTTTACACTCATCTGCAGAGTCGGCTGAAGTCTGTGATGATTTGCCCAATGGTACAGAATTTTTTCCGCATCTATGACCTCTGAATGGCGCTTCCCTATCCGCACCGCCCCCATGCGACGAAGTGGTTGGATTGCGAGATGAATCGTGGATGAAGACAGGTGGAGTTCTTGGGCTAATTCCTGTTGACCGAACGAGAAGTTCTTTTTCTCCAACGCTTCATACAGAAGGTGATTCCACACATATTCGATTTTTTTCATATATTTTATGCCTATATTCGATGATATACGAATATACAATGGGTGTCAATGGCAAGTTCGGGACTTACTACTTGGCTTGGGCAGAACAACCCTTGGCTAAGGCCCGACCTACCCATAAAAGTAGAAAGAAGTTGATAAATAGTACTATTTCCTCAATTAACGGGAAGTCCCAATCTTTGGCAGTTTCAAAAGGGTAGACCCGACCTACCTATTTCATACCCCAGTTTTATTTTCGTTCGGTGTTTGTTCGATCAGTGGTTCACAATACTGTGTATGCCAAAACATGTGCAGCGACAGAATCGTTTTTATTCTCCTCATGCAGGATGGGAACAGGTCGCGGATATTTTAAGCGATATAGGTCAAGTATTTTTTGCAACGTATGTTTTGACAAATAGTCTCAAAGGCGATAATCTCTTAATTGTAGAGATTGGTCTATTTGTATGCTCAGCGTGCTGGATAACTAGCATCGCTATTAAAAGTAAAATGAAAGGAAAAATATATGCTCAATTTTAGTGAAGAACACCTTGCGTTTGTTACCATGCTTGGCTCTTTTATTGCACTTTTTGGAAGTCTTTTAACAGTATTCCTTTCATATTCTCAGGGAGATTACTCATGACTGTTGAACAAATGACAAATATCGCAGCTATAAATGTAACGCTTTCTATGCTCATTCTCGCATTTGTCATCTTCTTTCCTACGTTTCGCCAATACATGAAAAATCGCAAACACCATGCGAAGAAATGATCTTGACACCCCTACCAGATATTGAGTACTATAGATGTATGCCCAGTTCCCTGTTTGAACAGCCCATCATTGCTCAACCGGCGCAAGTGGTACAACAAGCACAAAGTGCGCACCAACTCCCCGTTTCTATTGCAGGCGCCACGCACGTAAAAACAGCCGCACATTTTTCTCTTAAACTCATTGCGCTCTATACTGCGCTTTTCTTCACCCCTATCGCCGGCGCGTTTGCCCTCAACACATACTCGTCTTCGTTTAAGGCGCCAACACTCCTCTCTCCCGTGAGCCAACAGGCGCAAGACACAAGCGTAGCGGATATCACGCAGGCTTCGACAAACTCACTGGCGGATGCACAGAACACACAGTCCAACGACCTTAACTATGAGCTTTCGCTCGCCAACGGTTTTCTTCAAAAAGCAGTTGACCTCTCAAACGCGACAACCGATCAAACGCCGCAAGACAAAGAAACTATTGTCGGATATTTAAACCAAGCGCTCGAGGCAGCAAACCGCGCCATGAGTTTGGCACCGGACGACGCCCGCGGATACTCGAGTAGAGGCCGCGTGTACCAAGCAATTTCAGCGATAAAGCCTGAAGTAAAACCGCTTGCGGACAGTGATTTTGCCAAAGCACAACAGTTGGGTGCACAAAATCCAACGTCTGCACCGGAAACACAAAACCCAACCGAGTACTTGCCAACACAACAGGCATCAGAAAACTATGCGCTGAACAGCATCATCGCCGGACCACAGGAACAATTGTCAACAACCGTCACCGGTCAATCGGACGCCAACGCGCAAAAGGGACATGTTGCCCTTGAAGCAGGAAAAACCGATGTCGTTGTGTCGTATCCTCAGGTAAAAGACACAACCCAACTCTACGTCACCACGGACAAAAATCCCGATGGCGTGACGCTCTATGTGAAAAATAAGGAAGCTGGAACTGGATTTACCATTGGCGCGACCGCGCCTCCATCTGCCCCGCTGGACATTACCTGGTGGGAAATTCAGTAATGTGATAGTGTTTGATAATGTGGTAGTGTAAAGGCGATATGTATATAACAACCGCGAAAGATATCAGCGTTTTTGGCCGAAAAGTGGCGTTGATAGCATTTTATGGCGCAGTGTTAGTCGCACCATTATTATTTCTCCCCACGACAACTGATTTTTTTGATTTTAACAAGCGGATCTTTTTGGCAGTAACCGCGATCATTTTGCTTGCAGTGTGGGGAATTTTGGCGATTGCAAAAAATACCGTGCGCATTACGGTTTCTCCACTCCTTGTCCCAATGCTGGCATACGCAGGAACAGTACTTGTGTCTACTTTTATTGCCACACCCTACCCTATCGAGGTTTTGTGGGGCCGTGGAATGCTTGTCATCGCGCTCACACTCGTTTTTATCTTAGCAACAACAATCATTCATGCAAAAACAGCATTGTATGTACGCTTGTTAAACATCGCCGGCGTTGTGTTGAGTGTTGTTTCACTCGCGCAAGCCACAGGATATGGAGTAACGCGCCTTTTCAACCTCATTCCCGGAATGAATATGCCAAACTCGGTGTTGTTTAACTTGGCTGGTTCGCCACTGATTTGTATTACATTCCTTCTCCCACTCATGCTCATTCAATGGATCTCGTTTTCGCAACACGCACAGGTGACGCAAGCAGAAAAAAGGAGAAAAATATTTGAAGGTGTTGTTGCCGCACTATTGACCGCAGGCGTTGTGATCAATGGGTACTTTATGCTCCCCGGTAAACTCGCCAACCCTGTTTTGCCACCATTTCAAACCAGTTGGTCCATCGCTATTGATGTGTTGAAAAAACCAAAAAGCGCATTCTTTGGATTCGGCCCCGAGTCATATGGTGAAGCGTTTACGCAGTTCCGCCCGGTCGCGCAAAATATGATACCAGATCTTTGGACAATGCGGTTTTCATTTGGGCGCGTTGAACCACTCCATATTGTTACAACACTCGGTTTGTTGGGACTGGCAGCTTGGGTATTCCTTATGATTTCTATCATCCGTTTCGCGTTGCCACTCCGCGCGTCAACGTGGAAGTTGTCAGTATTGCTCCTCATTCTCATTGCCGAACAAATTGTTCTCCCCGCAAACATCCTTGTTCTTGCGTTGATGTACTTCACACTCAGTATATTTGTGTTGGTAAAGAAAGCAGAAAAAGATCAGCGGATTTCTGAGCTCTTGCTCCACGTGTTTGCCGTACGATTGGTTGCACCAGAAACGGTTGAACGGATCAGTACAGAAAAAACATCAAAAATCTTCGCGCTGATTATTGCGACCGTCGCGTTTGCGCTTGTCGGTGTTGCGGGATTTGGCGTGTTCCGCGTGTATGCCGGCGAGTACTATATGGTGCGGTCGTTGTTTGCTGCTCAACGCAACGACGGCGTCCAAACGTATGAGTTCCAGAGAAAAGCGCTCGCACATAATCCATTTTCAGACTCGTACCATCGCACGTTTGCTTCAACAAACCTGCTTATTGCAAACGCAGTCGCGTCTAAACCAAGTCCAACAGAACAAGATAAGGCAAACATTCCGCAACTGCTCCAGCAGGCTATCCGCGAGGCAAAACTCACCACAACGCTCGAACCAAGAAGGACTGCAAACTGGGAGGCGCTTGCGAACATCTACAAACAACTCATTCTTGTCGCACAGGGTTCTGATCAATGGGCTATTGCTGCACTTGTCCGCGCCATTCAGACTAATCCAACCGATCCCACAGAGCGGTTTGAACTTGGCAGCGTGTATATGTCGACTCAGAACTATGAACAGGCAGTCCGTTTGTTCCAACAGGCCGTTGATCTCAAACCAGACTGGGCAAACGCGCACTATAACCTAGCAAACGCGTATAAACAAAAAGGTGATGTAACTCTCGCACTCGACGAGTTGAGAATAATTAAGAATATGTTGCCCGCCGGTAGCACGGACGTTCAAAAACTCGACCAAGATATTGCCGCCATGGAACAAGAGATCGTGAAGAGTAAGAGGGCTGGAACAACGACGGCACCGTCATCTGCTCCTTCAACAACGAAGAAATCAACGCTTCCTGAGGGACAGATCAAGCTCCCCGCAGACCTTGGCCTCCCTCAAGAAAATCCTCCAACAACGGTTCCTGCGACACCCGAGACACCTGCTCCATCAGCAACTCCGGCGCCTTCTCCAGCACCGTAAGTCTAACTCAATAAGGAAAAAATTTCTAATCTGAACACACGACATACACGCCGGTTTGTGGACTCGCAATACCACATTTACTTTGACTCACTGCAGAGTCCGGATCTGAGATATTTTCTAGTATCGTTGTGAGTTGAAATGCGTTACTCGTAGAGTCCAGCGCATTCCCCTGCTGATATGTATAGTAGTTGGCAGCATCATTGACCGGATCTTTCGGAACTTCATTCATGTAGACTGTTGAGCCATTGATAAATGTTTCGCCCCAACTACAGTCCGTGAAGCTTGTAGAAGTGCCGCACCCTTTCAACGTCGTTCCTACCCCACCCGCTTGCACACCACCAGTATCCGGATACCGCTGAAAGTCGTTATACCAGAGGCGAAGCGCGTTTTTGATCTGCATAAGGTCGCTTTTGCGCTTGGTATCGCGCGCGCGCTCGCGCGCGCCTGTAAAGTTACTGAACAACAACGCCGACAGTACGCCAATAATCGCGATGACAATCAATAACTCAACCAATGTAAATCCGCAACGGCTGGTTTGTCCACCACTCTGCCATGTATTTTTCACCCAATTCATTGGAACACCTCCGTCATTGTTGTATTTGGGCTTCCAACTCCATAGTTACACGTCTTTGTCCCGCACAACTTCCCCAAGTATGACGCAATGTGTTCATCGCGCGTGTTTTCCAGATATCCAAACAGATGATATTTTTTACTTCCCGTGTTTGTTTCATACAAAAACTGAATTGTTGGTTGTTTATCATCACTTGGCAACTGATTCATGTACACCGTATTGTTTGCATCCGCGAACACACCGCCCCATGTGTATCCCTGTAGTCCTCCATCTGCCGCCGCGGGTGGATATGTCCCCTTGTCGTTGTAGTACGTCTCAAGCGCCCGCTGAAGTTGTGCCATATCATTCTTGCGCTGAGCATCACGCGCTTTAAGTTTTGCCGTTGTAAAATTTCCCGCAATGATCGTGCTTAAAATACCAATGATCACGATCACGATCATCATTTCGATAAGAGTAAAGCCTGTGTGGTGCGCGCGTCTTACTATCATTATTGTCCTCCCTGAGAACACGAGATGTCCGGATTACATAACGTTCCATTTGTGTTGCACCGGTACGTTGTCCCCGGACAACACACGCTGCACAGCCCAGCATAGCAAGACTTCCCTCCTGCAAGCGAACACGTTCCCGGAACTGCCGAACCAACTGGTGATCCGGCGTTCGTGTTCCCGCTGCTGATTCCATAATTATAGTCCGCCGTCCCATCTCCATTTGTGTCTGGACCGCACCCATTATTGCATCCTATTTTTTCAATGTCAGAATCCGAACCATCTTTTAACACCGTATACATACGGAATGTGTTGCAGTCGTCACGGACATACATATACGCAGTTAAAGAGGTGGGGTCACAGAGTATTTTTGCCAAATATGGCTGAAGTGTGTCTGCGCCGCACGTCGCAACTAAAGAGGGGTCTGGATAGCACTTGTTATCGTCATAATAGTGCTCCAGCCCGATTTTATACGCCGCCAAATCACTTTTTCTGCGTGCGTCACTCGCCTTGATCCGATATTTTTGCACATTAATGAGAGAAAGAAGAAGGAGAATGGCAATAATAGTGAGCACAATGAGCATTTCGGGAAGTGTCATGCCGCGGGAAAATTTGAAATTGTGAAAAGAAAATGGTGTATGGCGATGTGATGCACGAGCCTTGGTGGGCATAGTTCTATGGTAGCACATTCTCAAGCGAGTCAAAGAATTTTTCGAAGCGCTCAGGGTGAAGAATTTTCTTTAGTGAGATCGATTTCTTTTCGAGGAACTCGGGGCGTAGGGTCCCCTGGAGACAAGAAAAGAAACTGATCGAACTTGGTGTTATGACCCACCAGATGCTTCGAACTTGGTGGACCCGATCGGACTCGAACCGACCACCTCTGCAATGCGAATGCAGCGCTCTACCAGATGAGCTACGGGCCCGTATACCTTGCATTATTGTACACTGGGCATACAAATCTTATTTTTCATAAACCTGATTATGAGAACCAATGTCATATAAAAACAATATTCCGTCTGAAATTCTATACACGACGCGGATATCTCCCGTAACAGAGAATGCATTATATTGGCTTTTTTCTCCAATAAGTCGATGATTTCTCAGAAGTTGATGTTTGGGATTCTCAATGCACAACGCCAGCCTTTGCCGAAATTGAATCTCTAAGTTTTTATATGGTGCAATGCGTTTTTGATAGTGTTTTTTGAATTCTTTAAGATAATGAATGTCCATGAAGTTGCTCCATTAGGGCATCCACGGAGCCAGCAGAAAAAACGCGAGTTTTCTTTTTAAACGCATGCGTCATGCGCTGATATCGTTTTTCCGCCTTTGGAGACAGCTTGACTGTTTCCTGGATAGAAATTGTTATTTGTTTCGATGCAAGTTTTGTTAACAATACGCGAACAACTTCCTGCAATGAGGAAAATCCCATATCTTCCGCAACTTGAGTTGCGGTTGATTTGAGTGTTGAGCTGAGCGGGATTTGTAAAATTGTTCTTCCATCCATAATCATACAATTGTAATGATTTGGTATGAATTGTCAAGTAGTGGACCCGAGGGGAATCGAACCCCTCCTATCTGACTGCCAGCCAGATGTTCTACCACTAAACTACGGGCCCTCTTTGAGCAACCTTATTATAAATGATCTGGGCTAAAGACTCCAACGTTATATGGTGAAAAGCTTGTCTCGCAACGCTTCAACCCCATTATGAATCGCCGCCGAAATGAAGAGCGCGCGCGGGAAGATTTTTTTCATTTCTTTTTTGACTGCCGTGTCATATACGTCGCACTTATTGATACACACAAGGCTCTTTTTCTTAAGCATGTCCGGCAAAAATTCCTTCAATTCTTTCTTTAACACTGCGAGTTGTTCGCGTAGTGATTGCGCTTTTTCTTTTGCCGACGCATCGGTATCAAAAAGAACGCTATCATCAAGCGCGAGGACGAATAATAGGATCGAACACCGTTCAATGTGCTTCAAAAATTCATGCCCCAAACCCTTCCCCTGCGCCGCTCCTTCAATGAGGCCTGGAATGTCGGCAAGAATCAACGAGCTTGTCTTATCTTTTGAAAACAACACACCAAGATTGGGCGATAATGTGGTAAATGGATAGTTCGCAATTTCCGGTGTTGCACGTGTTAATACAGAAAGCAGTGTGCTTTTCCCCGCATTGGGAAAACCAACAAATCCAACGTTTGCCAGTAACTTTAACTCAAGATGAAGCTCAAACTTCTCTCCAACTCCTCCGGGTTCTGCATACCGCGGCGTTTGATTCACACTGCTTTTAAACGCCTCATTCCCCCGCCCGCCTTTGCCACCACGGGCAACACGCAACCGTTCTCCATCCTTCACAATCTCGCCAACTCCTTCAATCACCGTACCAAGTGGAACGGCAACATCAGTATCATCACCATTTCTCCCATGCATTTTATTCCCGCCACCATGACCACCGAGTTCGGCACGAAAAATTTTAGAACCACGGAAGTGCTGAAGCGTGTTCAAATCTTTATTGCCAACCAAGTACACCGAACCACCGTGACCTCCATCGCCGCCATCGGGACCGCCTTTGGACATAAACTTGAGATGCAAAAAGGAAACGGCTCCGCCTCCCCCGTCTCCAGCTCGAACAACAATGCGGACATCATCAACCATAAAAACCTACTTTAAGTATGATAACGGACTTTCATGAACTCCGCCGCGCCGGATCTCAAAATGGAGATGTGTCCCTGTGCTGCGGCCAGTGCTTCCCATTTGGCCAATAATATCTCCACGGCGTACCGTCTGTCCCACCTGCACTTGAATCAGCGCAAGATGGGCATATAACGTAGAGTATCCATTTCCATGATCAATGATAATGCGGTTTCCGTACCCAGCGTTGTCTATCCAGCCCGCGACAATCACTTTTCCTGAATCGGCGGCAAGAACATTTCCACCACTGCGGTTTGCGATATCCGTACCCTTGTGATAAAACCTGAAATCCTGCGTAATACGGCCAGAAGCCGGCCACACAAACGAACCCGTTGGTGACACGGAACCTGCGTTGGGAGTAAGGACACTTGCAACCGATGATGGCGGCAAAAGATCACCCGCAGGCATCATACCATCTGGAATCACAAGGTCTTGGCCAACAGAGAGCGCAAATGTTTCGTCGTTAGTAAACGTGTTGAATGGATAGTCAACAACACCCTGGGCTTGTGTGTCTTCTAGCCCATACAGTTTGGCGATGGTATAGATCGTCTCCCCCTTCTTTACCTTGTGCAAAACACCATCAACTGGCAAAATTTTGAGTTGTTGACCGGGTTTAATGAGTGGTTTTTTCTCGTTGAGTTTATTCAGCCACAAAATGGTTGTTGGTTTGAGGTTATACAGCCTCGCGATAGACTCCACGGTCTCACCATTTTTCACTTCGTGCGTAATGACCTCACCGCCACGGTACTGCACCACTTCTCTCCCCTGCACCGTTGTCATTGCTTGACTCGAATCTGTTGCGGAAGACAATACTCCAGAGGGTAATTCGTCTGGAACCCGGTCGCCGGCGTTCACTTTTTGGAGAATCAACGGACCAAGTGTAATACCGACAAACGCGATAACGGTCATGACAATGTGCAAAAATGGCCGAGTGTACTTTCCGCGGCGCTTGTAGAGAAGATCAACAATCACGTCTTTGAGTTTTTCAAACTGTGCAAAAAAAGAGTACAGCCGGGTGCGCACGTACCGCATAAAAAACACTGAAAACGTGCGGAGTTCTTGCATAAATGAGTGTTTTTCATACACGGACATAGTAGGGTGTTATTGTACACTGCCCAGAGGAAAAAGTCCTCCCCTCAATCGAAGAAGACGTTCTGAGAGACTATCCCTCTTTTAGGCTCGCCAAAAACTCTTTATTAGACTTCGTTCTCTTCAACCGGTCCAACAAGAGTGATGTCCGCTCGTCTTTGCCCAGGATATCAATCATGCGGTGCATGACGATGATACTTTGGTAATCTGTCTGGCTGAACAAGAGATCTTCGCGACGTGTTCCCGAACGCTGAACGTCAATCGATGGGAAGATGCGGCGGTCTGCAAGCGCGCGGTCGAGCACCAACTCCATGTTACCCGTTCCCTTGAACTCCTCATAAATGAGGTCGTCCATGCGTGAACCGGTATCAACAAGCGCCGTGCCAATGATGGTAAGCGATCCATGGCCTTCAAAGTTGCGCGCCGCGCCAAAGAACCGTTTGGGTGGATACAGCGCCGCTGGATCAAATCCACCTGAGAGCGTACGCCCAGAGGTTGGGATTGCCAAGTTATACGCGCGGGCAAGCCGAGTGATCGAGTCCAACAGAATGACAACGTGCTGGCCATCTTCAACCAACCGCTTTGCGCGCTCAAGCGCCAACTCCGCAACCCGCGTCTGCTCTTCTGCAGGCTCGTCAAAGTTGCTTGCAGCAACTTCGCCTCGCCCACCCGTAATTCCCTCAATATGTCTGCGGATATCTGTCACTTCTTCCGGACGCTCACCGATCAACACCGCCATAATGTGCGAGTCGGGATAGTTTTTCGCGACGCCGGTTGAAATTTCCTTCATCACCGTTGTTTTTCCAGCCTTTGGTGGAGAAACAATCATGCCACGCTGTCCTTTTCCGATTGGCGCAACCAAGTCAATTAAGCGGGTAGACAATGTTTCTGCTCCCGTTTCCAGCGTGAACCGTTCATCTGGGTACACGGGTGTAAGATCATCAAAACGGATACGCTTCTCGACCTCTTCAACTGGCTTTCCATTCACTTTTTCTAC
Organism: Microgenomates group bacterium GW2011_GWC1_46_15; assembly: GCA_001002285.1. Taxonomy (GTDB): domain Bacteria; phylum Patescibacteriota; class Microgenomatia; order UBA1400; family UBA12028; genus UBA12028. The sequence continues at coordinate 52,983 of LCLX01000003.1, forward strand.
CTTCAACAAACCCCAAAAACGCTCGTTTTCTTTTGGAATACGCGCGGGACCTTCCACAACATCGCCGGGGCGGAGATAAAAGCGACGGATTTGTGACGAGCTAATGTACACATCACGGTTTGATGGTGAAAAACGCGGCCGCAATAACCCATGGCCATCTGGTGACGTGTCTAAAATACCATTTACTGTTTCTGTTGGAACATCACTATCCTGCATATTCATATCATCATTCATTCCCATGTCGTCATTACGGTTACCCGCTGGCATGTATCTCCCACGGCTTCCACCAGCACTTCCCATACGACCACGCGTGTCATTACGCATATCTCCTCCTCGATTTCCCCGGTCATCGTTACGATCCCGTGATACCCAAGGACGACGGGCTGCGCCTAGATTGCCGCCGCCCATACCTCCACCATTCATACTTCCACCCATTGCGCCGCCACTCACATTACTGCCGACTAACGGCCGGATTGGCGTTGGCAACTCAGATTCCGCAGCAGACACCGGAATCACCGGCACACTGCGCACTGATTTTGCTTTTTGCTTTTCTGTTTGAGCTTTTTCTTCTTCGGCCGGAGGACGGCCAACGAGCGAGGCAACATCAACAACATCGTCTGATGTTTTTTTTGTGACTGGCATACAAAAACTCCTTTTATTATTTTTTACTGTATACGTGGCGTACTGTTATGGGTGAAACATTGAAAAATAGTCATGCGTTGCTGGTATCTATATATCTCTATGCTTTACGGGGAACTGCTCTACACCTGCATTGTGCCATCTGTCTGGTCATTCGTCAAGCACAAATCACGTTCTTTGTACTTTATATGCGCCTCTGCGATGCGTGTTTTTGCGATCGGATTCCTACGGAAGTTCGGATGCCTGCCCAACCTCCGAACCTCCATACGAATCCGATAGCTGGTACACTCGCACGCCGTCCTTCTCAAATCGCAGTATGTGTGTTGACAATTGTCGTGGCACTTGCTACTGTGTTACTTAAGTTTGTTTCGAAAGAAACAGATGGTCCTAAAAAAGCATTGCTATTCGTGGCTCAATTCCAGCGATAGTGATGCTTTTTTATTGGCTGATCAGATTATAATCGTGTTCCGCCCCTTGTCAAGCCTATAACAAACATTACACTAATTAATGGATACCCTATAACAAACAATGTCATACATTTTACTCAAGAAAAATGAAAGATTTCCGCATAAAAAATGTGCGTGTGGATAACTTTATTTTAGCGTGTTGACCAGTTCGCGGATTCTTCGCACCTGTTTTCCGCTGATCACACGCGTGTATCCCAACCGCCGTGCCTCTTTCGCGCGTTTCTCCCCCATCCCAACACTGCGCACTTCGCCCAGTAAGCCGATTTCACCCACATACGCCGCGTCTTTCGGAAGTGGAATATTTTTACATGAGGAAGCAATCGCCATCGCAATCGCTAAATCAGCACCAGGCTCGTTGACGACAAATCCACCAGCTACATTTACAAAAATATCCTGTGTACCAAGCGGTAGTCCGCAATGTTTCTGCAATACTGCTGCTAGTAACTGAATACGTGGTAGCGCGATTCCACGGCCTACTCTGCGCGGCATCGCAAGTTGCGACGGCACCACCAACGCTTGAATTTCAACCAGCACCGGCCGCGTTCCTTCCAATACCGGAACAATCGCCGATCCCGGCACATCACGGCTGGATTCCTGCAAAAACACCGCGCTTGGATTTTTTACTTCGCGCAATCCTGTTTCTACCGTTTCAAACACTCCAACTTCATCAGTCGCGCCAAATCTGTTTTTGACCGAGCGCAAAAGGCGGAAAAATCCTGACCGCTCACCGCTCAGCTCCAATACCGTGTCCACAATGTGTTCAAGTACCTTTGGTCCGGCAATCACGCCGTCTTTTGTGACGTGCCCAACCAAAAACACCGGAATATTCATGGATTTCGCGATGCGCGTGAACCGCTGCGTACATTCCTTGAGCTGACCAACCGATCCCGCGGTTCCCGTGAGATCAGACGTCTGCATGCTTTGAATGCTGTCAACAATTACCATGCCCGGTTTTTTTGATTGAATCACCCCAATGCACGCGTCCGCGTCAATTGACGTCACAAACTCCAACCGTTTTGCCACCGCCTGCGGAAGCGCCGTTCCGCTCATGCGCTTGATCCGGAGCGCAATTTGTTCTGGACTTTCCTCTCCGCAGATGTACATAATCTCATACTCTTTAGACGTATCTTTCAGCAAATTAATGACTATTTGAGTAAGAAGTGTGGACTTCCCGATCCCCGGCTCACCCCCGATGAGGTTCACCGAACCTAACACGATACCGCCACCCACAACGCGGTCAAACTCTTCCATTCCACTGGGTATTCGAACAAATAAGCGGTCGAGGTGTTTGAGTTCGCTTAACGTGACCGCCTGCGCGGGGCGCGAAGACCCTATGGTGTATTTTGTTGAGAATGAGGTTGGCGCGATCGTTTCCACCAGCGTGTTCCACGATCCGCAGTTTGGACACTGGCCAATCCACTTGGGTGATTGAAACTCACACGTCTGGCAAATATAGAGCGTAGAAGACTTCGGCATTGTGAAGGTATTCTAGCACCCGCTCAAAAAAGGAACATATTGACAATGCTGGCACAACTTGAACGACACGTTTTTATCCATTGTTGCCGGTCATTCCCTGCACCGCCTCAAGATATGCGCGCATTTCTTTTTCAACTTTTTCCCAATCGCCGCCTGCTTCCCGGATCGCTTTAAACAGCAAATCCATATCAATAAGCAGCTGGTCGTCTGTTACGATCATGCGTTGTTTTGACATATATCTCCTTTTGTCTTGTATGTATGCGTTCTACTTGTAGTCTATCGGAACTTCAGTCAACATCAAGCCGAGCCGCATACGGCGTGCTTCTGGCTCAACTTTTTCGACTGTTACATCAAGTTTTTCGCCGACTTTTGGTTCCTTGCCAGCTGGAATTTTGCTGATGTGAATCAACCCGTCTACTCCAGGCTCCAAGTTCACAAACACACCAAACGGCGCAATACGTGAAACTTTGCCCGAAATCGTCATCCCATCTTGGTACCGGTCTGCGATCGTGACCCACGGATCATCACCGAGGCGCTTAATCGACAAGTTCATCTTGCCGGTTTCTTTGTCCACCGACAGAACTTTCACTTTGAGTTTATCGCCAACTTTGTACAGCTGATTAGGATTCTCCACTTTTTCCCACGAAATTTCACTGATATGGACGAGTCCTTCAATATTCCCAAGCCCCTTTTTGTCTTCGGGCTTTGCTCCCGCAATCGGAACTTCAACCGTTACGAACACGCCAAACGGCATCACGCCGGAAACAGTTCCGTTATATACTTCGCCCTCAACAATCGAGGTGAGAACTTCACCTTTTTGCGCGATCACTTGGGCTTCGGAAACATACCGCTCAGAAAAAATTAAGCGATTTTTCTCTTTATCAACCTCAATGACGCGGACTTTGATTGGTGTATCAATCAGTGATTCAAGTTTGCCAATGTATTGTTTCCCAAACTGGCTTGTTGGAATAAATCCGCGGACACCATCAACACCCGCAATCATACCCCCCTTGTTCATCTCCATACCGCGCACTATCACCACTTCTTCCGTCTTCATCGCCTGCTCAAACTGATCCCATTTCTGGTTCATCATCGCGCGTTTGAATGAAAGCAAAATTTGGCCTCGGTCATTTTCCGCGCTCACCACATACACAGAAACTTTGTCCCCCGTGTGGAGCGTCGCAATAAAATCCTGCGCCGCTTCGTACTCTTTATCAACAATAAGACCTTCGGTTTTCCCCGCGATATCGACAAGCACCATTTTCTTTGTCACATCGGTCACAATTCCTTCGACAACATCACCATGTTTTGGAACATTGAGCGATACCCCGTCGAGTGCGAGAAGCTCGTCCATAGAGGTTGGTGTTGAACCAACCGCCATGGTTTTTGACGCAGCTTTTGTTGCAACTTTCATTACAACCTTTGCCGCAACTTTCGCCGCACCAGAACTCACTGACTCAGCCGGACTTTTCGCTTTCCCCTTTCCTGAAGATTTCACACCAGAAGCGTTATCTGAAACTGTAGACATATCGAATAATCCCCTTTCATAAGAATAGGGGGATTGTACCAGATGTAGGAAGAGATGACAATGCTGGAACTGATGAAGAGTTCGGGACTCGTCACTTGGGTAGACACAAACGACTCTTGGCTAAGTCCCGATCTACCCATATAGGGCATACATTAGATTACACATATAACTCACGAAAACAAACTAAAAAGTCCTATATGTCAGCCCCTTGATAAGGTTTTCTGTAAGTCCCGATCTTAATCCAAATACAAAAATCCCGGCCTTGACCTATTTTCACACCAGCTCGTGCTGGCATTATCGTAGGCGCTGATGCGTTTGACGACTCTGTTCGGAATGGGAAGAGGTCGGACCACATCGCTCTAAAGACCGGGAAGATTGACGAATGTAAAGAGTTCCAATCAAACGCGTATATCAGACGTATGTCTGCGCGTTTGGTTTCGCTCCTTCACAATCGTGAAGAGAATGAAAGGTATACACGTAATGTATGTTCAATCGACCGATTAGTACAGCTAGGCTTAATCCTTCACAGGACGTACACCGGCTGCCTATCAACCTCGTAATCTCCGAGGGGTCTATTGGGATGTCTCATCTTAGGAACGGCTTCCCGCTTAGATGCTTTCAGCGGTTATCCAACAGGAATGTGGCTACCCTGCATTGCGCTTGACAGCGACAACAGGCACACCAGGGATTCCCTCACTTCGGTCCTCTCGTCATCTGATCTTCTGTTACCAGAAGGATAGACTATACCTTCACCTTTTCGCATTTCTGCGAGGAAGGTGCTTGCCGTGTTATGGATATATAATCCATCTTCATTCCACCTATTTTGGCGGAAATCCAGTCGTTACGGGGATGATTCCAAACTCGATAAGAGTTTTTTGTCATCTTCCCTCGGTATTGTCCTCTATAGCCATGGGACCATAGCTTAAAATATAGAGGATTTCACCGATTTGAGCAAGTGTATCACCCCTGCATTTCTGCAAGGCGTAGCAATTGTTTACTAGAAGCAAAATCCTTCAAACATCCAGCGCTGACAGTGGATAGAGGCCGACAATATGTTACAAAGGTACGGTTTTACGTACACTCTTTATCACTAAAGAGATCCGACTATATCTTCATCCCCGAAAAGGGATATTTGACGTATAGTCTGTGAGGATTTCCTTCGCTTTCGCTTAGGATCTTTCCTGCTGATTGTCTTGCGTCAACAATTGACTGGTTTACTATTTTCACTTGCATGCAGATGCGAAACAAGTAAGTAAACATTAACGAGGGTTTCCAGCATTTAGTCAAATTTATAGTGGTTAAACCACTGTTACATTTTTGAGTCCTACCTATCTTCAAACGTCTATCTGTAACTTAGACAGCAAGGCCTTATGCTCTACTGTCTCACGACGTTCTGAACCCAGCTCGCGTAACGCTTTAATGGGCGAACAGACCAACCCTTGGGAGCTTCTTCACCCCCAGGATGCGTTGCATATGATTTCATGTATTTCTACAGATATAGACTATATCTTCACCCTTCTTCGAAGGGGCTCGGCATATTATAGGAAGTAAAATTTGTCATGATTATGACAACTATCCTATCTCGTTCTTTCGAACTCAGTCGTTACGGGGTCAAAGGAAGTTTATATTTCATACATTCAACCATATGCGGTCGAATGATGTTCGCAAACATACGTAAATCTCGAGATGGAATATGCAATCGAGCAAATCCACCAGCAAAATGTACTGCTGTGTGCAAACTGAAATTCTCAAATAGTGTTTGTTGAAGTACTTCATGTTCTTTTTGTGTAAAAGACGATGAACATATATACGCACCAGATTTATCCGTACGCAGATATCCATCATCCATATACCACACTGCTAGAACAAGAGGCGATTGCAAAAGGACCTGAATATGTTCAGGTATACGTTTTTTCCCGTTATGATAAAAATCCATATAGTGTTGATCGAAAATATTTAAACTTAGTGTTGAAAACCTCCAACGTTTTGTTTGTTTTCCATTTCGACCAGCATGCCATAATATATATGGCTGCTTTTGTACATACATATTGAATTCTTTATAAAACCAGAAAACATATTTCTCTTGTTTTTCGCCACGCTCGATTCTTAATCGAACATGTTTTCCATTCTTTTCTAAACACCCATCACCTAATATTTTTCCAACAAGCATAGCGTGTTGTTTCGGTGATAAACTTCCTCGACTTCCCACGGTATTGCCATGTTTCATAGTTCATTTCAGCGTATCATAGATACCCGAAGAAAAGAAGAAGATGAAACGAAGGGTTCACCGTTATTAGCCAAGTGTTTTGTTTCAAAAATTACTCTTTGAATGACCCAGACCCTTTCGGGTTAAGCCGACATCGCAAACAACCTAAAAACTTTCGTTTATAGCCTGACTATACCTTCATCCGCTAAGGGCGGATGTGGGCGTGTTATGGAATATGTAATATAGAGATATACTCCATCCAGAATTCTTCATTCTGAGTCGATACGGGGTCAAGATACTTTTGTAAAAGTATCCGACTTCCCACGGTGTTGCCATGTTTCATCATATTTCTACGGTATCATAAAGACCCGAAGAAAAGTAGAAGATGAAACGAAGGGTTCACCGTTATGAGCCCAAATTCTCTGTTTTGTGCTTGAGTAATCACACACAGAACAGAAACAGCACCATCCTATTGCTAGAATGGGACCCCGATGTTAATTGAGGTAGCAAACCGCGCCGTCGCTAGGGACGCTTAGGCGCGATGACTCTGTTATCCCCAGAGTAGCTTTTATCCGTTAAGCCCGGTACCTTCCACAAAGTACACGAGGATCACTATGACCTGCTTTCGCACCTGCTCGGCCTGTTTGCCTCACAGTCAAGCATCCTTATGCCGTTGCACTTCCAGCCCGATTTCCATCCGGGCCAAGGATACCATTGCGCGCTTGCGGTACTCTTTAGCAAGCAACCTCCCCAGTTAAACTACCCGCCAGACAGTGTTCCCTTCGCCGTTTGCAGGCGAATTGGGTGAGATATTTTATACGAAACGAGCGGTATTACACTGTTGTATGTACCTTGCGGCACACACTCCCGCCTATCCTAGACAATCCCGAATAAAACATCAGTGCCAAGCTATAGTAAAGCTTCATGGGGTCTTTTTGTCCTACTGCCAGTAGGCCGCATCTTCACAGCCATTTCAATTTCGCCGAGTAATGGTTCGAGACAGTTGGAGACTCGTTGTTCCTTTCATGCGCGTCGCCAATTAAGCGACAAGGTATTTCGCTGATTTGATTGACTTATCAATCTTTTTTGTTATAGCTCGTGTTGAGCTAGCGCGGTCATTTCTGCCGCTCTCTCATGGTCGCCCATGAGATCAGACTATCCCTTCACCAAAGAGGTTTGTTGTCATTTATGTACAACGGTAATTCTTTGGCGTTACGCGTATAGTCGTTGAGGATCCGATTCAATCGATCACGTTTGATACGATTCTTTTGTAATTGAAAAGGAAAGTCTTCAGAAAATATCCGAAGCAATCGAACAACGTCCGATCGTTTTCCAGTTTCGTATACAAAAAGTTTCTCGTCTTTACGTTCATATACAAATCCGACTTTGAAGAAGAATCGAAATAATGTAATTATCCCATAATCCTTCATTCCTACTGTAAAGTAGGGTTGATATGTATTGTTACGTTTTTTCAAACCAACAGAGCCTTCTGCGTCAAATATTCCACATAAGAAGAATCCAAGTTCTTGTCTCGAATATCTTCTTTCATGAAAAGTCATTTGAGTGACAGAAAGTCCTTCTTTTTTTAATAATTTCAAATTTGCTCGAATATGTTCAATTTCTTCAACCTCACTCATATTTCTACGAGTGCTTTTTCCTTTTGCAGATAAAATATTCATTGCTTGTTGAAGCAATGAAATTTTAGCGTTTGCAATATCTCCTGCAATAATTGGGTATTGTGAAAAGAAAGAAAGCGCTAAAGCAACTTTTTTCTTTCCACGCATACTTAAGTTATATCCTCCATGAATGGGTGAAATAACTCCCCTACTATTACATAAACGTGCATTCACTTTTGCTAAAAGATAAAGGTCTTCATTAGAAACTGTGAGATCTGGACTATATGAAAATCCAGACCCATATGGTCTTGACTGTTTGATAACAGAACAAGACATTTCTCCGGCGCAAAATCCTGAAATATAAAAATTATCGACTTTACTCGTTTCCTGCTGGTTTTCTGCAGGTATGGCATTGTCAGTTGAAGAAATATTGGGCATCACTTTTATAATACCCAAATATTTACCGAATATCAACTAGCCATCCTTCTAAAACACTAAAGATACCATCTTTGTGTTACAGATTTTCCAGCATACAGCGCAATTTTACTATGGCAACGTTTTGATACCATAGAACAGTTATAGTTACTGCTGCCGTTCACCGGGGCTTCAATTGAAAGCAGTACCCTTGCGGGTACCACTCTCGCAGTTAACCTTCCGGCACTGGGCAGGTTTCAGCCCGTATACGTCCTCTTTCGAGTTTGCACGGACCTGTGTTTTTGTTAAACAGTCAGTCTCCAGTCTTTCGCTGCGCCTCTCCTTGCGGAGAGAAGGGCATATACCAAGGGTACGCCCAGCTGTTTTGCCGAATTCCTTAAACCATTGTCTCTCGTTCTCCTTAGCCTTCTCGGCCAGTTCACCTGTGTCGGTTATCGGTACGATTTAATAACACTCTGCTTGCGAAGCTTTTCTAGGAACCTGAAGTCCTGCGTCTTGCCCGTTCCTTGCGGAACAGACTCCACATCACAATTCGATTAAACATATCTGCGGGTTTGCCAACAGACATTATCTCGTTGCTTGTGCGGCTCTATCTTCGACAGAGCGCACGCAGTATCCAAATCCGTCCCTCCCCAAGTCATAACGATTGTTATCAAGGACCAGAATATCAACTGGTTATCCATCAGCTACGCCATTCGGCCTCGCCTAAGGGTCGCCTTACCCGCACACGACAAACGTGGGTGCGGAAACCTTGAACATTCGGAGATGAAGATTCTCACTTCATGTACGCTACTCATACCGGCATTCGCACTTCCGGTCGCTCCAGCAGATCGATTTCTCGCCGCCTTCACAGCACCCGGAACGCTCCCCTACCACTCACATAATTTCTTACGAAAATATATAAATCTTTGTCTTCGGTATATTCCTTAAGCCTCGATACGTTTTCGACGCCCTGATCCTCGGCTAGTGAGCTGTTACGCTTTCTTTCAAGGATGGCTGCTTCTGAGCCGACCTCCTAGGTGTTTGGGGACCAAGACTATCTTTCCCACTGAGGAATATTTAGAGACCTTAGACGAAAGTCTGGGATGTTTCCCTCTCGCCTGGCGAACTTAGCTCCGCCATACTGAGTCCCATGCACGAACTGACGGTATTCGGAGTTTGGTTAAATTTTTGATCTTGCGACCAAAAAATTCATCCAGTACTCTACCCCCATCAGCCTAATCATGAGCCTATACCTAAATATATTTCGGGGAGAACCAGCTATCTCCAGGTTCGATAGGCATATAACCTCTACCCACAATTCATCCGACAGACTTGCAACTCTGAACGGTTCGGTCCTCCCGCACGTTTTACCGTACGTTCAACCTGATCATGGGTAGCTCACCTGGTTTCGGGTCTATAGTGTGTTCCTTGGCGCCCTATTCAGGCTCGCTTTCACTGCGCGTCCGCCGTTTCAACGGCTTACACTTGGAACAGACCATAACTCGCCGGTTCATTCTTCAATAGGCACGACATCATCCTTGCGGACTCTGTCTGCTTGTTAGCAGATAGTTTCAGTTTCTATTTCACGGGGTCTTCGACCCTTCTTTTCACCTTTCCCTCACGGTACTCGTTCGCTATCGGTCAACACATGTATTTAGCCTTGGAGCGTGGTCGCCCCAGATTCTTCCCGGAGTTTGCCGTCTCCGAAAGTACTTAGGAAATCCCTATGGTGCATCTGTTTTTCATATACACGACTGTCACGTTCTTTGGTCGCTCATTCCATAGCGTTCTATTCAACAGATACAATCCAATATTGGGCTCCTGCAACCCCCATCTTACGATGGGTTTAGGCTGTTCCCTTTTCGCTCGTCGCTTACTCAGGGAATCTCTTTCGATGTCTTTTCCAGCGCGTACTTAGATATTTCAGTTCTGCGCGTACCCTTCCGTGACAAAAGCCACGGATGACCCAGAATAACCTGGGCCGGGTTTCCCCATTCGGACACCACCGGATCAAAGCTTCTTGACAGCTCCCCGGCGAGTTTCGCCGTCTAGTGCGTCCTTCTTCGGCATGTGTTGCCAAGGCATCCACTATCTGCATGAGTTCACATACATTACTGTATACTCTTGCGTTTTCAAAATTTTTGAAAATACAACCTACTGTTATTTTTTACAATAACAGCGTTGCAGCATTGATGAACGCATACAAAAGTATGCGCCCTTCCGCAGTGTTCTTCCCTTACGGGATGAAACGCGGTTTGCCGCAACATTCATTCTCTTCACTTGTTAAGGAGCGAATCCGTTGATCGGAGAAGAGTCTAAGCGTTTAACGGCTTAGGCGCTTCTTGAATCAGAATGTCTTTTCTTGCTTTCCTCAGTGTTTACGTATGCCGACACTCTTTGCCAAAGGTCGTAAAGCTGTGCGGGCTGATGATTTACCGCTGTATTCGCTTCTTGTCTCTTCGCCTCAAGCCAATCATGCAATTGAGGAAGAGTAAACTGTCTAAAGTCAATTCCTTCTTCAATAACGATAATTTTGCTACTATCGACCTTTTCTCCCGACATACGTTGTTAACTTCCTAGTGGACCCAAGCGGGCTCGAACCGCTCACCTCATCATTGCAAATGATGCGCTCTACCAGATGAGCTATGGGCCCGGGTTCGCTGGCTCCTTTCCACTTGCTATGCTTTCGTAAAGAACAAAAAACTCCCATTTCGGGAGTCATCCTGCATACAAGCGCCAACGTAAGGAGATCAGTGCATCGAGCTCCTTTCACATCCTGGACATGTTGTGGCGCGAGTAAACAAGAACACTCTCCTTTACGTTATCTGCATCCTGCAGAGTCAGCAGTATATGATACTCGGCAGAAAAATGCAAGTCCTAATACCTCTGGCCAGCTGGCTTTGGAACAAACGGCTTCATCTGAGCAATATCTTCGGGCTTGTGTTTAAAGAGGTACAAGATCTTATCGAGATAATTCCCCAAATCTTTGTAGTAGTACACGTGTTCCAGATCAAGATCGTCATTCGTGTACACGTTTTCGCGCGTTTGTTCGTGCGTGTGCACATATGTAGAACCGGCATGAACAACCACTGTTCCAATCATCAACATTTTCCACAATGCGTTGCGCGGAAATGTTTTGATTTTCACTGCGTCATCCCAGTTGAGCGCGCGCGAGTTTGTTGCAAACGGGGTTGCCGCTTCAAACCGCACAATCCGGCGGTCGGTAATATACGCTCTGCTTTTTTTGAACATCAGCACACTCGCCCATGTTCCAAACACCGCGATTAACGATCCAAGAAAAAGACCGATAAACGGTAAACCTTTCATCACGCTTGTCAAAAATAAAAAGCTTAAAAATATCGCGAGCGACAAAAGATAGATTTTTGCTAATCCCGTATAAAGCGCATAGATATGCGGCTCAACAATGTAAAGCACGCGCTCGTCTGTTTGCTGTCCGGGAAAATAATGGCTTTCCATAGGCATAGTGTATCATATAGTGTATGGCAACCAGATATGCTCTCGTCGTTATCATCCCAGATGAAATCCGCACCTCATTAGATGAAGCATACTTTAAAGTTTCTGGAAAACATCTCACGATAGCACACGCGCACATCACGATTCTTCCGCCGTTTTTTCTTGCACATATTGATGAGGTTGAACTCACACAAAAACTCGCATCGCTGCATATTCAACCATTCACCGCACACAATGAAACGTTTGGCGTGTTTCATCAGCAATCTGATATTGTGTATGTTTCTATTGAACCATTCGATGCATTTTCTGTGATATACGAACAGGCGCTTACTCTGTTGGAAGGGGTTATTACGTTTGATGTGGAACCATACGCGGATAAAAATCTGCCCCCGCTGCTTCCCCATCTTTCACTTGATTATCATGCAGAAAACGCGAAAGATAGTGTAGAAAAACTGAATGGGTACCATGTATCGCTCACATTTTCTGTTCAATCACTCGTCATATTGAAAGAAGTTGATGGCGTGTGGAGTCCTGTCACAACGATGTAGTTTGAAACAACTGTGGGCTCTTTACGAAAAAATACGGACTGATTTTCAAAGGTAGCGCGGCGAGTGCCCCCACCCACTCGCCGCGCCATCTTCACGCTCGGCTTTCGGCCTTGAATTTTTGTATATTCGAGTTGATCTTGGCAATCCTATGGCTAAAGAATATACCTTAGCTTTTGTGTTTGACACAATATCGTCAGGATGTTCCAGATACCATTTTACCCTACTAACATGAGTCCTGGGAGCTATATAGGATAACTGTGATCCCTCGTTTCTTCGTTCAGCCTCCTGCCGAATACCTTTCGCTATTAATAATCTACGAGCATCTTCCATGTCAATTATAAATTTTTCAAATTTTTTTCTCTCGAGATCAAATGCCCCAATTCTAAGCACCTCTTGTATATTCATCCCTACTCCATTAAGCATGCTACAAAATGCCAAAAAACTTCCAAACTTGCCGGGGTCAACACTTATAAGTAATGGGCTTAGAGCAAATCTTAAACCTCCATGGTAAATAGAATACATTGGGCCATTAGCAATGTCTGATACTGCAATTTCTCGTCCATATTTAGTAGCTAGTCCACTTACCTTGTTAAAAAACGAATTTAGGCCTTTTGCCTCTCCAGCATCTTTTGCCAATTTCCCCCAAATGGGGTTGTTATACACACTAGATTCCAATTCATAAGGAAAATATTCAACAAACACTAATGAACTCTTTTGTATTTCACCCTCAATAGCTTGCCATGGATCTACTTCAGGCATTAGTTCTGGTTGATGATCACAGGAAACAAGGCTGATGGTCACTCCGTTTATATTTAGCCTTTCGATTTGAAGAGCATTTGGATCATTTACTAATTCTTGAATTTGGACGCCTGCTGATAATTCCATAAGATTTAGAAATTCAGATTTTCTTTCTAAATTATACTGTATTCAAAGTTTCATTTCTCCCTTGTTTCATAATTTAAGTTTTGATATAGTTCTTGTTGGAACCAACATTTAGGAATTGCTTTTTTGATGGCGCAATCGGACAACGAGAAGCAATTCTTAGTTGGTTCCACCGGTTGCGCCTTTAAAGTTCTAAGATCGCTCTTTTAAAATTTTTACGTTTTTCTTTGTTCCGCCTTTGGCGGAATGTCCGAACCGACTTTTTGCGAGGCCGAAAGCCGAGCGTGAAGATGGCGCGGCGAGTGGGTGGGGGCACTCGCCGCGCTACCTTTGAAAATCAGTCCGTATTTTTTCGTAAAGAGCCTACGAAAAAAGTCGCCGTACAATAAAGAGAAAAGAAAAACGCAAAATTTTATACAAAAACAAAACTATGATCAAATACATCGCCTACTGCCGAAAATCAACGGACGAGAAGGAAAAACAAGTTTTGTCTATTGAGTCGCAAATTGCAGAACTCAAAGAATTTGCTACCAAAGAAAAATTGCAAATCGTTTGCTTCTTAACAGAATCCCGAACCGCCAAAACTTTGGGAAGACCAGTTTTTGAGGAAGTCATCCAAAAAATCGAAAAAGGAGAAGCAAACGCAATTTTGAGTTGGCACCCGGATCGTTTGGCCAGAAATTCGGTTGACGGCGGCAAAATCGTTTACCTGCTCGACACCGGAAAACTGATTGACCTAAAATTTCCAACTTTTTGGTTTGACAATACCCCGCAAGGAAAATTTATGCTCTCAATTGCTTTTGGACAGAGCAAGTATTATGTGGATAATCTCTCAGAAAATGTAAAACGAGGAAATAGACAAAAATTACGAAAAGGAATTTTACCAAACAAAGCCCCTTATGGTTACATAAACGAACCGAGGTTACGGACAATTGAGGTTGATCCAATAAAATCGAGAATCGTCAAAAAAGCATTTGAGCTTTTCGCCGAAGGCGAAAGCTCTATTGCTGACATTTCTCGATTCTTTCAAAAATTTGGGATTACCAAATACAGTGGAAAAATGCTTCATCTTGATACAGTCAAACGAATTTTGAGTAACAAGTTTTACATTGGCATTATCAACTTCGGCAGTGAAATCTACGAAGGAACTCATAAACTATTTCTTCCTCCTGAACTTTTCAGCAAAGTGCAGAAAATTATCAAAGCCAGAGAACATCCCAAAAATAATAAACACAATTTCACTTTTTTGGGATTAGCAAAGTGCTCCGAGTGTGGCTGTTCTATCACCGCCGAAGTCAAACACAAGTGTTATCCCAAAACTCGCGGAAATGTTGATTACATCTACTACCGATGTACCAAAAAGAAAACCCATTGCGGGCAAATCTATCTACGGGAAGAACTGTTAGAGCAACAATTACGTGCAATTGTTGCTAAATCTTCCTTACCTGACTCATGGGCTAAACTTTGGCTGGAAAGATTGAACAAAGAAGGAACGGAAGAAAAAGCAAATAGTGAAAACCAGATCACAAAATTTTCTTCCGAAGTCCAAAAAATAGACAAAAAACTTGATCGATTACTTGAAGGTTACCTCGATCAAATAGTTGACCCTCAAATTTACCAACAAAAGAAAAACGAATTAGTGGAATTAAAAATAAAGTTTAAAGGGAAAATGGCGGGTATTTCCAAAAACGGAAGTGAATGGCTCGGACTAATGAGGGAATTTATAGAAGTGGCCGCTGATGCGGCCAAAATCGCGCGCGCGAAACATAATGGCGAAGAATTATCATTCTTCGCCAAAAAAGTCGGCTCGGACTACTGTATATAAACAGGGCTTTGCAGCGCTCGCCGCGGGGACGGGCGCGGCGAGCGCCATTCCTGACTCGCCGAATTCTCCATTTTTGTGGGTCACAATGGGATCGAACCATTGACCTCTTTCTTATCAGGAAAGCGCTCTACCACTGAGCTAGTGACCCGTCTGAAATTGCAGTCAATTGTATCATACAAAAAACCCTACTTCCGTAGGGTTTCACCATATTTAAGTTCAATTCGACAATAAACAGACTCACTATTTACACCGTGGTAGGAAGGCCTAGTCATAAAGACATAGGACTTTGGAGTTTCATCAGCCTTGCGACTGAAAGGGGCCGGGCGTGACACCGGACCCTATGTCACTCCTAGAAAGGAGGTGATCCATCCCCACCTTCCAGTAGGGATACCTTGTTCATGTTTTTCCGGGACTTTCGTCCGGCATGGACTATATCTTCATCCTTGTTTTTTAAACAAGGCGTCGGCGTGTAATAGAAGTTTAGTTCCAGATTATCTGGTACCCTCTATATTAGTCTCTACGGGGCTACGACGGTGATTAGACATCGAGCTTCCCTCGGTATTCTCATATGTATGTTTTTACGCAAACACGTAGACTTCACCGATATCAGCCAATTTTTTCTTTTCAATTACTCGAAAAGGTCGCTATATCAATCTATTTTGACTGACGACTTAACGCTTGTCATTGACCTCGCCGTAGTAGCGCTTCCCTCTTGCGAGTTAAAGACATCCACTTCGGGCGTTGCCAACTTCACTCATTTGACGGGCAGTGTTCTGAGATAGTCATCTCATTGCTGAGTATTGCTTCTCTCCCGACCGGACACACGGTTTTCCCGTATCCTGGCCGACGTTCCGCTTCTATAATAAAGCGAAATTTACCCTTCTGCCTCCCTGAAATGGAAAGGCATACTATGGTATCTGCAGACTTCTGTACAGACATTTGATGTTATTACTTTCATCATACTCTATTCTGAATAGAGATCAATAGAGATCAATACAGATCTCCCTTCGTACACATGACTTCATATGTCTGCATATCTTGAGCCCAATTACATACCAAAGATTGAATAGCAAGATGCTTCCCCTTTTGTACGCAGGGTCGCTTCTTTGGTCTGCCGTCTTGGCTTCAAGCTACGCAGTGCTACTGGGACCCTTCAGCCTTTCTCTCACGAGAAAAGGCCTGTCCGTTCGCTTCACCCGACTTGCTCGGGGACCTTTCGGTTAGAAATCATGCGCGGAAGGCGCATATTTACGTTGTACAAGGAGCGAGAACGTATTCACCGCAGCCATCTGATCTGCGATTACTACCAATTCCGACTTCATGCGGGCGAGTTTCAGCCCGCAATCTGAACTGAGGCACCATTTATAAGGATTAGCTCCGGGTTACCCCATTGCGACCCGTTGTTGATGCCATTGTAGGATGTGTGTGGCCCTAGATGTAAGGGACGTGCTGACTTGACTTCGTCCCCTCCTTCCTCCCATCTTGAAGATGGGCAGTCCCGTGTGAAATGCAACACACGGCAGGGGTTGCGCTCGTTCCTGCACTTAAGCAGACGACTCACGCCACGAGCTGACGACAGCCATGCATCACCTGTGTACCACCCTCGAAGGCTTCTTGCGTTTCCGCGAGAATGCAGGTACATGTCAAATCTAGGTAAGGTCTTCGCTTCGTCTCGGATTAAACCACATGCTCCACTGGTTGTGCGCTCCCCCGTCAATTCCTTTGAGTTTTAGCCTTGCGGCCGTACTCCCCAGGCGGCTTGCTTAACGCGTTAGCTTACGTCAGCCGGATAAATCCGACCAACTAGCAAGCAGAGTTTACGGCTAGGACTACAGGGGTCTCTACAGACCCTGTTACTATCTTTTAAAAAAGATGGCTGTTGTTATCTGTTAACAACATGCTCATGGTCGCCCATGAGATCGGACTATATCATTATCCTAAGAAAACTGAGGAAGATTAAGAATGCTCCCCACATTACCATATGAAGATAATGCGAGATCTAACACAATATTCTTTTCCCAGCCTTGCCAATACTTGGAATGCTGAGTAATCTTCACACCTTTGAGAAAGCCAACTTTTTCTTGGAATTTCTGTAAATCTTCTCTTCTTTCAATACGAATTTTGTTATCTTTCAAAAGCAATCTAGCCTTAATCTCTAGAGAGGATAAAAGATCGCAATAATCGTGTTGAAGTTTTGGATGGTGACAGGATAAAAATACATTCCGAATCAAAGACTTATAACCAGTCTTTGATTTTCCAATATATAAATTTACTCCCCCATCACAACTAAATGCTGCTCTCAAAAAATCTGAAACTTCTTTCTGATTTGAAGAGGTATTAAAAGGTAAATGAGCATATGGATATAACTTCTCTCCATTTTCATCCTTATAAGCAAGTGTTCTAAATGTGCCATACTGAGCAATCAATTGATTACCATAATGACCACTATTAACAACGGCTTTATAATAAGGTTTTCCATTTACCATTTTTTGAGCAATGCGTATTTTTTGGCTATCTAATCCAAAAATGTTCATCATACACGCTCTAAATACTATGATTATTTCTAAGGAGGTATTCCCGAGATAAAATCTCCAGGTGTATTTGCTCATTTTGGACAGACATCCGTCTGTATACAGTATTCCCAATAAAGTAGCTTTCCCGTTAGGATATTCAGCGTATAGTCTCTGAGGACTCTCCCATGTTTCCCATGGGGTTGCCTGCTGGTTGTCTGCACTTGAAGCATTTTCAGTTGAAGATTGTGTATGTATATTCATAGGCATTACTTTTATAATACCCGAATGTAACACGAATTCAATCATCAACTAGCCCAAGATACTCAGATCTTCCAGCATATAGCTGAATGTTTTTTTCTATGAATTACTTCATAGATGGACTAGAGTTTTTACCCTTATCCCTTTCGCGACCCTAGCTGTCGTTCATCAGCGTCAGTACTGTCCCAGGAACCTGTCTTCACCCTTGGCGTTCTTCTCGATATCTACGGATTTCACCCCTCCACCGAGAATTCCAGTTCCCTCTAACAGACTCTAGATATGCCGTATGACGAGCTGTTCTGGAGTTGAGCCCCAGGATTAAACCCGCCACGCACACATCCGCCTACGAGACTCTTTACGCCCAGTAAATCCGGATAACGCTTGCACCCTACGTATTACCGAGGCTTCTGGCACGTAGTTAGCAGGTGCTTTCTAGCAGGGTACCTTCATTTTTTTATTCCCCTGCCACAGTGGTTTACAACCCGAAGGCATTCATCCCACACGCGGTGTCGCTGCGTCAGACTTTCGTCCATTGCGCAAGATTCCCAGTTGCTGCCACCCGTAGGTGTAGGCACCGTGTCTCAGTTACCTTGTGGCCGATCGAGCTCTCACTCCGGCTACCCGTCATAGGCTTGGTGGGCTATTACCCCGCCAACAACCTGATGGGGCGCAGGTTCCTCTTTTCGCGTCTTACGACTTTCATCTCGCGATCACATGCGGTATTACCCCGCCTTTCGGCGAGCTATCCCCCACGAAAAGGTAGATCCCTACGCGTTACTCACCCGTTTGCCGCTGATTCTGTCTTGCGACAAAACCCGCACGACTTGCATGCTTAAGGCACACCGCCAGCGTTCATCCTGAACCAGGATCAAATTCTCAAAAAAGAACTTGATTCTTAAAAAATCAAATAGAAATTAACGGAAAAATTTCACTACTTTCACAAGTAGGATATTTCCGTTGAAACATCCTACCACTGCGTAAGTAGTGAGTTACTGTTTATTAATCGTGAACTTGTTAACGTGCGAAGATCTTTGTGAAGATCGGTCTATGAAGGGTATATTAAAGACAAAAAAGCCCCAATCAAGGGGTTTTCTTCGAAACACCTCTTGATTCAGGTTACGTCTCCATAGATGGACGTATGATATCAAATCTGGAGAGAGTGTCAATGAGGGGTTAGGGTTTTGTGGACTGGAATATAATGTGCGCTGTAGAAAAATCAACCGGAGTATCTTTTTTGTATTCAATCCATGAAACTCCCCACGGACTTTCCCTGCGCGTTCCACGATATTTTTCCAGAACATCTTCAGGAACAAGAAGATTGCGTGGTTTATTTCTTGGATCCTCACGATTTGAATGCGTTGATTTTGCAACATATTGAAGATTATCACCAATATCAATGATGCGTTCGATATTATCAATATCAACATCGCGCATTACTACAACACCACAGGAAAGTCGCACTGAAATATTTTTGCAATGTTCAACTAGACCATTCGTTGTATGATCGAGAATGCGTTGAATTTCATGTATCACTTTATCTATATTATCCTCCGTTGTTGAAAGTACAAACGGCATTTCATCACCGCCAACGTGGTATACCCCGACATGCATCTCTGATTGATCACCTGATTCACAGAGTCGTTTTGCAACAGTCCGCAAGAGCTCGTCTCCACTTTTATGCCCATGCTCATCGTTTGTCTTTTTAAGACGATCAACATCTAAGTACGCCAGAGCAAATGTCCTCCCCTTTGGGTGATCTTTAACTTCCTGAAGCTGCGCGAGAAAATCCGCTCTTCCCGGTAAACCTGTTATAGCGTTTTTAGCTTTGTCTTCTTTCTCAAGATCTAACAATGCAAGTCTAAGTGGATAAAGTGCGTTTTTTATTTGCTCATCACGATCAGCTTCCGTAAGTGCTTTGTGTGTGTTGCGATCAATTTCTTGCAAATGCTCCCACACACGAAACCAAAAATGTTCGTCACTTACTCTTTCTTTAATAAGGTTTTCTAATTTTTCTGCGGCATCCCGCCATGCTTTTTCTTGGGATTGTTTCTTTGCTGTAATAAAATCGAGATACCATGCTTTGATTTTTGTCGTATCAACATGAGCTTTCTCTCCACGCTCATTCATTACCTCACTATGCCCCCGTCTAATCAACATATCACTCCTCCACCTAAACACACTTCCTTATCATACACGACCGCGCTCTGGCCTTCTGCGATGCCCTGAGTTTTTTTGGCAAGTGTAACAATCATGGTATCGTCAGATTTTTCGAGATGCGCAGAAATGAGCTCTCCTCCATGCCGGATACGAATCAAAATATTTTCGGTGTTCCCAACCGCAAACCGTTTTTCATCCTCTGGGTGAATCCAATGCATATGCAAAATTTCGAATGTGTTTGACAGTGTTTCCTCGCCAAAACCCACAATTAACCGGTTGTGTTTCGCGTCTTTGGCAACAACATAAAACGGCTGGATCACATGTTTCCATTCATCGTGGTGCGCTCGGATTTTCCCTTTGAGCATGAATCCATGCCGCTGACCAATCGTATAAAACCACAACCCCTTATGTTCACCAATCACTTCACCACGCATATTCACGACTTCGCCGGGTTTTTCTCCAAGGCGCTCTTTGAGAAAATTGTGCACATTGATATCGCCGATAAAACAGATGCCTTGGGAATCAGGTTTATTTGCCACTGGAAGATGGCGTTGTGCCGCTAAGTCCCGAACTTCCGTTTTTCGGAGATGGCCAATGGGGAATATGATGTGCGAGAGCTGATTTTCCTCAAGAAGATATAAAAAATACGATTGGTCTTTTTTTGCGTCTACACCGCGTAAAAGACGAGGTGAACGGGAAGATCGGGACTCTCCTTTAATCCGTGCGTAGTGCCCAGTCGCCACCGCATCAAATCCATGCTCCATCGCCCACCGGTAAAACATGCCAAACTTAATATCACGATTGCACATCACATCAGGATTTGGGGTACGACCAACTTTATACTCAGCAAAAAAATACTCAACAACCTTTTCTTTGTACTCCTTCTTGAAGTCCAGCACTTGAAATGGAATCCCTATTTTGAGCGCCACAGCAAGCGCGTCTTTGCGGTCTTCTTCCACACGGCATCCCGGTGCACGCCAACATTCCAAAAATACGCCGGTTACATCGTAACCTTGTTCTTTGAGAAGCGTTGCGCAAAGCGAGGAGTCTACCCCGCCGGACATGCCGAGTGCGATTTTTTTCGTGTGCATACGGCAGGAATTATACCTTTTCGAGCATATTCACGGCAATGATATGCTTGATGCGGTCTTTATACGCAGTAAGATCACCGTGTAAGAATGCCGGCAAAAGCGGCTCGTAGGTAGGATTCATATTCCACGCCTTTTCGAGATCTTGTGTTGCGATTTTTCCAATATAGAGGCGGCGTGGATCATACTCATGTTGTTTCATCCATTTCGCCATGCTCATAGCACCGCGGAAGTACACTTGATCTTTCGCGATTGCCCCGGGGATAGAGGTATCCGTGACTCCGCGTTTCACACGCAGACAAATAGACCAGCGCCGTTCTTTTGATTCTACATATTTTTTAAGATCATTGAAAAGTGCAGAAAATGAAAGCTCCGCGGCACGACTCACAGCATAGTACTGCAAAGCAGTATTCCAAAGATATGGGTGGTCCATTTCAAGATTCGCGTGAAATACAGCCAAACCTTCTTCTGTTTCCGAGTATTCATGGAGATGGTACTCATTTCTCTTCCCAAACCACGGTTGTTTTGCTTCATTGAGACTACGGAAAAAATGGGTTCCAATTTCATGATAGAGCGTGCCCGTCATCTGCTTTTCTCTGTGCATAATGGGTAGTCGGATTGTAAGCGTACTCTGTTTCATTGATGTTGGTGAAAGAGCGTTGTTTGTAAACTGAAGTTTTACTTTTCCATCAACATGATTCTCTTTGAAGTACGCGTCACATATGCGCACCACTTCTTCTCTCGTCAGTTCGCGCCCCTTCACCTCTTCTAAAAATTCCTGTTCATTGCCCCACTTTTTCATCACTGTATCTAAAATGTGCGTGGCTTGTGGAAGATACTCATTTGAGATTTTTCCATATTTCTGCGCCTCAGTTTCGTTCATGACACGCTCATACCGGAACTGCGGGTTATACTGTGGATCAAACAAAAACTTCCGCTTTTCTTCCTCAATATTGAGTGGAATGAGGTCGTATAACACAATCGCCGGGTGTTTCTTTGCCATGCGTTTTTTCATACTGTTTTCCTTACGTCAACAAGATATCCACCGAGATCGCGCCGGCCAAGGTGTACAATATACTTTTGAGCATCTAATTTTTTTGATACAACCATGTTTGCGGTTTTGAGTTCACCTTTCATCTTGAACTTTACTTCAACAACCATTTCTTTTCCTCCACCCTCGACGTACTGTGTCCACAACACATCGTTCTGATCCGCCAAACCCAGGTCTTTGGCAACTTGCAAAGCAATCGCACTCCACTCGCGGCCGGTGTTCATGAGCGCAATACCGTGAACGCTGTGTTTGTGTTCGCCAAGCACTTCAATCTCCTCTTTTGGACTAATCATCGTGTAATCCAGTTCGCCCTCGCTGGGATAACTCTCGGCAAACAGCGCCTGCCCGATCTTCACGGCATGCGCGACATTGCGGGCCTCCATGCCTTCTATACGCTGGAGGCGGCGGCGCAGGCCAGCACGATTGGCCAGCTGGATCGATAAACCAGGGTACGCATTCACCTCAGCAATCATTGGTCCTTTTTCTGGGTGCAAAAAGATGTCGGCACCCATGTATCGCAGGCCTGTGGCATTTGCAGCCCGCACGGCAAGTTTTAACACATCGGTCCAGAACGGAATTTGAATATCTTTTGCAGATATATGCGAGTCGGGAAAGGTTGTAATGATTTTTTTCTTGCCGGAAACGCCAAACATCGTTTTTCCCGTTCCCATATCAATGCCGAGCGCAATCGCGCCTTGGTCCAAGTTTGCCCGCCCACCGGACTCACGGGTCGGCAACCGGACCATCGCCATCACGGGGATATTGTTAAATACAATCACGCGTACATCGGGTGTGCCAATCTGCACAAACGGCTCGAGATCGGCATGGAGCGGAATGCGTTCTTCAATGATGACGTTCGCTGTTGCTCCCCAAGTGCTGTACTGGCCGTCTAAAATATTTCCGGCGTGAAAGTAGAGATCTTCTTCTCCAAGAACGTGTCCCTCAATATCTTCCCACTCCTTTTTTCCTTTTACGCGTTTTTTAATAACCATCACTCCCTTGCCAGCGCTCCCATTTGATGGTTTTATTGCGAATCCACCAGAAACGTCTTCCCACTGAAACTTCCGCAAATCCTCATGCGAAGTAATAACCGCATAGAGCTCTGCAACGGGGATCGTGTGTTTCTTAAAAAATTCCTTGCCGCGGAGTTTGGAAAAACCAAACCGCTTTGCTTCACTAGAGTTCAACGAAGCATAGAGCCGGTCCCGTGCGTTCATGCCGAGAATGTGGGAAAGTGTCACCATAGATATTTCGCGCTACGCACACCGTGCGGCCTTGTGTTACTCCTCTGATTCAAGCAGAGATTTAAACCGGAAAATTTCCGAGATGCGCAAGCCCGTATATCGGCCGACTGCGATGTCTACGATCAATACACCCAAAATGATGAGTTCGGGGTAGCGGATAACAAACTGCTGAACCGCGAGCGTCCGCATCACAAGCGCGGAAACAATCGCAAGAAATAGCGTTTCTAAAGTTAAACTCAGCGCGCGCCGTAAGTTCATCGAAATTTGCGCCTCCAAAAAGTTTTCGGAAAGTAAAACTAACACAAGGAGTGGAAAAATACCGACTGAGGCAAGATCTGGAACCGAGATATATGGCGTTAATAATAAAATTGTAAAAATGACAAGCGACACAAACCATAAGAGAAGCGCCGCGCGTGGCAAGTACTGAATTTTGAACTTATTCATAACCATGCGGGCCACCGTTGTTGCAATAAAAATCAATGCGAACACAATTAAGCCCGTTAAAATACCTGTTGAAACAAACGCAACCGCCAACACTGCCGGAGTGTATACGCCAAAGCCGCGGAGTCCGAAAATATGGCGGAATGCCGCGATTAATGAAGCGGTTAATGGGAATAACAAAAGCAAAACAAGAATGTTTGCGGGTACTCCAACGTCCACCGCACGACGGATCGCAAACTGCACAATAGTCAATGGAGAAAGCGGCTGGCGCGGTTGCTGATCAAGATATGCCGCAAGTTTGCTCTTTACTTGGCTCGACGGCTGAGTAATATCTTTTTCTTGTTTTTGTTGAATTTTTTGTTCAATTTCTGCCGAACTTGTTGCATTCGCAGACGATGTTGCAGTCAGCGTAAAGGAGGATGACGTCGCGGTCAGTGGTGTTGGGCGGGATGATGGATTGGACGTAACCGCGTGAACAGCCTGGGGAAACACTATGATGCTACTGAGCACAATACATCCCACAATGCCGGAAATCACACCGTTCCACATTCTTTTCATGAGGATAGTATACCTGCGCATCATCGCATTGTCTGCTGGTTATTTATGCAATATTACAGCTCCGCTTGCACAATAGGCTCTATGTCGGTATAGCTGTATGCACCATTAAATCTTTTCGTATTCACAAAAAATCCCGGTGTCCCATTGATATCGAACCCGGACTCTCCACCAAGTGTGGTATCTGTAGCTAACTGATCCTTATATTTCCCGCTATCAAGACAGTTCTTCATGTCTGTCGGATTCATCGCAGATTTAAGAAAATCAGCAAGTTCTTTGGATTTTGACGTGTCATTTTTTACAATGGGACCCGTGGTTGGTTTTCCAGTTGGATCGGTTCCGTTCAGAATTTCATACCCCGCTTTACCCATAAGAAGATCGTGTGCTGCCCAAAACTTTCCTTTTTCCTGTGCACAATAGAGAGCCATTGTTCCCATTTCACCATTGCCGTGTCCCGGGGAATATATCCACACAAACGCGGCCTTGCCTTGGTCAACAAGTTTCCGCATTTCTGGAACTGGAGGAACATAGCTCCCACCCTGGCTCTTTACTTGAAACTGGACGTCAGCAGACTGATTGAGCTCGAGATTTTCTCCCCCCGCGATGTGGCAGTACGGGCAACTTGGGTCGGAAAACTCAACAAATACAACTTTTTTATTTGCGTCACCAAACCGAATTGTGTTCCCACTGAACAATTTTTTTATTTGATCAGCTGTAATTTGTTTCGTTCCCCGCTTCGTCGCCTGCTGTGGAGTTCCAGCATCCGTTGTCCCCGTTGTTCCTGCTGTCGTTGCCGCACCTCCAACACCCTTTTTGAGATACCGTACTTCTGTTGAGAGTACACCAATTAAAAATGCCGCGATAATAATGAGGACTGTACTGAAGTTTTTGAAGATGACATCAAAAGAGCCGCGGAGCGCTCCTCCAACATTCGGTTTTTCTGTCTTTATGTCTTTCATTTCTCCTCCGTATGTGCAGTTTACTGTAGCAGGGCGCACGCGGGTTGTCTATCTCCCTCGTAGAATCATCGCATCCACCACGCGTTTCACTGCGTTCACATATGCCGCTAACCGCAAATGGACGTTTTTCTTCTCATGCATGTCCCACATGTGGTTGAACGCATCAACCATGAGGGGCTCGAGCTTTGCAAATACTTCTTTCTTTGTCCAGGCGTAGCCGTACAGATTCTGTACCCACTCAAAGTATGAAACTGTTACACCGCCAGCATTTGAAAGCACATCCGGCACCGAGAGAATGTGTTTCTTCCATAAAATTTCGTCGGCTTCTGGTGTCACAGGGCCGTTTGCCATTTCAACAATCGCCTTCGCGTGAACACGGCCGGCGTTTTCTGCGGTGATCACGTTTTCCAACGCGGCCGGAACGAGCACGTCAACCGGCAGCTCGAGTAATTCTGCATTGCTTACTGATCGTGTTCCAGTAAACCCCGCAATGCTTCCCATTTTTTTCTTGTGTGCCATCACCGCGTCTATATTCAATCCTTTTTTCATGTCGTTCGACACGATACCACCGCGACTATCGGAGACCGCGACAACATTAAATCCAAGTTCTGCTGCAAGTTTTGCAAACCAATATCCCACGTTTCCCAACCCTTGTACCGCAACCGTTGTCTGTGCTGGTTTCAGTTGTAACTTTTTAGCCAACTGCTCTAACACGCGCACACCGCCCTTCCCTGTTGCTTCTTCGCGTCCGAGTGAACCACCTATTTCCAACGGCTTCCCAGTAAATACGCCTGGTTCGTGTCGGCCGATGATTTTTTCATACTCATCGAGCATCCACGCCATAATTTGACCCGTTGTGTTCACATCCGGCGCCGGAACGTCTTTCCACACGCCAATGTACGGGGTAATCGCGCGCGCGTACGCGCGGCTCAACCGCTCCACCTCACCTTTTGATAGTTTGGATGGATCAACAATAATGCCACCTTTTGCACCGCCGTATGGAATTCCGGTGGTCGCACACTTCCACGTCATCCACATAGAAAGCGCCTTCACTTCTTCTACACTTACGTTGTAGTGATACCGGATTCCACCTTTAAACGGACCCCGCGCGTCGTTGTGCTGGCTACGAAATGCTTTAAATTTTTGTGTTTTCCCATTGTCCATTTTAATAGACAACTCAACTTGTACAAGATTCTGCGGAGTCATCAATGTTTGAATCACCGCGCGGAATACTTTCTTATCCCCATACTGCGGCTCCAACAAACTCGCCGCCTGGCGAAGTTGTTCTTGGGCATTTAAAAATGGATTATTCAGCATACGATCCTTCCTTTTTATGATTGATCTTTACTTTCCTCAAGCCACTTTTCAATATCCAGCGCCGCCATCGTTCCATATCCCGCGGCCGTAATCGCTTGCTTGTACTTAAAATCAACTACATCGCCCGCCGCAAACACACCATCCACCGACGTCATTGTGAGGTACGGGACCATTCCATCTTTGACTGCTTTGGTCGCCAAATCTAGACTTTTTTGCTCAAGCACAAACCGCGTAACAATAAATCCTTTTTCGTCGAGTTCAATCGCGTTTTTCACAAAATCGGTTGCCGGCTTGTGCCCAATTGCAACAAACACGCCATCAGCGGGAAGCTCCTGCTCTTTTTTCGCGTTCATATCAACAAGAACAATGCTTGTTACTTTGGAATCGCCCTTAATTTCTTTTACTCCGCTGTTCCATATCACGTTCACTTTTGGATGCTTGAGGACGCGCTCCTGCATGATTTTGCTTGCGCGGAAACTGTCGCGCCGGTGCACCACCGTGACCGAATCGGCAAACTTTGTGAGTGCCAACGTGTCCTCCATCGCAGAGTCGCCGCCGCCAATCACAAATGTTTTTTTGCCTTTGAAAAATGCCGCATCGCACACTGCGCACGTCGAAACCCCACGGCCCACAAACTTGTCTTCGCCGGGAACGTTCAACCAAACAGACTCCGCACCCGTTGTCATTAAGACCGCTTGCGCCTGGTATTCTTCTCCACCTGCCGTTATACGAAATGGCTTGTGTGAAAAATCAACACGTTCAACATTGAGATCTTTCACCCGCGCGCCAAATCGCTCAGCCTGCTTGCGCATGTCGGCCATAAGCTGGGGGCCAAGAATACCTTGCGGAAATCCGGGATAGTTTTCAATCTCTGTGGTAAGCATGAGTTGGCCGCCGCTTTTTTCACCAGCAAACACAAGTGGGTTAAGCTGGGCACGGGCCAAGTACGTTGCCGCCGCCCATCCTGCGGGACCCGAACCAATAATAATGACGTGTTCTGTGTTCATATCTTCTTATCCTGTTTTATCATATTTTTTGATGAGCGCATCCAGTTTTTTAGAAACAGAAAGCTCCTTCACCATCGGCAAAAGTCCCTTCACACTTGGAGGAACTGGGAGTTTTTCGGACATACTTGATTGTGTAAGCTCGTCCACATCAAAAAATCGCACTTCATCTGCTTCAGTATTGTTAAAGTTCGGAAACGGACCATTATGTACTCCGACGTACATCGACCAGAACTCTGTTTCGCCATCGGATGGTTCAATAAATTTTTTGAATGGAGCAAGAGGAAACGATGTGCCAAGTTCTTCTATCATTTCGCGTTTTACCGTTGCACTATATGTATCTCCGCTGTGCACATGCCCACCGACTGAAAACACCCAATACCCAGGGAATGTATCTTTTGTTTTGCTCCGTTTTTGCATGAGTAGCTGCTTTTTTGTATTGAAGACGAGCACACCAACGGCGCGATGAATAAGCGACGGGTCGTGATGCACCTGTTGACGCGTCGCCTGCCCAATAACACGATCTTGTTTATCAACAACATCAAACAGTTCTCCTTGATCGTCTGTGGTATTTAGGTTGTACATACTGTTACGCCGTTGCCTTTGCGATGAGATCACGGTATCCCTTTTCTCCACCAAATCCCACTTTGCGGTCAAGTTCCGCGCCTTTGTTGAACAAAATCACCGTTGGAATGCTCATAACGCCATATTTTTGCGGAGTTTCGCCATTCGCATCAACATCCATTTTGACGATGGTTACTTTTCCTTTGAGTTCTTCAGAAAGCGCGTCGAGTACGGGCGCCGCCATTTTGCATGGACCGCACCACTCGGCATAAAAATCAACAAGCGCAGGCTTGTCGCTTTCAAGAACAAGTTTCTGAAAATCTGCATCGGATATGTGTTGTGCTGGCATGAGCCCCCCTTATTATGTTGATACGATTACGATCCTAAAGAAAACAACTGTTTGAGAATAGCATCAAATTGATCTTTTTTCGCTGAAGAACGAGAGCACCGCACTGCCTCGTTGGTTAAAAAATCTTTCCCGATTTTTCCCAATGCGTTGCGGGCGGCAAGAATTTGCTGAACGACATCGAGACAGTCGCGGTCTTCGTTCATCATGCGCGCAATGGCATCTACTTGACCGCGGACTTTATTGAGTTGTTGTGTGAGTTGTGTCGACATACGTATAGTATACTCCCCCCCAGTACCAAGAACTATACACTACACAAAAGGAATGTGTCAAGTTCTGGCGTTTATAACTGAATAAGATTCATAGAAATGGAGCAATTTTCTGGAAGATGAACTTCGTGGATATGCAAAATATACTTGCCGTCTGGGAGTACATTTATCACTACAATCCCATACGCCCTACCCTCGTGTAGAATACACACTCTTCCCAAATTTTCCCGTCGGACAAGTTGAGTAAATTTCGGGTGTCGTGGATCAATGGTAATTTCAGTCGGAGTTATAAGAATTAAGAGGTTTATTGGGAGCAACATCTTGCCGACCAATCTCGCTACCAAAACCCGGGTTAATCCCATCATGACGTGAAACACTTGTGTCTACTGTAATAGACATACACACTCCTATACTACTAATGCT
Source organism: Microgenomates group bacterium GW2011_GWC1_46_15 (assembly GCA_001002285.1). GTDB lineage: Bacteria > Patescibacteriota > Microgenomatia > UBA1400 > UBA12028 > UBA12028. The sequence continues at coordinate 82,250 of LCLX01000003.1, forward strand.
ACACCCATCGTCAATAAGACCAATCCTATTGCCAGCTTCATCCACTTTTCCGCGTGGTGTTCCCACTCCTTGAGTTGGATGATTTTGCGCGCCCGCCAGACCAAAATCAACACAACAATGAGTGGTAAAACGAATAAAAAGTTGTAGTACAAAAAGTAGCCGACAATCAACGCGAGTGGCAAACCAGACTGTGCAAGAATTGTCGCGGTGCCAACGTAAATCGGCAGACTACACGGTGTTTCCAACAGTGTCACAAAAAATCCTAACGTGATTGTCGCGGGTAACGTCGCCTTCTCTACTAACGGCATGAGGCGGGTTTTGCTCGCAGTCGGAATTCTCAAATGAATCGGCCATTCGGGCTTGAAAAAATCCTTGATTTGAATTGCTCCCGCGATTAACAAAAGAACACCAAGAATGGGATTAAACCACGAGCGAAACACATGAAGATCGAGTTGTGCGATCGATGAATAAAACAACAAACCTACCGTTAAGTATGTGAGAAATACCGTAAGAATGTACGTTAACCCTATTGTAAGAACACGGCTCGACACATCTTTTTTGTTCTGTTTACCAAATACGAGGAGATACCCAAGCAAAAGGACCATCATGCCGATCGCGCACGGATTAATGCCGTCAACTAGGCCGGCAATGGTAATAAGCGGAAAACTGACCAAACCACCTTGTGTGGAGAGCCAACATGCGACGCGGGTGCACGTTGGTGTAGCGAGCGCGAGTGCTGAAGAAGCGAGAAGCGTAGACATTCCCCCATCTTACTTCCATTCAACAGAATCGCCAAGGTGGATATTGTGCTGATCAATAAAACCCGCAGGAATTTCAAGAACGTGTGTAACAGACGAGTTTGGTGTGTGCGTTGCAAGCGGTGGCGAAATTGGAACATTCCGTGTTAAATCAACAATACTTCCATTGCGAATCCAGATGAAATCTAATGGGAAACGCATATCTTTCATCCAAAATGCCGGCTTCATTTCCTGCGGAAGAATAAATAACATTCCATCAGAACCTCGTGTGTCGCGATTACTTAACCCTTGTTCAATTTCTTGCGATGTTTGCGCGAGCTCAACACGAAGAGAAATGGGTTGAGACTGTTCGCCACGCGTCGTGATGGTAAGGCTTGCAAATCGTTTTTGCGTACCACGGCTCCAAACACTGATAAAAACAAAAAGAATAACGCAGAGTGCTGCCACTTTAAAAAGACGGTGTTTCATGTGTTCTTTCTCCAATTGTTCCGCGTGATCAGCCATATGCCACTCACCGCAATAAGACTTACACTCACCCACTGCGCCGGCGTATATATCCCAATCAATGGAGCTTCAAGCCTCAAAAAATCAAGAAAGAACCGGACAACTCCATAACTCACGAGATACCACGCAAAAACGCGACCACTCCCAATCGTTTTATATGCATGACGGCCCACGTAGTTCCATAACACAATCCAAATAACCACCATCGCGAGACTTTCATACAAAAAAAGCGGATGGTAGTACATGATACGCTCATACCCGGGAAAGCGATGCGAGACATCAATAAAAATTTTCCATGGAAGCGTTGTCGGCAAACCATACAATTCCTGATTCACAAAGTTTCCCCATCGGCCAATTGCTTGCCCCAATGGCAAACCAAGCGCGATGAGATCGAGATATGTCGGTAATACAGTAAGTTTTTTTTTCTTTGCCCAAAGGAACAACGCGGAAGCGATAACGGCTCCAACAACCGCTCCAAAAATTCCCAGACCTCCGTTCCATACTGCAATCAATGCAAAAAAGTTAGAACCAACATAGCTTGGCCAATCAGTGATGAGATGATAGACACGCGCGCCAATCAACCCGCCCACAAAAACCCAAACCGCCAACGATTCTATGTCTTTTTCTAAAGTTTTATTGATATGCGACGCAGCGCGTTGGGCAACACCAATCCCCGTAACAATTCCCAACCCAAGAATAATGCCGTATGGATGAATGATCATAGATTTACAGGACAAGTATCGCAGCACCGCCGGTCACAAAAAGTAACGCTATCACACCAAGCGCCATCGCCCGGATTGTTGAATCTTTTACTTCAGCAGATAAATCCCAAAAAAATGTTTTCCGCAAAAGAGCGGGGGTATTGAGAAGGGACAACATCACTAACACGCTGTGAAGTTCTAGTCCAATCAACACACCAAATCCCTCTGCAGACCGGGTAGACGTCATCACAAAAATTGATATTAATACAAGCGCTCCAAAAAACACCGCCCGCCGGTGAACAAGCCGGATTGTTTTTCCTAACCGCTCAACTTCTTTGTATAGTGGAATCAAACGCTTTTCTTTCCACAACCGCCGCGCAGGTGCAGAATCTATTACGAGTTCATCGCTTTGCAGGGCAAATACCGTTTCAAGAAATGGCAACACATACCCTATCGCGATACCTAGTAATAAAAGAAGTCCCTTCATGGTGTCTCCTTACTGCCCAACATTGTTTTTCCGCCCTGCCGCGCACGGCGGATCTCAGCAACTTTCCACATAAACAGTTTTCCCTTGCTCCGCGCGTTCGCATCCAACACAAAACTTCTCGCCTGTTCTAGTATAGATCGGTCAACCGTTTTTGCCATCTTGATGTACAACGACGTGTGCGCTTCATCGTTTAACTCACGCGACAAACGATACCCAAAATCCTGAAACTCGCGCGAGATTCTGCCTCCTTTATCGTCCAACGCGAAGTTCTGTAAAACCGATGAAATAGACTGCATCCCGCCACCCCGTTTTGGACGGGCGTCTTCCTTGACCGAAGCTAGCCCCTTACCCCGCTTCATGCGCGCCTCCACCCATTGCAATACTCAACAATATACCAAATCCTGCGAGTAAAAATGCACCTGTCCATCCGAATGGAAGGATGAAAAAGAGTATAATAATTGACCAAATACATATTGCCGCAAGTGAGTTTACAACCTCACGGTAGATTTGGATATGATACACGTGTTTGCCACGGGATTTACGGAAAAAAACCGTGTCAAAAATGGGCTCATACACCCCGACCGCCAATCGGTCTACGAGGTCAATCGTAATAATATGCCAGACTTGTTGAACAAAAATACGCGCGACCCACAACGCGCTTAATAGACTACTGCATAGAACAAACAGTGTTCTTCCTTTATGCTTTCCCAAATACCATCCCATAAAGTATGCGATCACGAGTGAAACAAAAAGAACGAGCGAGTACACATACCCCACCCGCTCTACCGTACCAACAATGAAAAAGATGAAGATGGGCCAAAGCAAAAATACCGCGTCATCAATGTACTTCCCAATTAATCCCGTTGCTAATCGTTGTGCGGCCGGAAGATGAAGCCACGCAAAAAAATCTTTTATCGTGACAACATATGAAAACTTCATTTCATTTCCGAGGAGCACTACTACTGCCGCAAGCAAAAATAATATAGCGCTTGCCAAGTGAAGCATGCGAAATCCTAAACTCGCCGCGATAATACCGCCAAGCATTGGCATTCCTATACGCACAAGCTTATCCAAAAACGCCAACGCGCCAACGTCTTGTCCCAGGTGTTTCAGTTCTGCATGCACAACAAACTGTGTGTAGTACGGCACCCAATACAATGTCACCACAAACCCTTCTAATACAGCTGCGAGAACAAGGAACCATGCATTTGTGTTCGCCATGTATAACGCAAGATACATCCCCATATTTAGGAGATTACCAATGAACATACTTTTTACCAAACCGACCATCCGGATAAAACGTGATAATGGAAAAATCGTGACCAATGTAACAAGCCGCATGACAAGAAAAAACGCGCACGTGAGAAAAACCGTTTTTTGCAGATCAGAAACGTGCGCAAAAAAGGAGATGTTGAAAAATCCAATCGAGTGTATCCGCGTGTACAAATACAACGGGATAAAAAGGCCCGCCATTTGCTGAGCAGCGCCACGCAACAACTGAGCTGAAAACAGCCACTTTAATCCTTTTGGAAAAAGCGCGTACTCAACGTGAAGACTGTGATGGAAAAGCCTTTGCATAGATCTCTTGTACCACGCGCTCAATCATGGGAGCAAGCACGTCGCGCTCCTCTTTCGTGAATGGGGTAAGGACGTATGTTTCACCGGGAATTTTTTCGCTTGCTTGATCCATGTTTTGCGCGTCGTTGAACCGGGACTCCGTCCCAATCCGCACGTTCCAAAATTGATCTGTTCCCAACGCTTGAATGATTGAGTTCACCCCATGATGGATTTTTGGATGTTTTCCAAACTGGATTTTGTACTGGCCAAATGGAATATCAAGATCGTCGTAACACACATACACCGACTGTAGGTTTGGCGCATCTGTTTTTGCAAGTTCTTCTTTATCAAAATACCGCACGATACCGCCAACCGCCTCCCCGCTTTTATTCATGAAGGCCTGCGGTTTGATAAGAAAAATTCCTTTTCCCATATCCTGCGCCACTTCTGCCTTAAATTTTGAGTCATGCTTCCACATAAGTTCCGCTTTTTGTGCGACCGCGTCTGCGATCATAAATCCAACGTTGTGGCGGGTGTGTGTGTATGTTTCCCCCGGGTTTCCGAGACCAATAATGTATGTGCGCATATACGCATGATACACGAAAAGGGTAGGTCGGGTCTCTAGGCCTAGAATAATTGGGGCCTCTCTTTTTCGTGATAGAATCACACCATGCAAAAACCATTTTTCTCTGTCATCATTCCAACGTTAGACGAAGAAAAATACCTTCCTAGTCTTCTTCACGATCTTCACAAACAAACATTTCACGAATATGAAATCATCATTGTCGATGGAAAATCAAAAGATCGTACACAGGAAATTGTTCAATTATTCACACAAGAACACCCCCAGACCATGTTGCTTATTTCAAAAAAACGCAATGTAGGCATGCAACGCAATCTTGGGGCAAAATACGCAAAAGGATCCATGTTAGTTTTCCTAGACGCCGATACGCGCATCCCGCGCTATTTTCTTGAGGGAGTCCACTATCACCTCATGCGGCGCAATGTTGATGCATGGGCAACAGAGCCTCAGGCAGATACAAATGATGCAAAAGACAAGCTTTCCCTCCGATTTTATAACTCAATCAACGACGTTGCCCTGCTTATCAAGAAACCATTTGTTGTGGGAGCCTGTATAGGATGTAAAAAAAATGTTTTTGTAGCGCTTCATGGATTTGACGAGGCACTTGCTATCGGCGAAGACTGGGATTTTATACATCGACTTCTTGTTGCACCATATTCATTTACTATTTTTACTGATCCACATTTTGTACTTTCATTCCGAAGATTCCGAAAAGAGGGGATGTTCCATATGATCAATCACAACTTCATTTCAACGCTCCGCGCAGTATTAAATGAAAAAATAACAGGGCCGGTTGCCTCTTATCCCATGCTTGGAGGTTCATACTTTATGACACCAAAGAAAAAGAGTTCTTTTTCTCTATCAATGAAAAATTTCGTGACGATTTTTTCGAAGATGTCGAAACAACAAAAGAAAAATGTGCAAACTATTTTAACCCAACTCAAAACATACTTTCCAGAATAAGTGGCCGCGTGTTATATCGCGCGTAGTTCTTTCACCGTCGTCGCTTGATCCGGTGTTTTGTCATCGCGGAATCGTTCGAGGCGTGGGAATCGCAGTGCTTTTTCTGCCGAGTGGGTTGGCGAGTTTGTAATTTCGTCTGCAGCAACTTCTACGACGAGCGATGGTTTCATCCACACATCGGGAATCAAGTTTTCGTGAACAAGATACTCTTTCGGCTGCGACTTGACCGCAAGTTTTTCTGCGCGGGTTTTGAGTTCTTTCCACTGATCATCGCTTAATCCTGTCCCAATTTTTGCAACCGTGCGGATCGTATCGCTTTTTTCATCCCGTACGCCAACTAAAAATGCTCCAACACCAAACCCCGTGCGCTTTCCTTGCCCTTTGTAGTACCCCATCACGATACAATCTAACGTATCGGATAGCTTCCCAACCGCCCCCTCTTCTTCCTTAAACTTCACCCAACTCCACCCGCGGCGCCCCGGCTGATACTCACTGGCATACTGCTTTATAACCGCACCTTCTAATCCGGTAGAAAGCTGTTTCGCATGGAACTCACGCAACTCTTTTGGAGAATCCGTAATAATATATGGCGCAAGCACAAACACACTTCCCCGTTTTATTGTTTGTTCAAGAATTTCTTTGCGCTCGTACAGCGGAATATGCAGCAAGTTTTTTCCGTTTTTATACAAAATATCAAACACAAAAAAGCGCAATGGGACACGCGCCGCTGTTTCTTCAATATCATGTTTGCGTTTGCGTTGAATCGTTTGTTGGAACGGCAAAAGCTTGTCTGTTTCGGGATCGTACCCAACCGCTTCCGAGTCCAAAATAATCTCATCCGCGTCAATGGCATCAAGCGCCCGATCTGTTGCTAACTCGGGAAACATCCCGCTTGATTCCTCGAGGTTGCGGGTGAATGTACGAATGTGCCATTCCTTGCCTGATTTCTGTATATGAATAGACACGCGCGTGCCGTCGTACTTGGGTTCAACATAGACTTTGCCCATTTTTTCAATCATTTCGTCAGCCGTGTGCAGCCGCTGGCAAAGCGCCGGCGCGATGGGAATGCCGAGTTCAATATCAAAAGAATCGAGCCCTTTTTCGCCCTCTGCCAAAAATACGCGTGCGAACTTACCGATATCCGCCTTCATCTGATACGCCAACTCCAACGGCTTGCGCAACGATTTATCGCCTGTTTTCGCCCACGACAACGCGTCCAACAGCGTCATCTGCGAGAACCCAAGACGCAGTGTTCCCAAAAGGATGCGCACGGTGTATTTTGCCGTTAACCCAGAGCTCTTCCGCAAAATTTCTGCCATGTGCTGAAGTTTGCGCTCTTGGCTTCCCACACCCCCCTCTTTTGCCAAAGCGAGAAGCGCGTTAAACACTTCTAGAATAGAACGTGTGTCTTCTGCGTGGGTGTGCAAAAGGTGTTCCGCAACATCACCGAGATCGCCGCATGATTTAAACAGTGATAAAACGGATGAAAGACGCTCTTTATTATCGGCCTTCGTTGAAGCCGTATCAACACACTCTGCCAACACACGCATCACCATTTTTTCCGCAAAGTTAAACTCGAGATTCACGTAGAGCGGGGCCAACCGCCCAAGCAACAACCAACACGCGGGTTCAACATCATCGCGCTGAAGTGTGTTGAATAGATCTGCGAGAAGCGCGGTCATCTCCAACCGTGAAGATGTTTTTTCAATTGTGGAAAGGCGTGTACAAAAATCGTGGAACGTCATGGGGACATTATAGAGCAAGCGCTCTCCATACTGAACGAAGCTTGCGGTCTTGAGTAACAAGCGCCGCTTCTCTCTGTTGTAACGCCGCAACAAGTATTCTGGCATCCGAAAAACTGATGCTATGCTCAGCAAACACTTCGAGCGCCTGAGAAGCTTCTCCCGCATGTTCTATGTGAACATTTTTTATCGAAAATAGGGCGCGGAGAATCAAAATAATTTCTTGTTTTACTTTTTCATATCTCGACTTTAGTACCCAAACAAGTTCAAACAACACAATTTCTGGAATAACGACCGTAATTTTCCCATTTTTTGCTTGTGACACAAGCGTAACAAACTCGGGGTTTTCTGTCCTATCAAGCATGGCATCAAGTACTGCGCTGGTGTCTACGACGACGACATTCATCATGTGTGTTATTTCTTTATGTTTGAAAATTTTGCTTGCATGACTCCATCAAGTGTTTTATGAATCAGTGCTTTTGTTGGAACATTGCTTGATTCATGGATTGTTCCAAAAAAATCTTCAATGTTTGATTGAATGGCCGGACGAAGCGTCATCGTGTCTTTGTGGAATGACAGATGCAACCGTACTCCCTTTTCAAGATTCAACGCTTGGCGGATTTCTGAGGGAATAGTAAACTGTCCTTTTGATGAAATGGGAACAATGAACGTCATGGATCGTATCCTACCGTACTTTCTTACCATTGTCAATATTCCTTACGTTTGTATGATTGTCTTACGCATAGTGCGCTTAACATTTATTCGTTCAGTATGTACCGCACGCCCTTTGTGACGCCATGCTTGCGGATAATACCCTTCGTGATGAGGTCTTTCACATCGCGCAAAATGGTGTCTGTAGAAATGAGCGGTAGAGCCTCGTTAGCTTCAGCACTCGTGAGCTCCCCTTTTTGCTGAAGAATTTCTAATAAAATAATTTGACGTTCCGAAAGCGCCACCTGTTTCCCTAACTTCGACTTCAACTTAATATCCTGCGAAAGTTTTAACACTTGTTGTTTGATGCGGTCCAACTCAACTGCCAAACCGTAGCTAAAGTATTCCAACCAATATGTTACGTCCTGGTTCTCGCTTTTTTGCACCGAAAGAATTGCGTTGTAGTACCCCTCAATATCCGCATCAAAGTACTCTTCTAGGCTGAAAAATCGCTTGACATTGTATCCTTCCGAGTACAGTACAAACATCGCCATCGCACGCGCGGTACGCCCATTTCCCTCGATAAACGGATGGATGCGGACAAGTTCGTAATGCACAATACCCGCCCGCAGAACTGGATGAATATCCTGTGCTTCTTGAGAGTTTAGCCACTCAAAAAACTCTTCAATGAACTGTGGGACATCAACGGAAAGCGGTGGCCTGTATACAACTTCGCCGCTGTCTACACTCCGCACCACAACCTGTTTTGTGCGGTATACGCCAACATTTTCGTCTGGAATGACACGGGAAACGACGAGTGAATGCAACGCCCGAAGCATATCTTCGGTGTACTCGGGGTGTTTCACTATTTCTTTCCCACGCTCTTTTTTATCTTCCGACATTCCAAGATCCTGCGCGTCAATCCACTCGAGGACCGCGCGGTAGTTTAAAACCTCTTGAACGTCACGCTCTTTCGCAAACACGCCGGCCTGTTCTGCCGCCTGCTCCGGATCATCACCTTTTATTTGAACGATTTTCTCCGTTTGTTCTTTTGTGAGCTCATTTCCCTCAAGATGTGTGCCGTGGTGAATAGATCGCACAAGCGCTTCTTGGCGGAATTTGGCCTCCCAAGACGGCACGAGCGGTGCGTTATCAATGACTTCTTTGCACGCCTCAATCCGCGAGATGTACTTGAGGAGATTGTTGGAGATGCGGAATGTTGGTGTGTACATATGCGCGCGACACTTTCAGCTACTCGGCAGATCATATGAAAATCGAAGGCAATTGTTGCAGATTCTGCGGGGAAAGTAAAGGGAGGAGAGATCGGGACGTACAGCATATCCATTTTGCATATTGATTTTCTCCGCATTTTTGATATACACATATATACATATGTTAAATAAGCGCACAAATATTATGTTTGATGAAAACGTCTGGAATACCCTAGCGTTATACGCAAAGAAAAAGAAGACTACTGTCGGAGTTCTTGTGCGAGATGCTGTAGAAAAAACATACAGTGTTTCCGATAAACAAAAGCGTATGATGCGGGCACACCGAAATATTGTAAAGCTCCGTACCGTAGGTAAATCCCTCGACTACAAAGCACTCATCGAAGAGGGGAGAAAATGGTAAACATCGTTATTGACGCTTCTTTTCTTCTCGCTTATCTCCTCCCAGATGAAAAATATCCTGAAGCTGATAAAGCAATACTTTCGCACATTGCCGAAGAAGTTCATTGCATTGCTCCGTCGTTGTTGAAGTTTGAGGTTGCGAACGCATTATACGTAGCGGTTCTCAGAAAACGCATATCTCCTCCATTGGCGCAAAAACTTATAAAACATATGCTTGATTTATGTATCGAAGAATACCCTATTCAATTTCTTGACGCACTCCAGGTTTCTTTCAAACATCATCTTAGCGTGTATGACGCGTCATACCTTGTGCTTGCACGGAAACATCGCACCACACTGCTGACGATGGATAAAGAGTTGAAAAAAGTATCTCAAGAAAAACTGTGAATCATTGAAACGGCGCACTGCTAGAACTTGGAAGTCTTGCAATGATTTGCTGTATTTTCTGTTCTTTTTCTTTCTTTTCTTTAAGAAGTTCTGCTTGTTCATCAAGAAGGTTTTGAGATTTGTTGGCTGTTAGTTCTGTAATAAGTTGGTTTAATCTTAAATTTATCTCTTCCATTCGCGCGGAAAGTTCTTGCAGTCGCGCCTTATCTATTTTGTGTTCTTGTAATTTTCGTGCCAATCCGCCAAGACCAACATGCTGCGATTGCTCACCTTGTCTAACATCTCTTCCAAGTGCCATGGTTTTCCCCTTCGTATATACTGAGTATTGAAATACGTTTATCACAATCTATGCCTGCCAAAACATCTTTTGATCAGCTTGTCGCCACCGCTAAAGACATTCGTAAAGATATTATTGAAATGTTATTTACTGCCGGCTCTGGCCACTCCGCTGGATCACTTGGAATGGCCGATGTATTTACAGCACTCTACTTTTCTGTGTTGAGTCACCAGCCAGACAACCCCTGGTGGGAAGACCGTGACCGCCTTCTTGTTTCCAACGGCCACATTTGCCCCGTGTGGTATGCCACGCTTGCGCGCGCGAGCTACTTTGCGCACGAAGAACTTTTTACACTCCGTAAGTTTGGGTCACGCCTGCAGGGCCACCCGGTCATGCACGAACTTCCGGGAATAGAAAACACTTCGGGTTCGCTGGGACAAGGAATTTCGCAAGCGGTTGGCGTTGCATTGGCCGCGAAACTTCAGCATAAAACATATCACACGTTTTGCATCATGGGCGACGGCGAACAGGATGAGGGTGAAGTGTGGGAGGCGTACTCGTTTGCCGCAGCGCACACATTAACAAACCTCACGGTCATCATGGACCGTAACATGATCCAAAGCGAGGGATATACCGAACACATTCTTCCACTCGAGCCATTGCGGTCGAAGTTGTACGCGTTTGGGTGGGACGTGATGGAAGTTGATGGACACGACATTCCCCAGCTTATTCATGTTTTGCGCGAGGCAAAAAGCGCGTACCTCCGCCCCACTGTTGTGATCGCGCACACCATTCCTGGAAAAGGCGTTGATTTTATGGAAGGAAAGTACGACTGGCACGCACAACCGCCACGGACCGTTGAAGAAGCACGAACCGCATTAAATGATCTGCAAACACTACAAGGAAAAATTGATCATGACTGACACACACAGCCCAATGCTATCATCGCAAACAGTAAAAAAAGCGACGCGCGACGGGTTCGGCGAAACACTTGTGGAACTGGCAAAAAACGATACAAAAATTGTCGCGCTCACCGCTGATTTAACAAGTTCGGTCCGTATGCAGGCGTTTGCGGAAACATTTCCCGACCGGTTTTTTACTGTTGGCATCGCGGAACAAAACATGATCGGGATTGCCGCCGGTCTCGCGATGTCCGGGTTTACGCCATTTGCCGCAACGTACGGCGTGTTCATGGGACGCGCGTGGGATCAAATCCGCGTGTCAGTGTGTCTGAATAATCTCAACGTCAAACTCATTGGAACACACGCAGGCGTTTCTGTTGGCGCGGACGGCGGGACCGCGCAAGCGCTTGAGGATATCGCGATGCTCCGCGCGCTTCCCAACCTCACAATCATATGTCCCGCAGACTATGAGGAAACAAAAAAAGCAGTACGGGCGGCGGCGCAGATGCGCGGGCCTGTGTACATCCGATTGTCGCGTGAAGAGTCCCCAATTCTTACGCAATCGCATATGCCGTTTGAGATTGGAAAAGCGCAGATTTTACGCCAGGGCCAAGATGTAACCATTATTGGGTGCGGGCCACTCTTAGATGAAGCGTTACGGGCTGCGGCATTTTTAGAAAAAGAAGGTATTTCTGCTGAAGTCATCAACTGCCACACGATAAAACCGATTGATCGGGATACGTTGGTAGCGTCTGCGCGCAAAACACGGTGCGTTGTTACTGTTGAAAATCACCAAATCCGTGGCGGGCTCGGCGGAGCGGTTGCGGAAACGCTTGCGCAACGCTTTCCCGTTCCCATAGAAATGATTGGTGTACACGATAGTTTTGGCCAGTCAGGAACCGCCGAAGAGTTGCTTCAAGCCTACGAGTTAACCGCGCCGTTTATTGTGAAAGCCGTCGAATACGTGATGAAAAGAAAACACTCTTCATTGTTTCCGGCAGTTGATTAACCAAATCGCTGGAGTTGAAAAAAGGGCCAACTTTTTTGTAAAGGTCATCTCCTGCTTTTTTATTCAAATAACTTCCAACAACCGCGCTGGGAAAAGCGTCGCTTGTGCAGTACAACGCAGCAATCAAACCCGCCAACACATCGCCCGTTCCACCTTTTGTCATACCTTCGTTGCCTCCATCCACTTCCTCATACTGTTTCCCCATCGCAACCACATCGTGCTGTCCCTTGAGAACAATACACACATCATGATGCTGACGGCTATCTTCACACACTTCTTGTGGGATTTTTGCTGATTTCCCAAACACTCGCTCATACTCTTTATGGTGTGGTGTCACAATGATGTGTTCATTGAGCAGTGAAACATCAACCATCTGCAGGGCACCCGCATCAATAACCCATTTTTTCTGCTGATATTTCTTCAATAATGTGTTGGTTAATTGAGCGGTTTCATCGTCGCGCGTCATGCCAGGACCGATCAACACACAGTTAGCTTCTTCAATATATGTTTCAACTTTTCCGCGGGGAACAACGACGCCGTTCCAAAACTTTTTCTTTGCTTCTTTAAGGTTCGTATTATTCTCGGGCGTTGAGGAGTAAAATACCATGTCGACAATTTTGGTCGCAATATCAAGGCTCCATGCACTTGCGGCATGGAATAAATCGCTCCCACCAATAATAAGCAACCGACCGTTTTCTCCCTTATGCAAGTTTTTTTGCGGTAAACGAATCTGTTTGAGGTATGTACTGATGTTCATTACGTTCATCTTCCATCTGTATTGTACGTTACACCATCACTACTTCACCACGGGCACCGCGAGTTTCGGTCGCAGTCATGATGGTCTGTTGCTTCTTCACCACTTTTTCAACCATATTGCGATGGTCTTCATCTAGCTCGGAAAAAATATCATCAAGAAGTAAAATCGGGCGTTCTTGTAATACATACTCAACATAGTCCAGTTCCCCAATTTTGAGCCATAACACACCCATACGCTGTTCACCGCGCGAGCCGTACGCCGAGATTTCTTTTTTCTGTCCGTTTTCCAGCGTTAAAAACCAGTCATCCTTGTGCGGACCAATGAGTGTGTGCCCCGCCGCGACTTCCTCTACCGCGTATTGATGAAGACGGTGTTCAGAAATTGTCGATGGATCGTATGTGATATGAAACTCCATGGGAAACTCAACACGCGCGTTTAAAAAATCACAAAACTTTTGGCGTTTATCCGTTAAGGTGTTCCCGTGCTTAATCAATAACTGATCCCAAAAGGTAAAAGTTGCGCGTGTAGTATTGCCTTCACGCAAAACATCAAGTAAAGCATTCCTCCGTTGAAGTGCTTTTTCATACGCATCACGCGCATCGCGATATTCTTGATCAATTTGCGTGAGAACAGTATCAAAAAACTTCCGCCGTAGGCTTGGGCTTCCAGAAATGAGATCGAGATCTTCTGGTCGAAACACCACCGTGACCAAGTGACCAACTAAGTCTTTTTTATGCTTCCCCGCTCCGTCGAGCAAGTACTTGCGTTTTTGCACTCGCTCGCCCTGTACCATTCCCGTGGTCAGCACAACTTCGAGCTCGATCTCGCTATCAATTTTCCCCTTAACCCGACCAACCTCTTTTCCCCACTGCACCATTTCTTCAATTTTATCTGCACGAAAACTCTCACCCGTAGAAAGAAGTGCGATTGCCTCCAGTACGTTTGTTTTCCCTTTCGCGTTCTCACCGACTAACAGCGTTACCTTGGGAGAAAACGCAAACGTGTGTTTTGTATAGTTGCGGAAATGCTGAAGCGAAAGCGAGAGAAGATGCATGGTGGTATTGTAGCGCAAAAGGGAAGATCGGGACTTAAAGGGAAAAAAGGCATTGGATTGATGCGTAAATCCTTTTAGTATCTTATAGGAATTATATATACGGGTTTTGTCTACACCCCCATGGCTAGATCGGGACTTAGCCAAGAGCTGTTTGTGCCTACCCAAGTGACGAGTCCCGAACTAAATATTTATCTATGCATCGGAGTAATTTGACATGGAAAAAGTGAGGAGTACAATCCAGTCTTAAGTCTTATTGAGAAAGAGGGGGGAGAAATATGATATGCGTTGATATCTCGAAACACACATATGCAGATCCGCATGAGCTTGCACAACTGCATAAAAAAGTAACGAGGCTTTTACCTGAAACAGCTTCCCTTTCAGATTTGGAAACGGCATTACTGGAATTGCGATATGAGGTGGCACATCAAGCAGGAAGGGGGGTGGAAGAACTTATTGTGTTTGCACCAAATGGAGCCTCTCTTGCATCGATTATATTGATAGGACTTGCAGAACCCGCAACAACATAATATGAGGAGATAGATATACTCACTATCGATATACTCAGACATGAGGGTGCGGAGGAGGGGCCATATCAGGAATTGGTGGGGTACGCCAGATCTAGAGCAGCACAAGTACCATCTTTTAAGGGATTCAAAACTGATTTAAGGCGTCTAGACTACATCATTAGGCCTGGAGCAACCGAAAACAGCATTCTTGTTTATGATGAGAACGAACAGACTCCTCTTGCAACAATCGTCTTGCGTGAACTTGCCGATCAATAAGCATAATTTTCTTTAGTCCAACCGATGGAATCCCTTTTCCCGGCTTTTTTCGTAACAAAACAGGAAAAGTGCGATAGAAAGAAATAGATACGTCAAACTAAGCGTGGCGCTGATCGCCATGTTCCACTACGGAATCGCTCCCGTTGCCAAAACCGTACGCATGCTTTCAAATACGTATGTTGTTGGAAGCACGCGCGAAATCATTTGTGCCCACACTGGTAATACCGATACCGGATAGAACACCGCGCTGAATGGCGCAAACAAAAATCCCATCGTCCACGCAATCGTTTGTACGCGCGTTCCACCGATAATAATAAATGATGATCCCAAAAATCCCATAAACCATCCGGATGCCATAAGCAAAGCAATGCATGGGAGAAAAAGCCAACCGATGGTGAAAATATTCAACGAATATAAAAACCATACTGCCCCAACACCAACACCAAGTGTAATAAGCATTTTGAGCAGACCAATCAGCATAACGGCAGATACCCACTCCAACGGCTTTAATGGAGTTGAAAACATGTTGACAAGGTTTGCATTCCACATTTCCTCAAGAAGATTGACCGAGATTTCATAGTTTGCGCGCCACACAACCTGCCAAAACACGAGCGCCGTTAGAATCGCGAGCGCGACATGTGGAAGAGATACGTTTCTCTGTTGCACATACTGTGTGGTAAATCCCCAAAGGATAATGTCCATAATTGGCCAATACACCATATCTGTTAACCGGTCGAGGCTATGGATAAAAAGATACAGGTGACGGATTGTTACCGCCCATATTCTTCCGATGTTCATGTGTTCTCCTTTTTCACAACTCTTCCCTGCTTTGCAAGGTACAGAAAATATGTTTCGAGGCTTGGTTTATTAATTGAAATTTGCGTGTACTCCACTCCCACTTTTGCCAGTCCGGAAAGTAGCTCTGCGATGTGTTGCTCATCTAAAGAAATATTCATCACTCTATTTTCTATAGTATGAGCAAGTTTGTGTTTTTTTGCATATTCTATAGTCCGCTTCATTCCATCGCCCACCATAAGCTGCACTGTCGCTGTTGAAATGCTCCGCGCAAGATTATCCGGCGTGTCATCTGCAACAATCTTTCCATGCTGTAAAAACATCACGCGGTCACACACTTCCGTTACTTCGTCCATATTGTGCGATGTAAAAAGCATCGAAACGTTATACTCACGTCTTTGCTCGAGAACAAACGTGCGGACTTCGTGCGCAATGTCAGGATCCAAAGAGGCTGTGGGTTCGTCCAACAACGCAATGCGGGGATGTGCGAGAAATGCTTTCGCAAGCATCACGCGTGTTTTTTGTCCAGCAGAAAGATCACTCATTTGTTTATTTCGCTGATCCCACACACCAAAAAACGTAAGGAATTTTTGAATACGATGTTTTCGCTCTGCAGGAGAAAGGTTATAAAGCATTCCATACACATTCAGGTTTTCTAAAATAGTAAGTCGGTGCGGTAACTGAATGTATGTGCTTGCAAACGCAACGTGCTGTAACGTTTCACTTCTGTGCGTATAAAAATCTTTTCCAAAATACGTAATTGTTCCGCTTGTCGGCTTTAATGTACTCAGCAACATTTGAATGGTTGTTGTTTTTCCCGCGCCGTTTGGGCCAAGAAGTCCCAAAATTTCTCCCTCGTGCATTGAGAAGGAAATATGATCTACCGCGACGAACGGTTTCTTTCCCGTATACGTTTTTGTAAGATCGTGGACTGAAAGCACAACATCTCGAGACATGAATATAGTGTACCAGACGTACCAGAGGAAATATAGAGAATGCTCTTTTTTAAAACGTCAGCTATCTCTCCAACACTGCTAAAAATGCTTCCTGCGGAAGGCTGACGCTTCCAAACTCTTTCATCCGTTTCTTGCCTTTTTTCTGCTTTTTCAGCAACTTATCTTTGCGCGTTTGATCACCGCCGTACAGCTTTGCAATCACGTCTTTGCGAAACGACGGAATCGTTTCGCGCGCAACAATCTTGCCACCAATCGCCGCCTGAATAGCAACTTCAAACTGGTGACGCGGAATCACGTCTTTTAATTTTTTAACAAGCGTGCGGCCGATCGCTTCGGCGCGGTCACGGACGACAATCTGCGAAAGTGCTTCGATAACATCGTGGTGTACGAGCACATCCAGTTTCACCGCATCAACTGGTTTAAATCCTACAACTTCATACTCCAGGCTCGCAAAGCCGGATGATACAGACTTCAACTCATCGTGAAACTTAATAATAAGCTCGGCCAATGGAAGTTCGTATGTCACTTTTACCCGTGTGCCAATATCTTCTAGTTTTTGAAGCGTCGCGCGGTGGCCTTCGCACAACACCATGACTGCGCCCAAATATTCTTTCGGCGTAAAAACTTCGGTTAATGTCATGGGCTCTCCGTATGTGCGGATCTCAGCGGGATCGGGCAGCTCGGATGCGTTGTGGGTCATCACCTTTTCACCGTTGACCAATGTAATTTCATACGGCACCGAAGGCGATGTAGCAATGAGTTCCAAATCAAACTCGCGCTCCAACCGCTCACGTGCGATATCGGCGTGTAAAATGCCAAGAAAGCCAGCGCGCAGTCCATTGCCCAGTGCTTTTGAGTGCGTCGCTTGATACTGAATTGCTGCGTCATGAAGCGCAAGCTTGCCCATTGCATCCACCAATAGAACATAGTCATCGCCGTCAACAGGATAAAAATCCATGTACACCATCGGCTGGGGCTCTTTGTAGCCTGGTAACGGAGTCATCGCGCCGTGAGAAACCGCAGTTGTAATCGTGTCCCCTACCCGCACCAACAACACATCTTTCAACCCCGTGGCAATGTAGCCAACCTCACCCGCGCGCAACTCTGTAACCGGCATCATTGTGGGATGAAACATGCCGATTTCAATTGGGGTAATGTGCGCGCCGGTAGCAAAAAACTTCACTTGTTCTTTTTTTAACACACCGTCCACCACACGGACGTACGCCACCACACCTTTATGTACACTATATAAAGAAGCAAACACCAAAACACGCAGAGGCTTTTCGGGATGTCCGGTGGGTGCGGGAATATCGCGGACGATCCGTTTCAATAGCTCATCAACACCACCCCCTGTTTTTGCGGACACACGCACAATCTCGTCCTCTTTGATATGAAAACTTTCCATGAGATCAAGCGCAACGCGGTCGGGATCGGCAGCGGGCAAATCAATTTTATTGATGACGGGGATAATTTTAAGACCCTGCGCTTTGGCTTTGTCGTAGTTTGACAATGTTTGTGCTTGAATCCCCTGTGTTGCGTCCACAACTAATAACGCTCCTTCACACGCCGCCAAAGAACGAGATACTTCGTATCCAAAATCAACATGTCCTGGTGTATCAATGAGGTTTAACTCATATGATTGGCCGTCCAATGTATACGGCATCCGTACCGGCGCAAGTTTAATCGTGATACCGCGCTCTTTTTCGATGGGATTACTGTCCATCATCCGCACTTCTAAGTCGCGGGCGGAAACAGTGTTTGTCGCGCGCAACAGCCGGTCGGTCAACGTTGTTTTGCCGTGATCAATGTGCGCGATAATGCTAAAGTTGCGGATGTGAGAAGATTCCATTGTGAAGCGTATTGTACTGAAATCCAGGCGAAGGAGCAATGAACAACACGTTTACATCGAACTTGTTGTTTCGTCCGATCCTGCGCTCACCGTCTCGATTGCTTCGCCGGAGCGCGCAAGCGTCTTGCGCCATGGATCCATTTTCCCCCAGATTTTCTTGAGGATATATAACTCTTCTACGTGGAGCACCAATGCAAATATAATATATGCGCCCATGCCAATCAGGCTTACAACACCCGTTAACATCAGCAGTCCAAAGGTTCGCGTGGTGTCAAAAATAACGTTATCCAAAAGCTTCATGGGAAAATAGAGGCCGATTGCCATAAGCAGGGCCGCCGCAAACATTTTTGCCTGCGGACCAACAATCTTCTGCAAAGAAAACTGCACTTTCGCGTGCAACAACAAAAACAACGCCACTGCTTCAAAAAATCCTGTTGCTGCGATAGATACCGCAAGCCCAACCAATCGCACATTTGCGGTCGTATCGCCCACATATGTGATGTACCACCCCATCAAGACGCCCAACACCATCGAGAGCAACGACACAAAGAATGGTCGGCGCGTATCGTGCATCGCATAAAATCCGCGAACGAGTACGTGTGTCATTGCCTGCGCCGCAACCGAAAGCGCCATCACGCCAACCAATCTTCCAGTTAGTACTGTGTCAGCCCACGGAAAATTTTTTGCCCCGAATGCGAAACGAACAATCGGAATGCGCAAAATCAATAATAAAACCGATGCAGGTAACGCAAAAAAAGTGACTTGGTGGAGCGATTGTGTGAGAAGCGCGCGGAATTTATCCATGTCCCCCTCGCTTGTTTCTTTTGCCAAAAACGGCAATGCGGCTTGGCCAATTGGCACGCCGAACACGCGGATCGGGATGGTCATAAGCCGCTGGGCAAAACGCATGAGTGTTAAATTAGCACCAGTAATCGAAGTGATAAAAAAGGTTAAAAAATATGGCTGAATGAGGTCAATCCCCTCACCTAACGCGCGGGGCAACGTGAGCCGCATCACATCGTGCACTCCGGCATGTTTCCATAGGATAGAAAAGTAGTACCGGAATCCCAGTTTCATCGCGAGTGGAATTTGCAGTGCCATGTGCGCGAACGCACCCAGCAATACGCCATACACCGGGCCAAAAATACCAAAATACCTGCTGAGTACAACCGTGCCAAAAATGATGCCGAGGTTGTACACTACGGGCGATAACGCGGGAATAATGAATCGCTGATACGACTGAATCATGCCGGACATAAAGTTTGAGACCGCAAAAAAGAACTGCGCAAACAACATGATGCGCGTCATGCTTGCCGCGAGCGTTACTTGTGATTCAGAAAATCCCGCACCAGTCATAAACCGGATGATTTGCGGCGCAAAAATAAACACGACGGTTCCCGCGCACACAAATAACAACAGCACTATGTTAATGACACTCGAGGCCATATGAAATGCGTCACGTTCGTCTTTATGTTTGTACTTCGTGAACACTGGAATAAACGCCGCGGAAAACGCACCAACGACTAACAATTGGAATACTAAATCAGAAGGCTGAAACGCAACCCAATACGCGTCTAATTGTTCCTGTGTTTTTGTTGTTGGATTGTAAAAGGTTGAAGCAAGCAAACGATAACTCAGAAGACCGGTGAGCGATGATAATAATACCGATGCCGTCAAAATTGCCGCCGCAGAAAGAATCGAAGTCTGCTGTTGCTCGAGCCATTGTTTTGCGCCGTTTTGGAAATAATTGAACATCCACTTAAACATGAATGCATTAAATCATCGCTTTTCTGATTTAGCTAGAGGGGTTTTTCTCCATGTCGCATGATGTTCTCCAGAGTGCTTCGGGTTTTTGTAGTGTTGTTGTTTTTTTCTGCATCCTATACAGTGATAGCAGGCTTAGCGATAGGCAATTTTTGTTATGAAACTGTCCGAACTCTTAAAGAAGAAAATCCCGACCATTCTCGGCCTTGTTTTCCTTGGCGGAGGTCTGGTGGTTGGGCTACTCGTACTTGGTCAGGGAACCGGCGGATTCTTGCCAAAAGCCAGTCCAGAAACAACGCCAAAACAACTCCGCATTACGAATATTACCGACAGTGCATTCACCGTTTCCTTTTTAACCGACACCGCGGTGCCCGGGTACGTGAAGTATGGCACCGACCAAGGCCAACTTAAGACACAGGTGTCCGACGACCGCGATCAACTCACAGGAGCGGTGGGCCAGTTTACAACGCACCACATTACTCTGCGCAACCTTTCGCCCGCAACAAAGTATTTTTTTACGATTGGCACTGCAAGCCGGACAGTCTACACCGATGGTGGAAATCCGTATAGTACGACAACCGCGCCAAGAGCAACCGGCACGCCGGACGCGCTCACGGTGTATGGAAGCGTACTCACGAGAGCCGCAACGCCGGCGCAAGACAGTATCGTGTATGTGTCTGTTGATGGCGCGTCCCCGCTTTCATCGCTTGTAAAATCATCCGCAGGATGGGCCATTCCCCTTTCCACCGCACGCGCGACCGATCTCAAATCGTTTGCGCCCATTACCACGCAAAGCACATTGAACATTTTTGTGCAGGGAAAAGATGCCGCACAAACGTCACGCGTTACCGCGCTGGTGAAAGATGCCCAACCGGTTGCCGCGATCACGCTTGGACAGTCGCAGGATTTAACGCAAGGCGCGGGTACGCAAACAACAACGGGGGCGACGGGTGATACGTCGCAATTTTCCGCGAGCCAACTCAACTCTGCTACAGAGTCAACAACTTCTGGTGGAACGAATGGAAGTTCTAACACCATTCAATTTTTAAATCCTTCGCAAAACGGCGAAGAGGTGAACACAACAAAACCAGAGATTCAAGGAAAGGCGCCCGCTTCAACGACGCTCATAATCAAGGTCGAGTCCGATCCCGTGTATACCGGAACAGTGCAAACCGATGCGCAAGGAAACTGGACGTACACGCCACCGGCGAATCTTACTCCGGGAGAGCATACTGTAACCGTGAGTTATACCGATGCCGGTGGTGTTTTGCGATCGGAAAAACGCACATTCTTAGTGTTGGCAAGCGGTTCGAGTTCTTTGCCCGCGCTTACGTCAACTCCATCTGCTACGCCACTGCCGCGTGTGTCTACGCCAGCAACAGGATCCGGTATTCCACGCGCGGGAAGCACTGGACAAACATTCGCACTTTTATTTGCCGGCTTGTTCTTTATCCTTGGTGGAGCGTTGTATTGGCAAAAATCACTTGCATATATGGCCGCGGACGAACGAACAATGCAATCAGTTTCGCTTGACGACAATAACCAGGAACCCTATGCTGAAAGATAGAAAAACATGAGCGATACAACAGTCCTGCCACCACTCACTCCGCAAACACCATCAACGCCACAGGTGCCGCAGATGACTCCTGCGTCAACGCCACTCATGCCAACACCGCCCGCCGAGGTGTTCGGTGATGATATAAAAAGTGATATACCCTCAATAAAACCATCGTCGGTAACGCCACTTGTTTCCACTCAACCACCGGTATCAACCCCACCACTCACCAAGCCCGCTGATACACACACTTCACTCGATCAAGCACTCGCCGACCTCGAAAAAGAAGCGATGAAGCTTGCAGGAGATGAAGGAAAACAAACAAAAGAAGTTCAACCAAAGATTGCTGAATCAAAATCTGTAGAGAAGCCAGTTGAAAAAATTGGTGAAAAACTTGCTGAGCCTGCGCCGATGAAACAAGAGCTTCCCTCACTATCTAATGATTTAGAAAAGCCTTTTGTTGTTACTCCAAAAACAGACACGCTTCCACCATTGCCCCCCACTTCTCCCGTCATTAAACCCATGATTCAGCTTGCTGAAAAACCAGCGGTAAAACCAGTAGCTCCTGTTACGCCAGGCGCCGGAATGGAAACACTCAAAGCGCACACATCATCCACAACATCCGTGTTTGATACCAAAATGGAAAGTGTAGAAGAGAAACCAACCGTTACTCCCCCTGTTACTTCTCAGCCAGTAGAAAAAGGAAAGAAGAAGGAAAAAGATACTACTGTGGAAAGTAGTGCGGATAGTGGTTCTGGAAAAAAGAAAAAAGGATTCGTAAAGAAAATTGTTGCTGCCGCGGCGCTAGCGGTACTCGTGATTGGGTTAGGTGTTGGTATTTTTGTTGCACAACAATCGCAGGATGTGAGACAACAAGCTGCTTCTGGCTGCATTATTGTAAATGGCGGAACAAAAGATGCTGGTATTTGGTGTGCTAATGGTGATTGGATAAAACACTGTGGGGATGCTGTTAATGTTCCATCAGATGAAGCTATGAAGGCTTGTGAAGACAAAGTGAATGAGTTAAATGGTGTTACAGAACCAGTACCCCCCACTAATGACCAATCCTCAACTACAACTAGATGTACCGCCAAGGATGGTTCTCTCGGAGAAACGTGTGGGGACTTAAGCAAGTGCGATATCGCTGGAGGATGTAACCCTGCTTGTGGAAGTGGCACAAGAGATGGAAAAATTTGCGACATACCAAACGGGTACTGTACATCAGGTTATTCTTGTCGTCCTGGGAGCAATTCTGTCAATGTGAAAAAATGTGATGGGAATCAATGTGTTAATTCATGGTGTGATACGGCAGATGTTGGTACAGATAGATGTAAAACATGTTCAAGTAACTCAGAGTGTACCGTAGATAATAGTAGTCTCCCCACATGTGCAACCGGTCTTGACTGTAACCTCCCAGGAGACCGATTTCCAACGGGAGCCATAAGTTGCGCGAGTCCCGTTAGTGGAAAGACAATGTCTTGTTGTCCCGCTGGATATAAAAGAAATAGTCTAGATCCTACAACAAATTACTGTGTCCCCAGTACAAGCGGGAATTCCTGTCCCAACGATTCTTCAAAACAAATTGCAAAATGCTATAAGTTTGTGTGTCCAAATGGATGCGAACTCAATAAGGATGACCCTAATGGTGTTGAAGCCTGGAGATGTAGCACTTCTACTCCTGGTGTACAAATCCAGGAACTTTCCGGAGCTGCTTGTCTTTCTGCTTCTCTTAATGGACAGTGCGGTCAAATCGACATGATTGATACCCAAGGAAACTATTGCGGATATACTGCCTCAGGGTATAACTGTGGTGGAAGCTGCCAAGGTAACACACCCCCCTTATCCAACCCTCCCGACGAATCCCCTCCTCCAACAAACCCACCGGGTGCTCCCATGTGCCAGGGAATTGCGAAAGACATAACCGCGCCCAAAGCCGGTGACCAAGTTGCGTTCACGTGTACCCAATCCACCGACGCAACCCGGTACGAGTTCCGATACAGGGTCGGCAGTGGCGCGTTTACCGCGCTCGATCCGCTCAACGCAACCGCGAGAACATCCAAATCACTTACTGTACAAGACGGCACGTATGATGTGCAATGTCGCCCATGTACTAACAACACATGTGCAAGTTGGAGCACTGCAAACTAACAAAAAGATAACACTATGACATTAAAACCAAAAACACGGGCGCTTCTTTTGATTGCAGGATCGCTGTTGACTGTGATTCTTGTCGTTGCGACCGTGATTATTTCTCTGCGGTTGAAAAATCAAGGCAGCCGATCGGTAACCCCAACAACACCGGAATCAAAACCTTCCGCGGATGTTACCGCGTCATGCGCGCTTACGTTTACAGTGGGAACGCAACTTATTCAATGTGATGTTCCAACTATATACAAAAATGATTCTCGGAATAGTTCTGGAATATATTTTACTTCTCCTAATGACATTATTGACCCAACAAAAACAAATTTTTCTCCTGGACAAATAATAGTTCTTAAGCTTCCCATAAAAAATGAAGAAGATGATTTGGAGTATCCAACTGCCGCATGGACTGATGTATTAAGTACACAGCTAACATTTGTTGACGGTGGTAGTGGATGTACATACGAACAATCTAATCGTACTGTCACATGCCACACCGGAAATATGCTTTCTTCTTTTATGAGCTGGTTTCGTGTCCGTATAAATGATAGTGCAACTGGAAAAATAACAAATACTGCAACTATTACCCCGGGAGGATCCGACCCAAGTTCCTGTAGTGTTGAAATTACCATTAGTAGTGCCCCCACCCCGACGCCCACTCCAACGCTTGACGCCGGTTTCCTCGTCCAAAAATTCAATGATAAAAATAATAATAAGGCGCGCGATAGCGGTGAAGCAGGTTTGGATTGGGACTTCGAGTGGAAACTCAATGGCGATAACAACTTCCGCGCGTATCAAACGTATGTCGACAAAAACGGTGAAGGTGGTCGCGTTGGTGGGCTGAAAGACGGTGACAAAGTCCACATCCGCGAAAAAAGTAAGAGTGGTTGGAGCGCGACAAACGGCACCGAGCAAACATTTACCGTCAAACTTGGTGAAACATATGTTGCATATTTTGGAAACCGCCAACCAACAACGGTTGGGTGCAACAATAGCTGTTCTGCAGATACTGATTGTGCCTCCGGACTCTTCTGTTCCAAAGCAACTGGCTCCACAAGTGGCGTGTGCCGCAACAATGCGTGTGTAAACAAAACAAACTGTACGTGTGATGTTGTTACCTCAACCTCAACACCAACAACGATCGTAAAAGCTTCTCCTACTCCGACTTCAGTGCCCGAAGCGCCTCTGCCAGAAGCAGGTTCAACCGGTCAATCAATACTGTTATTCCTCGGCGGAACCACGATGACGGTTCTTGGAGTTATTGGACTGCTTGCGCTGTAGTTTCACACCGCTATTGTTGAAAGAGTTATACCGCTTTCCGCAACATCTTTTTCAGCCTAAGACCGCCGTACACATTTTTCGCGCCTGTTTGCGGATCCCGAGCGACAATGCGGAGCGACTCATCATCGTCAAGTGGAACGTCTGCTAATTTTTCGAGTTGAAAGAATGTTTCCCAAAACTCGTCATCGCGCTGTTTGTCCAAAAGATCGTTTTTCATATGTAGTCTATTCATGCCTGCGAGAAATCATCTTTTTGAGGAACTCAGGGTTCGGGGTCCCCTGGAGACGAAAAAAGATGATCTCGAGCGTATGTGGGAGCGCTTGGATTTGAACCAAGAACCTTGAAGGTATAAGCTTCCTGCGCTAACCGTTGCGCCACGCTCCCATCTGGTGTAGTGTACCATGCTTCGTCTAGTGTTATGGATGAAATGGGTAGGTCGGGTCCTCCCTTTTCGTTGACGTTCTTGTTCTAACATGTTAGTATTTCAGTATGAATAAAAAAATTCGTACACAAAATATTATTAAAGTCGGGAATAGCCTCGCCGTTACATTGGATAAAGCCTTTGTTGACGCCTACAAATTAAAAGCAAAACAGCAGGTTTACATACTTTATACTCAGTATCCCCCGCGAATTATTGTGAAACCCGATTTTTCTCAAGGACCATCACTCACTCAGTCCGATATAGAAAAATTGCCAAAAGAGTTCCGTAATTGGGTGAAAAAATTCCTCAAGGAAGATCACGAAGCTCTTAAGGCTTTAACACATCTATAGTTTCGCCCGCACCGTAATTTCCGCCTCAACAATCTCCTTGTGCTTTCCGTACTTCAACAGTGACAACTCCTTAATCATCTCCGCAACTTTGGGGTTCTTCATTGCATTTTCTTTCGTCATATCTCGAGTCAAATCCATACTAAATGCTGGCACCGGTTCATTATTCACAATTGTCTTGGTATATACATGGAATCGCTCAATATTGGTCAAATCGCTCTCATTAAACACTGGAGCAAACTCGTGTTGCAAAAAGTTTGCGTCCGGCACACCAATGCGGAAACTAATCAATGTACCGACGTTGCCAAACACCGCGTTCTTTACGTCTTCCTCGATCTGCGCGACAAACTGGTTTGCCACGATGAGGTTCAATTTGTACTTGCGGGCTTCGGACAAAATTGTCGCAAAATCTTGTGTTGCAAAGTTTTGGAACTCATCAACATAGAGATAAAAGTCGCGGCGTTGCTCGAGCGGAACGTTAACACGCGACATAGCGGCTGCCAAAATCTTTGGCACCATAATCAAGCCCAAAAACTTGGCATCTTCTTCTCCAAGCGCACCTTTGGACAAGTTCACGAGTAAAATCTTGCCCTCATCCATCACTTCGCGTAGATTAAACGCGGACTTGCTCTGGCCGATAATGTTGCGCATTGTTTTGTTCGTGATAAACCGGCCAAACTTGGACACGATGTAGTCAAGCACCTCCGACTTATGGAAGTCGCTTGTTTGGGCAATTTGGTCGGTCCAGTACCGGCGCACAACGGGGTCTTTCACTTTTGGCAGTAAATCCTGCAAGAACTTGCTGTCCGTCAGCACGCGCACCAACTCAATAAACGTGCTTCCCGGCTCGGCCATGATCGTGAGCATAGCGTTGCGGATCGCGTGTTCAAACCGCGGGCCAATGATACCGGTTTTGTGTGGATCGTAGAGTTTGTACATCAGCCCAATAATCGAGCCAGCCACAAAGTGCATCTGTTCTTCGGTTTCTGCTTCCATCATGTTCAAACCCATAGGACGGTCGGTGTTTGACGGGTTAAAGTAAATAACATCCTCCGCGCGCTCGGGCGGCATGAGCAAGAGTAAATCCTCAACGAGGTCGCCGTGCGGATCAATCACCGCCATACCTTTGCCCGCGCGGATATCCTGCAATACCATGTCTTTCAAAAACTCAGACTTCCCGGCGCCGGTTTTACCAACAATGTACATGTGGCGCTGGCGGTCTTTTTCGGCAATATAAATATTGCGTGAGGAACCGCGGTACACACTGCGCCCCAAGAACAGGCCGGAGGTCGGGATTTCGGAAGGAGCCGGCGCGTTTTTCGCTTTGAGCCAATAAATATGGTGCGTTTCAACCGTTTTGTTCGGGAAGTGGATCATCGTCGCTAACTCTTCGCTGTTGAACACCGTAACGCCCCGGCCAAACAACGGCATGTACCGGTAAATGAAGTCAATCATGAAGAGATGTTTGAACCAAATACGGGTCTTTTTGAGATGATTGTGCGCAGACGAGTACTGCGCGAACGACCCCACAATGTTTGTGAGGTGCGAGTTTGCCGCCATCGCGCTGGTTGAAGAAACAACGATGCGGATTGCAGTTCGGAAACCGGATTTGCCAAGTTTCGTGTCGATAGAGTCCAAAGACTTGGGATCGTGTGTATAGCTCGCCTTCTCGGGATCTGCTTCTTTTTTCTTTGTTGAAGCAAGGTAACTTGCACCACGTCTCTGCCATCCTTCACCCGCGGGCTGGAGAACATACTGCACAATCGCCCCCTCCCCCTGCTGCATCTTGGAAAGCGCCGATGTTAACAGCGATAATCCGTCGGTTGGCAACTCTTTAAATGTTTTAATCGGGAAAAACTCAGACTCTTTGAGTGTGAGCGCAGCAAACGCGACTTTGCCTCCCTCGCTGAAAATATTTGGTTCATCAACTTCATTGATTTCCGCGCCCGGATATGCCCCATTGATCTGTTTTTCAATCAAGTCGCGCAAGTTCCGCGGACAGGTAAAGTAAAACTTGATTTCATCGTGAAGCGCGATCACTTCGAACGCGAAGTGGTCTTCGGCGTGGAGAAAATGGAAAAATCCTGATTTCTTTAACGAGTGAAGCGAGGCAAACATCTGTTCAGCCGCGTCAATTTTAATTTCGTTGTCTTTTGGAAGCGCGACCAACAAATGAATGAACTGCAGACTGTACTCCTCACGGTCGCGGTGCTTCCACCACTGGATAAATGCATACACAAACGCCGCGAAAAGCGCCACACTCAGCACAAGCACTACTACCGTACTCAATAATGCGGTCATCCGAACGACAAAAAGATCAAGTTGATTCATATGTTTCTATATCTACGCGATTCTCCGGTACACCACCATTCCTTTAAACTTTTTCATCACACGGATACACCACTCCGCAAGCCACCGTACGCTGTCTGTCACGCTTTTTGTGACACCCGTTTGGATACCGGATTGCGTGAGCGGGAGCACAATGACCGGCTGCGCCGCGTAGTCTCCCGTTGGCATGGTTGCCGTTTTGTCTGCCACCACCACTTGTTTTGGCGCGGTAATCTCGTGCGACTCCACTTTTTCCATCCACGTTTCAAGCTCTGGCGGAAGTTCTGCTGATCTTTCCGATTCAACAATCTGAGCCCCGGGGACTTCCTTTACTAATGTGTCAAGACCGCCCGTCGCGGTGCGTTCTTTTGTACCACTCGTTTTCCCGCTTACTGCTCCAAGAGGGTTTAATGGGTCAGTTGTTGCGGTTGACTGCAGTACGGCGTTCGCCAAACTGTCGTCTTGCACAATAGCTTGAGGTGTTTGCGGTGGTGCCTGTGATGTTTGTGGTTGATTCTGGGCAGAGTCCGGCATGGAATCACTATATCAGAAATCGAGTCCCTTGACAGCGAGTTTTCCCGCGTCAAAAGGATGTTTTTCTTTCTGAATCACACTCACGAGATCCGCAACTTTCTTTAAGCCAGCCGAGGCATTCCGGCCGGTCAATACAACGTGCGTTTTCCCTCGCTGTTTAAGCAGTTCCAATACATCGCTTTCCTTTAGTAATTTATCGTGGACCGCGTTGCACACTTCATCAAGAAATAAAACATCAATATGTTGAAGAAGAAGCGCGCGGACTTTCTCCAGCGCCTCGTGGGCAGCACGACGGTGCTGGGCTGGCGTATCATCATCAACAATCACACTTGATTGTGCGCGGACGGTTCTAACCGCTCCATGTTGCTGGACTGACCTCAGATAAAATCCCTTGCCCATCGGGAAGAAAAGGAGCCGTTTTTTTGCCGAAGTATTCAGAATTTCGCTAAGGTGGTGCTCGTTAATCCCCCACCGCTTTTCTTTGTACCAACTCACCCATCCCACACTCCATCCATTGGTTAGCGCGCGCAAAAGCATTCCAAGCGCCGCGCTCGTTTTTCCTTTGCCATCACCCGTAAATATGTAGATTAAACCGGACATATCACACACTCCGTGGTAGAAATGAGAATGCGACGCCATTGTATGCCGAAGTTATTGCGCGAACAAGCCTCGGAAGACTCTGTAGTACCAGGGAGTCTGCTGGCTTCCTCCTGGAATCGTTCTTGGAACAGGAATGTACCGTATTGGGTTATACCAGGGTAACGGAGTGGGTGTTGTGACTTGCTTTGTTGTTGGTTTTGATGTTGGTTTCGGTGTCGCACACACTCCGCTGTATGAAACTTTTACTCCGTTTTGTTCTGCCGTACACGCATTGCTATATGTTCTGCCGTCCGCACCACATACAGGCATGTATTCCTGCGAACATACTCCATTTGTTAATGGTGTGGAAATCGGTGTTGCGTATGGGTACGGTGTGGCATAAGGGTACGGAGTCGCGTACGGAGGATATGGCGTAGTGTATGGGTACGGTGTGGCATATGGAGGGTATGGCGTAGCGTATGGATATGGAGTGGTGTATGGATAAGGTGTTGATAACGGCGGAGGTGTTACAAGAATCGGCGTTGCATACGGACGGGAAGTTGCATACGGATATGGTGTGACTGGTGGACGAGGAGAAGGACACATAAGTACCGGCTCGCAAGGAGCTTTTATACACGTAACCTGTGCGTAGTAACATCCACTCGATGTGGGAGTAGCTTTTGATGTTGGAAGAGGGCTCGATATTGGAGTAGGCATTGGGGTAGATTGCGGAGTCGCTCTTGGTGTTGAAATCGGAGTAGCGGATGTTGTTAACTTCGACAAATCAACCTCAACGACCGTACTAGGGAGAATACCCATCACTTTTTGGCTGACTATTTTTGTACTCATTCTCACTGGAGGAGCTTGAGTTTTTGGAACCGCGGCAAGATCTGAGGCGGCGTATACCATAACGAGAGGCAATCGGGTGTGCAACGCCACCTGAACAGCCGCATCTTTAGCATTCTTTACACGCCCTTTGAGTGTTACCACATTTTTTACCACTGTTATCCCGTCAAAAGCAAAGAAATCGTACAACGCCCCCTTTGTCATAACAAAACCACTCCCCTTGTAGACCACGGACTCTGTTGATGGAGGTGATGAGGGTGGAGTCGTTCGTTGTTGCGAAGATGGTGTTTTTCCGTCTTCAACAGCTACCGCTGCGTATACCGGTTGGACTACACTTATTGGTTTTGTCGTTTCTATCGAGATACTTGCCTCAACGGAAGTAATCGTGATGTTTTTGTTTAGCTGAGACGCCTCCATATACAGAGCTTGTCCGGTCCCGTATTGGGGAGATGGCTTCTCTGCTTCCGTTATTTCTATTTTTGCGGATTGATCTGCGCTTGCTTGTGATCGATTATCAGTGGGAACTTGTAGAAGATCCAGTCCGACAATACCACCAGAAATAATAATGGCCGCGGTTATACCCCCAATCAGATAATTTTTTATAATGTTTGAAGATGGACCAGTGGTTTTTGGTTGAGGTTCCGGAGTGGGTTCTATAACGGGTTCAACTGGTTGGATTGGTGCTATTTCTGGGGCTGGCGATACTACTGGTGGAGCAGGAATTGAAGCATCAACGGGAGACAAAGAGCTCTCGGGTACTAGATGTTGTGGGCTGGAGTTTGGATCTACGGGCACTTGCCCGGAGAGTACTGGATCGTCCATCTCGTTTCAGCATTGCACATCTTTTTGGACAAAGCAAATCATCACGGAGCATTCCCGCATCATTCACGCAGAATCACCGCATCTCGAGGAGAATCAATCTATTATTGACGATATCCCGTCTTTTCGAACACACTCTCCTCTATATTTACATCAACTTGCACACCAAGATCTTCCAGCATATCGCGCACAGTCATAATGGGAAAACCAACCACATTCATCGCGCTCCCCCGAACCCCTTCAACAAAGTCTTTTGCCGTCCCCTGCAGGGCATATCCACCAGCCTTGTCATACGGTTCACTAGTGGCAATGTATTTCTCGAGCGTAGTATTGGAAAAACGTGTAAACGTCACATCGCTCCGCACAACTTCCG
This sequence comes from Microgenomates group bacterium GW2011_GWC1_46_15, assembly GCA_001002285.1. Classification (GTDB taxonomy): domain Bacteria; phylum Patescibacteriota; class Microgenomatia; order UBA1400; family UBA12028; genus UBA12028. The sequence goes on from LCLX01000003.1 coordinate 113,584, forward strand.
TCCGCTTCTCCCCCGTTTCACCATCGTGCATCACAACCGCAGTAAAGACCTGATGTGTTCTTCCTCTCAGGGTTGAAAGCATAACACGTGCGTCATCCAAGTTTTTTGGTTTTCCATATGCTTTACCATCCAAAAAAACAGTGGTGTCCGCACCAATGACGATTGCATCGGGGTGGCGTTTTTCAACGGTTAACACTTTCCCTAAAGCGATCGTTGAAACGTAGTCTTCCGGATCATCAAAGTCTGAAAACCGCACCGATTCCTCTGGAAAATCGCTGACATCAATCTCAAAAGGAATGCCGAGCCACTTTAGAATTTCCTGCCGGCGGAACGAGCTGGAAGCAAGTACAAGATGTTTCATCATTTGGTATATTTTGGTATACTTTGGTGTGTTCAGTATTGTATATGAAAGGAGTGATGTATGACAATTTCTTTTAAACATTCTCTTGCTATTTCCACCATTGTTGTCTTCTTGTCTTTGGGAGTATCATCCGCCCTTGCTACAGAAAATGCTTCCCCAAGTCCAAAAACACGCATCAGAGAAAAGGCTGAGGAGAGACTAGAAAAACAGCAAGAAAAAAGAGAAGAAATTTCTGATCGGAAATCAGTCAATTTGGAAAAGCACTGTACCGCAATTCAGTCCGGTTTTACAAACATTATCTCAAGAATAAACAGTAGAATTGAAAAACAAAAAGCAGAAGGACGGGATGCCACAATCGCTTCTCAACATGTTGCGTCCGCTCAAACAGCGCTTGACTCCGCGGTTTCACTCTGCAAACAATCGGTTGCAAAGTTTGACTCTGTTCCTGCTAACAGTTGGGCAACACAAAAAAGCATTATTCAAGAAGCCCGCTTACTTGCAAAACAGGCACACGATCAGTTTGTGGCCGCGCGGAAAAGCGTTGTTGCAGCAATTCGTGCGCTCAACACAACGCGTAAAGATAACAAGACAAACACAACGGAAGGAGAAAAATGATCTCTCTAAAATATATTGCATTGATTGCCGGAGCTAGTGTTATTTTTGGAGGATGTTCACTGTTAAACCAGGTAAAAAATGTCATAAACACGACAAATACCGCGGATACGGCAACACAGGTTACCGCTTCCCCTACTCCAGTTGCCGCGTCACCAAGTACGACACAAAGCGATGATACAGGAAGCATTCAAAAAGATGTGGACTCGCTCTCTATTGAGAGTGATTTCAACACACTCGTAAAATAATTTGAGTGTATTGAAGTTTAGAGTTTGCACTTGCTGTACCCACACTGTAGGCAGAGATTGCACCCCTCTTGATTTTGCATGAGCGCGCCGCACTCCGGACACTTTTCTCCTTCTTCGGGAATATCAAAAACATCTTCACGCAGTACTTCTTGCTTTGTGAGCGTGGAAAAATCCTTTCGCTGCGCAAGCGGTGTAACTCGGTGCTGACTCTGCATAATTTGATGTGATTTTTTTGGCGTTGAAGCCTCTGCTGGTGAAGGTGCCGCTTGGGTTTGGTGCTGAACAGAAAGAACCTGTGTTGCCTTCGATGTATCGCGGTACACCGTAATACCTTTGCACCCCAATTTCCAGGCGAGTAGGTAGGCGCCGCGGACATCCTCAAGCGTTGCGTTGGCGGGAAAGTTAATTGTTTTACTCACCGCATTATCGGTATGATCTTGAAACGCCGCCTGCATGCGCACGTGCCACTGCCAATCAATATCATGCGAGGTAACAAATACGCGTTTGAGCTCGGATGAAACGATTGTGCTGTGCTGTACTCCACCGGTTTGTGTTACTTCAGCAACAATCGCATTGAACTCACCATTACTCCCGACATGTTCTTTCAACGCTCGCTCAAAATATTTATTAATGTATGTGAGGCCAGCGGTGTCAACAACATTCTTTACGTAACTCAGCGCAAAAATCGGCTCGATGCCACTGCTACAGTCCGCCGCCATTGAAATTGTTCCCGTTGGTGCAATTGTTGTAATTGCGACGTTGCGGAACTTGCGCGGTTTCTTTTTGTGTCCATAGGTATGTGTAACCGGATCATATCCTTTGGCAAACCAACTGTTTTTCCATTGTGGAAACGCGCCTTTTTCTTTTGCCAATTTTTCCGAAGCGCTCCACGATGATTCTTGTACGTGTTTCATGATTTTCTTTGCTAAAGCAACGCCTTCATCGGAGTTATATGGAATGTTGAGTTGAAGCAGAAGGTCGGCCCAACCCATTACACCCAACCCAATCCGCCGGTGTTGGTGCACGGTTTTTGTGATTTGCGGAAGAGGGTATGTGCACGCGTCAATCACGTTGTCTAACATACGAGTCGCGATCGCGGTAACAGTGGCTAAACGGTCCCAGTTTATGGTGGTGTGACCTGTTTTTTCGTCTTTTAGTGCAAATGCAGAAAGATTGATTGATCCGAGGTTACACGAATCAAATGAGTGCAAAGGTTGTTCGCCACAGGGATTAGTCGCATAAATCGGCCCAACAGAGTCTAACAATGGGTTGTTGCGGTTGATCACATCCCAGTAAATCATCCCAGGATCCCCCGTTCTCCACGCAAGCGATATGATCTGATCCATCAACATACGCGCCAAAATATTTTGGACTGGTTTGTTGGTACGCGGATTCACGAGTGCAAACTCTTTATCTTTTTCCACAGCACGCATAAACGCATCCGTTGTCCCAACCGAAATGTTGAAGTTGCTAATCTCCCCCTCTTCACTCTTGCACGTAATGAACTCCAAAATGTCCGGGTGATGAACGGTTAAAATACCCATGTTGGCACCGCGTTGTTTCCCACCCTGCATAACTTGGCGCGTTGCAATGTCAAACACTTTCATGAATGAAACCGGGCCTGTAGCAAAACCGCCGGAAGATTTTGTAATCCCATCGCCTTTGGGGCGTAAGCGTGAAAAATCAAAACCCGTCCCACCACCTTTTTGATGCACAAGTGCCGTCCACTTCACCGCATCAAAAATACCTTCCATACTGTCTTCAACTGGAAGGACAAAGCAACTTGCAAGCTGATTTTGTGGTGTTCCCGCGTTATTGAGTGTACGACCACCAGGCAGAAATTCAAATTTTGTCATGACGTCATAAAATTTTTCTTCCCAGATTTTCTTGTGCTTTTTTTCTACAGTGGCAAGTGTGTGGGCAACACGGCGGAACATTTGGCCGGGAGTTTCCATCGGCTTTCCATCCTGATCGTGAACAAGATACCGCCGTTCAATGACTTTGAGCTGATTGATATTGAGATTGAGATCATTCTCTACTCCAATAACGGTCTCCGCTTTGCGGATTTTGGCATGTTCAGCGCGATACAAAATGTATGCTTTTGCGGTCTTAAAATGGCCAGCGGCCATGAGCACTTGCTCAACCGTATCCTGCACTTGTTCAACGGTAACCAGTTCTTTGCGGACAACAATCACTTTTTCGATAATGCCCGCGGCGATTCCCGCTAACCGTTGTGCTTCTTTGTCATCAAACTCGCCCGTTGCAATTGCTGCTTTGTGAAGCGCCAACGCGATTTTAACTTTTTCAAACGGCATTTCGCGCCCATCGCGCTTAACGATTGTCATGGAGCTCACTTCTCTTCCTCCGGAGTGTAAAGCGGATGTCCCCCACGGGTTGCCGCTTTGATTTTGTAGTACGCACGGTCTTTTTCCTCTTTTGTAAGGTTGGGATGAAAAATTTCTTCCGGATACTTGACCGCATTCTTTGCCATCTTACGTTCAAACGCTTCCGCCATATCTATGCCAAGTTTCTGACCCAAATTGGCAAGCCACCACAATACATCGCTCATTTCCTCGCCAATCGCTTCTTTAATGCGCTGATTTTTTTCAACATCTTCTCCTTTGAGCCATTGGAAATGTTCGAGAAGTTCGGCACTCTCCAACACCAAAGAAAGCGCGAGGTCTTTTGGATCTTCTTTTGTCCATCCGCGTTTTTTGCGGAACTTTTCAATAAGCTCTTTAACTTGGGCGATTGTTGTTGTTTGGTCAGTCATTGTTCTCCTTTTTACACTGTTTTTACGTATTCATCAATGACTTTCTTGTGATCGAATGCAATTTTTTCTGGGAGTTTATCGAAGGAAAACCACTGAATATCTTCGATCTCTTCGTCTTGCTTCTTAAGTTCTCCACTCAATCCTGTGGCAATAAAACAGTGCCCGATATTTTGGCGGCCATCAAAGTCTCTGTATATATCATCATTCAATCGGAAAAATATCATTGTTTTTGCGCGTAAACCAGTTTCTTCAAAAAGTTCCCGAGTTGCAGTTGCCGCAAGAGTTTCATCCCAATCAACATAACCACCAGGTAAAGCCCACCACCCCTTTTGCGGGTCAAGTCCACGCTTTACCATAAGAATACAACCTTGCGCATCCTGGGTAATGATTTCAACGGTACTATTTCTTACATTAAACCGCGCGCAATGTTCACAGAACTCTCCCTTTGGAATTTTTCCCGTCGGGTAGTCTTTCCAGGTAGCGTGTGTTAAATCAGCCATAATATGTGTCTGTAATACCTAGATAAGATAAAAATTTCTTCGAGGAACTCAGGGCGCAGGGTCCTCTGGAGACGAAAAGAGATTTTTATCGAGCTACATCGTGCACTTACTCCACCCGCAGTCCGGACAGCTTACACACCCACTTTCAAACTTCAATGAGGCAGAGGCACACTCGGGGCAGATTTGTTTTTCTCCTGATGCTGGCTTCGTTGTATGTGTGTGTATATCCGAACGCATTGTGGCATCCTTTGAGAGTTTGCTTTCCTTCCCCGCTACATTGAGCACTTGATCCATTTTACTGCCGTCGCGGTAGATCGTAATGCCTTTAAGCCCAAGTTTCCATCCAAGCATGTACGCTTTCTTCACGTCTTCAACCGTTGCGTTGTGTGGAAAGTTGATCGTTTTACTTACTGAGTTATCAATCCACTTTTGCCACACCGCTTGAATTTTGACGTGCCACTCGGGAGAAATATTGTGCGTGGTTGCAAATACACGCTTCGCTTCTTTGCTTAATTCTTTGACATGTTCTACGCCACCGTCCTGTAAAACTTGCTGCATAATGCGGTTACGTGTGACTTCATCAAAATTTTGCTGAAGATACTCACCAAACACTGGATCGGCGATGGTAAATTCCCGAGTCGGTGCGTTTGCATGATTATCCTCATTAAAACTGCGGCGCACTTGGACAAGTGAAAATACCGGCTCAATACCAGAACTTGTATTTGCTAACAACGAAATTGTTCCCGTTGGGGCAACCATCATCACCGCACAGTTGCGATATCGTTCAGAAGTTCCAGCATACACCGAAACATCAAAATTGGGGAATGGGCCACGAATTTTTCCAAGCTCCAGTGAAGCCTCTTCTGCTTTCTTCCGGATGAATTTTGCGAGATGGTCAGCAACGCGCACAGCTTCTTCACTGTTATATGGAACCCTCATTCGATATAGTATGTGCGCAAAACCCATCACTCCTAAACCGATACGTCGGTTTCCGTCTTTCACCATCTGCCTGATTTCATCCAACGCATACGTGTTCACTTCAATCATGTCATCCAAGAAACGGACACCAAGCTTGACCGATTTTTCGAGATCGTCCCAATCAATTTCCCAATCGCCTTTTTTGTTTTTGACAAGGTGGCGGTTGAGATCGATTGATGTTAGATTACACGATTCATAGGGCAATAATCCAATTTCTCCACAGGGATTCGTTGCATCCATAATCCCAATTGACGGGGTTGGATTGTCTTCCTGAAGACGGTCTAAAAACGCCAAACCCGGATCGCCGGTGGCCCACGCGTGTTCTGCAATCAGCTCAAAAATCTCCCTTGCCTTTATGGTCTTCCACACTTCGCCATTGCGGGGATTAAGTAAATCCCATTCTTTGTTTGCCTGCACGGCCTCCATGAACTTGTTGGACACTCCAACCGAAATATTGAAGTTTTTAATCGTGCCATCCTGATCTTTCAGTGTAATGAAATCAACAATATCGGGATGATCTGCATTCAAAATCGCGATGTTTGCCCCTTGCCGCTTTGCTCCCTGTAAAATTTGAGCAAGCGCGGCAGAAAATGCTCTCAAAAAGTCTACCGGCCCGGATGCTGCTTTCGGAATATTTTTGACTTTGTCTCCGTGCGGTCGGATTCTCGAAAAATTAAATCCTGTTCCGCCATTGTTTTTATGCACAACCGCGGCATCACCAAGTGTTTTAAAAATCTTTTGGATACTGTCTTCTATCGGCAGAACGAAACAACTGGATAACTGACCTGTTCCTCCGGGATTTCCCGCTTCAAACATCGCTTTGCCCGCGCACACAAACTTTAAGTTCGCCATGCGCTCGTAGAACTTCCTGGCTGTTTCATCAACAATACCGTTCTCCCCCCACTGAATTTCTGCCTTCGCCATGTGGCGGGCAACACGCCACAACATTTCGCCCGGTGTTTCAACAACTTTCCCGTTCATGTCGGTGCGGAGGTAGCGTTTTTTTGCAATTTCGTGCGCGGTATCGGTTAAATTCGGCTCAGTAATAGCAAGTTTTTTGTGTTTCTGTTGTTTTTTCTCACCGTACAAAATGTAGTACTTCGCGGTTGCAAAGTATCCCGCTTCGGCAATGGTTGGCTCAACAATGTCGCGGATTTGTTGAACGGTAAGCGTGTTTTCTTTTACTACCGCACGCGCGAGTTTCACTTGAACTTTTTTTGTGATTTCAGTAGCAATTTTTTTATCGTACTCCCCCGTATCTTTTCCAGCAGCCTCAATAGACGCGGTGATCTTCTCCAGAGTAAAAGGCTTCTTTGTGCCATCCCGTTTGATGACAAACTGTATTGATGACGTTTGCATAGATTTCTCGATTCTACCGACTACACACTACATTTGCTATACGCACAATTGGGACACGTGAAACACCCTTCTTGAATAACAAGCGTTGTTCCACATTCCGGACACGCTTCTTCACCCGGCGCTACTTTAACCAACGGTGCGCCCACAAACGCTTCATTAGCAAATGTTTTTCCTTCTTTCTCGCGCTTCTTCTTTGTCTCACCCGTTTCCAACACAACCTTATTACGGCTCCCCGTCACATACACTGTCATTCCCTTGAGTCCAAGCTTCCAGCCTTTGAAGTACGCCTTCCACACTTCCTCTTCTGTGGCATCGGCAGAAAAGTTAATCGTTTTTGAGATCGCGTTGTCTACAAACCGCTGGAGCGCTGCTTCCATTTCAACGTGTTCATCAACCGGCACATCGCCCGAAACCACATACACATTGCGGATCTCTTTTGGCACCTCGTCTATGTCTTGACATGTCCCATGCTGCCGGACTTTTTCAAAAATATTCTCTTGCTGAGATTGACTCACGCCCGCGCGTTCGAGCGCCTCTTTAAATAATCCACTTTCGTAGTACAACTCACGGAAGTCCTGTCCAATTTTTTCCGCACCCTCGTGTGTGCGCATCACATAACTCAACGCAAACGCCGGCTCGCATCCATATCCTTCCAGACCGGAAATTGTTGCGATGGCACCCGTTGGTTGGATTGTGTTTTGGCAACTATTCCGTACGCCAATTTTTCTAATATCGGCCTCTAGTGATTTCCAGTCCAACTTTGGCATGTTAAATCTATGTTTGTACGGGTACAAAGACTTTGGGGGGCTCCACACTTCAATGTTTTTCGTTTTTAATACCGCAGCGTTCTGTGGACTGTAATCATATCTACTCCCTTTGATTCCAGGAAACGCGCCGCGCTCCTGCGCGAGTTGATTCGACGCGCGCAACGTATGGTACCGGATAAACTCCATGATCTGTCCCGCACAATCAATGCCTTTTCTGCTCCCATACCGCGTACCGATTTTGTACAACACATCCGCCAAACCCATAATGGATACGCCAATGCGCCGGTTGTGTTTCGCAGCCTCTTCTAATTGAGGAACAGCCGATACATATTTATTCGTATCTACAACGTCATCAAGCCACCGCACCGTCCATTCAACCGTTTCGCGGAGTTTTTCCCAATCAACGCTATATGCAAAAATACCTTTTTTCCCGTTTTTCACGTGTTCCGCCAAGTTAATCGAGGCCATACAGCAGTTTTCGAAAGGCAATAAAAATTGTTCGCCGCATGGGTTTGTCGCTTCCAAATCTCCCTGCGCCGGCGTTGGATTTTCTCGGTTTGCGGCATCCAAAAACAACACTCCTGGTTCGCCGTTGTGATGCGCGAACTTTACAATTTCTACAAACAACTCCCGCGCTTTTACTTTTTTCCATACTCCGCCATTTCGTGGATTAATCAACGGAAAATCTGTATTTTTCTCTACCGCGCGCATGAATGCATCGGTAATACCAACCGAGATATTAAAGTGTTCAATCACGCCTTCTTTTTCTTTGCAGTGAATAAAATCGTAAATATCCGGATGATGGACCGGTAAAACTGCCATACACGCCGACCGCCTTCCTCCACCCTGCCCAATCACCCAAAACGCGGTGTCATATACTTTCAAAAATGAAACTACGCCCGTTGCTTTGCCCTTGGACGAACCAATTGAGTCCCCCTTAGGACGGATCCGGCCAAATGAAAATCCTACTCCTCCGCCGGACTGTAAAATCAAAACGGCATTGCGTAGCGTGCTAAAAATCCCATCCTGAGCACGGCCCATATCATCATCAATCGGGAGAACGAAACAGTTCGCGAGCTGGCCCCACCCAGTTCCCGCGTTGGCCAGTGTGCGGCCGTTGGGCATAAACCGGAACTCACTCAACAACGACACAAACATCTTCTCGACTTTTTCTGGAGTCGTTCCATCGCGGTACGCGTGTTCTGCCTGCGCGACAACGTGGGCACACCGCGCCAAGATGTCTTCAACTTTTTCCGTTGGCTTGCCGGAGTCATCCCGCAGGGCATACCTGTTGATCATGACTTCTTGCGCGTTTGGTGTTAGTTTTTTCATTATTTTTTCTGTTCATCAATCAGTTTGTGTATTTCCGCACGGAAATCTTCAATGGTTTGGAAATCCCGGTACACGCTCGCGAACAACATATACGAAACGGGATCTATTTTACGCAAACGGTTCATCACAAGTTTGCCAATCTCCCAGCTCTTGACTTCCGTTGAGTCTTTTACCCGCAGTTTTTGCTCAATTCCGTCAATAAGGGCTTCAATTTCTTCCATGGAAATCGGCCGTTTCCACGTGGCTTTCATCAGGCCTTTTTTTACTTTTTCCCGGTCAAATGGCTCCCGCTCTCCATTTTTCTTGATGACAAAGAGGTCAATCCCCTCGGCCCGTTCATATGTTGTAAACCGTTTGCCACATTTTGTGCATTGGCGGCGGCGGCGCATACTCCGCTGGTCCGACCCAATGCGGCTTTCCAAAACAGAGGTCTCATCGTGTGTGCAGTATGGACATCGCATACGTGTTGCAGTCGCGGACGACATGCTCCAATAAACTAAATCTAGTAGGCAGGGGTTCAGTGAAACACTATTCGTAGTGTTGGTCAACATATCACACACTATCTGAATGTATCAGGTTTTATTTTCCAGAGTGGAATAAAATTCCAGCAATTTTTGAGGGAATATTTTGCGTTTTGGAAGTGGTTGTGCACAACCATATATAATCGCGTACCAAAAAACACTCCAAAAAAGAGTACATTCGAGTATGTTTTGTTTTCATTCCCTCGAGATAAACGACTGCACAGAATTCTGCAAAGATTCCTCATATGACAAGAGTTGGTCTAAAAACACGCGGTCGGCATCACGGTACAGTGGTTTGATCCGCAATAACGTAACGTGGTACCCCCGCAGAATACTATCCATTGCGTGAATATCGTCCGTATTGTGCGGGGCATCATTCCCTATTCCTTCTTCTATCCCAACCGCTTTTCCTACATAGATGAGTCCTTTTGCGAGCGTCGAAGACGCGAGCATCAACTCATTCCTCTCAAGAAGGGTTTGGGCTGTGTGGAATCTTGCTTTGGAGTACTCGAGATATGTCCTTTTTTTCTGCTGAGAAGAACGCGCCGTCATTAACCGCGCTCTGTCCGAAACCATACGCAACGCGTACAAAGGATTTCCAGGCAATACATCGCCTGAAAATAACTTTGCCAGTGGCTGTTGATCGTGTGCCGTTGGTTCCTGTAAAAGATCAACAGATGAAGATCTGAGAGAGAAAAAAAGAATGACAAAACCGAAAAGAAGGAATGACGCCGAAATGAGCGCGTGTTTAGTCATACGAATCAGGATTATAGCGCATTACACCGCATACACGAGGAGCATAAGCCCCCACATGGCGTGCGAGATCGTTACGGCATACACACTTTTTGACCGGAAGTACAAAATCGCCTGGCCAACCGCGAACACGCCCAATAGTGCAAGGTGCTGCCACGCGATGAGACTGAACCCTGATTCAATAAACCGCAGCGGAGCGTGGAATAACAAAAATATACATAACGCGGCAAACACCGCGGGAATTTCACGTTTCCCAACCGCATCATAAAACACGTTGAGGACGTATCCAAAGAAAAACAGTGTTTCCCACCAGGCGGTCAAAAGTGCCAAGAAAAATATGTATCCAAACATGGGAGAGTTCAATACGCTATTCGATGCAACAACCCCACCCTTTGTGATCAATACTGTAATCGCCAAAAATTGATACAACCCGCCAATCAACAACCCTAAAAACATCCCGGGCCAAAAGTGCTTGTTTGAAAGACCAAGCCGGTCTTCTCCTCTGCGGTGCGATCTGCAGTACAGCCAAACGGGAATGCCAAAAACCAGCGCTTTCGCAATGCCTTCATCTACCCATTCTGGAAAATGAAATAAAATGCGGTACAGCGCCCAAACAACAAATATTCCAAGTATCTGAAGAGTAGAGCGGGTAAAGTCGCTATGTTTTTTTGAGGGCTTGGAGGACTGCGTTGAGTGTTTCTTCACGTGATTTTGAGTATGTGTCTATGACTACATCGTAGAGTGCGGGGTCCCAAAAATCAATCGGGCTCTCCTTTTTCATCTTACCGGTATCAACCACCCATTTTCCCCATTCTTCCGCGTATATGCGCCGCCATTTTCCCAGATTTTTTTCTGTTCTTTCTTGAATATGTTTTTTCGCCTCTTTAATGCTGATGTTGTCTCTGTTCACAATGCGGTCAACACGAACCGCAGGATCACTACACAGAAGTAATACTTTGAGAACACCGGGCACACCTTGCGCGAAAAAACTCGAGAGCCAAGACTCTAGTATCCAATGTTTTTCTTGTTGAAGTTTTGTCCGCATCCCAAAATCTACTTCGCGGTCAAACTCTTCACTATATACTGTCGCATCGTGGTGAAACGTATTATTTTTTGCGTCAAACAATCCTTTTTCTGCCGCGTACGCGCGCATAAAATCACCACCAGAGAATCCTTTCCACCCTTTAAGATGTTCGCGTAGGAGTTTGAGAAGCGTTGTCGATCCACACCCAGGTAAACCGGAAATTGTAATATTGTGGTATGCGGCGCCCATATATCGCTCCTCCTCGAAATATCGTAGAATAGGATAGCATTGTACTACGCGGAAAAACTCTCTTCTATGGACAAAATATTGATCGCGACGCGTCTCCGCAAAAAAATCCGCCCCATTGTTGCCCGTTTTCGAAAAATCATGCGGGGAAAGTATCGTATACACATTTTAGTTGGTTTTACCTTTATTGTTATTGCGCTTATTGGCGCCATCGTGTTCCGCGACCTCCCTTCTCCAACAAAACTCAAAAATAATCAGATATTTTCGATTAGTTCAAAAATATATGATCGCAACGGCGCGCTACTGTATGAGATTTACGAGGATAAAAACAGAACGCCGATTGTATTGAAAGATCTTCCACCGTATGTATACCAGGCTTCTATTGCAATTGAAGACCAGAATTTTTACAAACACATCGGGTTTGACGTATGGGGTATGTTCCGCGCCGCGCTCAACACCGTATTCCGGCAAAAACTACAAGGTGGTTCAACGATTACACAACAGTTAGTTAAAACAACGCTATTAGACCGCCAAAGAACACTTACGCGGAAGGCAAAAGAGGCGGTTCTTACGGTTGCAAGTGAAGTCATTTACTCAAAACAAGACATTTTGGAAATGTATATGAATAATATTCCATACGGTGGCACCGCGTGGGGTATTGAAGCGGCAGCACACACCTACTTTGATACAGACGCGCGCAACCTTTCGCTCGCCCAAGCAGCGTTGCTCGCCGGCTTGCCACAGTCACCCACCAGATACTCGCCGTTTGGAACAAATCCGCAGCTCGCAAAAGACCGCCAGCTTCAAGTCCTCCGCCGCATGGCAGAAGACAAATATATTACACAAGAACAAGCAGATAAAGCGGGACAGGAGCCACTTGTGTATGCCATTTCAAAAACAAATATTAACGCTCCACACTTTGTCATGTATGTCCGCGATCAACTCGTGAATACGTACGGTGAAACGGTGGTAGCGCGTGGTGGACTGCGGGTATATACAACGCTCGATCTTTCCTTGCACCAAGACGCGCAAGCTTCGCTTTCTGCCGAACTGACCAGATTGGACAAACGGAAATATAAAGTTGGAAACGGCGCGGCGCTCGTCACCTCTCCAAAGACCGGTGAAATTTTAGCAATGATTGGATCTCGCGATTTTTTTGATGCGACACACGACGGCCAAGTGAACATCACGTTGCGCGAACGCCAACCAGGAAGTTCAATTAAGCCGATTAATGTTGTAACTGGATTCCAGTTAAAAAAACTCACCCCCGGGACAATGATTCTTGATATTCCGACATGTTTTCTCGTGGGAGGCCAAGCGCAATACTGTCCAAAAAACTATGACGGAGTTGCGCACGGACCCGTACAAACGCGTTTCTTCCTTGGGAACTCATACAACATTCCTGAAATAAAGGTCATTTCCATGAACACGCTGGAAAGCGTTGTCGCAACCGCCTCTGCCATGGGCATCACAACATGGAAAGACCCGTCAAACTACGGGCTTTCTCTTGCGTTGGGCGGTGGTGAGGTGAAGATGGTGGACATGGCTGTGGCATTTGGAACGCTCGCGAACGAAGGAATAAAAGTTCCACTCCACTCTATTTTGAGGGTTGAGGATTTCCAAGGAAACGTGCTGGAACAGTACAAACCAGAAGAGACCGTGGCGGTGGTTGATACCTTAACAGATCATCCTGATACCCCGAGTCTTGGAGAGGCGACCCGCGTTCTTGACCGGCAGCCAGCCTATCTTGTTTCGCACATTTTATTGGATAACAGCGCGCGCGTTGGAGCGTTTGGTCCGTCTTCTGAACTGGTCATCCGCAACCAAGTTGTGAGCGCAAAAACTGGGACAACAAACGATCTGCGGGATAACTGGACGATTGGGTACACGCCGGACTATGTGACAACGGTGTGGGTAGGAAATAATGACAACACACCAATGAACCAGGCACTTGTTTCTGGAATTACCGGTGCCGCACCAATCTGGAATGATATTATGTCGCGCGTGTTACGAGGGAAAAAACCAGTGTGGCCGGCACTTCCGCCAGACATTATAAGTAAAGAAATTTGTACCGTGTCCGGCCTTCTTCCTAACCCTGACGCGCAGTGTTCAACCCGTACCGAATTCTTTTGGAAAGGAACCGAGCCCACCACAATTGAAAATGTTTTCCGTGATACATGGATCGTTTCTACAACAGGTCTTCCACCAAAGGAGGGCGATCCCACAGATAATCTTGTCCTAGAGCGCCGCACACTTCTCTCCGATCCATTTACACATGATTTCTGCTTGGACTGCGTGCGACCAGTTGATGATAAAGGGAAAGTGGTGTATGAACAGCACATTGTTGATGTACAAAAATACTATGCAGGATATGACGAACGACCCATCATTACCCCACCACCCAAACAACAATAAAAAAATTAGGATTCCAACATTGTTGGCTCTTTTTTTTATTGGCATTGGACTAGCGTTCGCAACATTTGCCGGAACACGCATATATACCCAATATATGACCGCAAAGATTTCCCCCATGGGGGTTTCGCAACAGACGCTCTCTCGCGCTCCATCCACGTTTTCTCAGCAGAAAAAAATTGTGTATGGTTTCCTCCCCTACTGGACAATAAAAACTGCACAAATTCCGCAAACATTGACGCACATCGCATATTTTTCTTTGACCTTAGGAAAAAATGGATCATTTCTCACAAAACAAGATGGTGAGCTCGATCTCGGCTGGTATACATTCTCTTCCACCTCTCTCGAGGGTTTGCGGACGCTCATTAAAAATCAGCATCAAAAATTAGACGTGGTTATTACGATGATGGATGCCGATGAGATCTCTGCATTCCTTTCTGATGCACGAGCACAACAAACAGCAATCACAAACATTAAAACGCTTATAAAAACACAACCCATTAACGGCATCAATATTGACATTGAGTACGCTGGAACTGTTACTCCTGGGTTACGGAAACAGTTCTCTTCATTTATGCAGTCTCTGTCACAAGAAATCAAACGACTCGACCCAACGATAGAACTTTCTGTTGACGTGTTCGCGGATGCGGCAATCAAAGAAAGAATTTGGGATATCCCCGCACTCGCAAACTCAGTGAACTATATCGTGGTAATGGCATATGACTTTTTTCGCAGTTCATCCATCCAATCCGGGCCTGTTGCCCCTCTTTTTGGCAGCGAGAAAAACCGGTGGGACACTGATATCGCGCAGAATCTCAAAGCATATCTTGATCTCGTTCCTCCAGAACGCATTTTACTTGGCATTCCTTTTTATGGATACGAGTGGCAAACAACCTCAAGTGATCCGGGCGCGCTTACATATCCAAAAAGTGGTGGGCTCGCGACATACAAGCGCGTGCGCAAGTTGATTGATGATCTTGGACTCCGCGAGCAGTGGGACTCCGATGCGTTTTCTCCATATCTTTCGTATGAGGAGAATGGAAAAACACAAATGATTTATTATGAAAACTCGCGGTCGCTCTCGTACAAACTCGATTTAGTAAATCAGGCTGAGTTTGGTGGTATCGCAATTTGGGCATTGGGATATGATGGTGAAAATCCGGAGTTGTGGACGGTGATTCAGCAGAAATTTAAGTAGGCGCGTCCGCATAGAGAGTGAAGTTTTTCTTTCAATCTGGCTAACTCAAAATATTCCTGATACAATCGCGCAAATTGCATAACTTCTAAAAAGGTTTAAAAAGACAAACTCATGAGAAAAAAACCAAATCAATCATTCAATACTAGAGCTTTTTTCTTTTCTCTTCTCCGCTTTCCGTTGAGCATCCTCGTATTTTTTGGCCGACCCTTTTACTATGCATGTACATTTCTCCTGCTCTATATCTATGCGTTTAGCATCATTTCTGTTCCCACATTATGGGAGCAATTGAAACAAAAAATTCCCAAAAAGGGAAAAGTTCCGCGGAAACCCCCTGAGCTCGTTTTGCGCTTTCCCTCGCTTTCTCCATCCGCGTTACTGCGTGGAACACCCACCGTCATGTACTCTGGTATTGCGGCGATTTTTATGCTTACCGCGCTCACCACATTTTCATATTTTTATATTTTCAAAGACTTACCTTCTCCAAAAGAACTCATCACGCGCAAACAAATTCTCACAACAAAAATATATGACCGTAATCACGTGGTGTTGTACAAAATGTTTAAAGACGAAAACCGTACACTTGTTCCGCTTTCTACTGTTCCCATTCCACTTCAGCAGGCAACTATCGCAATTGAGGATAAAGATTTTTACGCGCATGGGGGGTTTTCTCTTCGCGGTATCGCGCGGGCAATGGTGGCGAATATTCAAGGGAAAAAAATTGAAGGCGGTTCAACAATTACACAACAACTCATTAAAAATACTCTGCTTACACCAGAAAAAACATTACGGAGAAAAATCCGCGAAGTCATTCTTTCTGTGATGGTTGAAGCAATGGTTAACAAAGAAAAGATTTTGGAAATGTATTTTAACGAAGTATCGTATGGTGGATCAGTCTATGGCGTAGAAGAAGCGAGCCGCCGGTACTTTGATAAAAGCGTCCGCGATCTTTCGTTAGCAGAAAGCGCGTACCTCGCGGGGCTTCCTCAAGCACCAAGCGCGTTTTCTCCGTTTGGGCCAACGCCAGAGCTTGGGTTTACACGCCAACAACAAGTGCTTCAACGCATGGTTGAAGACGGATACATTACGCAAGAACACGCTACAAAAGCAAGTGAAGAAAAGTTGGTGTTCCGCGCGGATATTAATGATATTAAAGCGCCACACTTTGTGATGTATGTGCGCGATCTTCTTGCAAAACAGTTTGGCGAAGACACTGTTTCTCAAGGTGGCTTAGAAGTCGTCACAACATTGGATTACGGGGTTCAGCAAGCAGCGGAAAAGGCAGTAGATCAAGAGATGGCACGTGTGCAAAGATTCCACATTACGAATGGCGCAACGCTCGTGACAAATCCAAAAGACGGGGAAATTCTTGCTATGGTGGGAAGCCGCAACTACTTCGATATCGCGCGTGACGGTCAAGTGAACGTCACAATCCGGCCAAGACAACCAGGAAGTTCGATCAAGCCGCTCACCTACGCCACCGCGTTTGAGCACGGCTTTACTCCATCAACAATTTTGGATGACTCTCCTGTGACATACACCACGATTGGTTCACCTCCATACTCGCCAAAAAATTACGACGGAGCGTTCCATGGAAAAGTCCCCGTGCGCATTGCGCTTGCGAGTTCATACAACATTCCAGCGGTCAAAACGCTTGCGACGATCGGTATTAAAACAGTGGTGGAAAAAGCGCGGGAGATGGGAATTACGACTTGGGAAGATCAGCGCGCGTCACAGTTTGGTTTATCGCTCACACTTGGCGGAGGAGAGGTCAAGATGACCGATATGGCAATGTTGTATGGGACGTTTGCAAACAACGGAATGTCTGTTCCACTCAATCCATTTTTGCTGATTAAAAACGCGAAGGGCGAGGTATTGTACAAGAATCCCTGCCCAGCCGATCCACAAACCAACCCATGCGGTGGCAAACGCTCGTTAGATCCCCGTATTGCGTACCAAATCACAAACATTTTGGCGGATAACGCGGCGCGTGCGCCGGCATTTGGCATGAACTCCGTCCTTACTATCCAAAAACAGCAAGTCGCGGTAAAAACCGGCACAACAAACAGCATGCGGGATAACTGGACACTCGGGTACACAACAAACAGGCTCGTGGCAGTATGGGTTGGGAACAACGACAACTCTCCAATGAGTTATGTTGCCTCAGGAATCACTGGAGCATCGCCGATTTGGAACGCGGTCATGCGTAGCCTTCTTGATGAAACGCGTCCACACACATTTGGATCTGCTCCCGATGGGTTAATAAAAAAGCGTATCTGCGTTCCCACGGGCACCCTATCGTGTCAGGCGTGTCCTGTTCAGCGTGATGACTACTTTATTCTCGGAACAGAGCCAAAAACTGCATGCAAAAATGAGACGTTTGCACCACCAGAACAACCTCCCGCTGATGGTACACAGAATCAAACACCGCCCACTCCACAACCACGGAATATTCAACCACTCCCAAGAAATACTATTCTCGACGGGGCAACAACAGGCCAATAGAAATGTGCGTTAGTTGGTTTTATTAGTTTGTTTGCAAGCTCCAAAAGTAGTACGAAAACAGTACACTCAGAAAAAATAGCGCAAACACGACCCACTGGCCGCGTTTCGCGCGTTCTTCATCACGCACAATAATCTTGCGTGGATTTTGCTTTGTTTTTTCCTTTTCATTCTTTATTTCTTTTTTTGCCATATATGTAACCTTACTTATTTAGCTTTGTTGAAGCGTCTTTACCCGCTTTTCTATTATATCCACAACTTCATCAATGGTCAGCGGACTCGTGTCCAATACCCAAGCGCCCTCTACAATATGCAGTGGATCAACATCACGGTGCATGTCTCGGTTATCGCGTTCCTGAATATCGCGCAGAACATCTTTGTATGATGTATCCGTCCCGCGGGTGAGGAGTTCCGAGTGTCTCCGTTTTGCACGTACCTCAAGTGTCGCGTCCAGATAAATTTTTAACTGGGCTTCGGGAAGAACGCGAAACGTAATATCTCTCCCCTCCATCACCACGTCTGTTGTTCTCGCGATGTTCCTTTGTTGTTCAACCAATACTTTACGAACATGTTGAAACTGCGACACAATAGACGATCCCCTACTCATCTCTTCTGTGCGGATTGCCCAAGAAACGTCTTCTCCATCTAATAATACGGTGATTTGGCGGCCATCTTTTTCATTTTCTAATGGATTACGCAACGTGATCGTGTGTTTTCCAAGCATTTCGACGAGTTTTGCTTCGTCATTCCAGTCAACGCCCTGCTGTTTTGCCAATAACGCCGTTGTGCGGTACATCGCGCCAGTATCAACATAGAGAAAACCAAGTCTTGAGGCGAGAAGACGCGCCACCGTGCCTTTTCCGGCCGCAACGGGACCATCAATTGCTATCTGCAGTGGCATATCCACCCCTCATTCATTTATCTGCGTCTTTTTGAAGACTTCTTCGATGGTGTGCTACCCATCCGGCAATTCTCACAGCTTCCGGAAAGTCCAACGAGTCCGATAACCACAAGCACAACTGGCCAGAACTTCCACAACCCCGCTGGGAGTACGCCAATGTTGACCATCATAACTAAAACACCGACAAAAATAAGTGTCAGTGGCCAAAACAATGTACTATTGTACCCGCAATTTCCACACATAATTCCTCCTTTTACCTTCGCGTCTGCGAATGGACAGTATTTGTATATTCACTATAGCAAGGGTGGGGTGGGATTCGCAAGATCAATAGAGGAGAGCAGTCCCTTTTTCGCCCCCATCTGTTGAACCACCGCGGCCGCTTCTTCCTTCCCCATCTCAATTGCTTCAACCAATGTTTTTTCTTTTAACAAGCCTGCGATACATCCACTCGCGAACGCATCACCCGCACCAGTTTCCTGCACAACTTTGACCTCTTTTGCAGAATACTCAGAACATTTTCCATCAACACAGTACTTCCCGCCGTTTTTTCCGTCCGTCACAATGCTTATGTGCGGGCCAACAATACACCATTCAGACTTCCAGTCGCTTTCCTGCGTTAAATCTTTTCCTAACACCATGCCTGCTTCTTTCCGATTGATGAATAACACGCGGACAGCCGACAAATCTGGTTTGAGCTCACCACTCTTTATGCGTTCCAACTCCCAGTTTCCCGGGTTCCAACTCAAGGGCACTTGGTGTTCTTTACACCATGTTAGCGTGTTCGTCATAAGTTCAGCGTTTCCAACCGAAGACAAATGAATCCACTTGGTTTGTAACGTATCCCACCTCACATCAGTACCCTCAAGCATGCGGGAAGCACCGCGGTACACTAGGGCGGTGCGCGCACCATCCTGCGAAATAAGTAAGGCAGAAATCGCGGTATGTTCCCCTGAAACTTTTACTACCTGCGAAACATCTACTTTGGCGTCTGTTAAGTCCTTCATGACAGTCTGACCCGCAACATCGTCACCAATTTCAGTAATGCACGATGATGAAAAACCCAGTTTAGCCAACGCAACCGCGACATTTGTTGCCGCCCCACCACTGGAAATCTCGGCGTGTTCGACATCAAGTTTTTCGTTGTACACCTCACACAACGCGGTTGAACCATCTTTTTCAATCAACTTAAATTGAGAAGATTGAAAGAAAATATCGAGTGTTGCTCCGCCAATTGTTACGATATCAAACATCATTTCCCTTCATTTTCACTTTTCTTATGTTGCGCTGTTGTGATTCATCGCAGAAAATTCCGCATCAAACATCCTAAACGCATCCACCACTTCCTGCGGCGTGGTCGCGATGCGGAACACGTCTTTTTCGTTCCCACGCATCATCATGTTTTCCGTAATAACATCAACAATCTTGTGCCAAAATGCCCCGTACAGCACAAACGGCTTGTGGTGGCCATAATAGAGCCGCGCCATGACCCATGCCGTTCCGAGTTCCGAAATTGTTCCCGTACCACCGTTAAAAATAACGTACGCGTCTCCGTGTTCCATCAGCTTAAACATACGTTCGATGTAGTTTTGCGTAATGATTTCTGTACCCGCGATGTTCCCAACATACCGCCCCTCAAAACCCGGGGCATCTTGTGGGTAAAACGTCACCGCGATTGTTTCTCCACGCACCGCTTGCGCGCCTTTTGTCGCGGCGTCCATCACGCCTGGTCCACCGCCGTCCACAATCGTCATACCTTGGCTCGCTAAAACTTTTGCAACCTCAAACGCCTCTTTATATAGTGGTGAGTCTGGTTTGGCATCTGCGAATCCAAAAAATGCGACGTTATGGATTTTTTTCATGAGCTGGTAGTGTTCTTCGCGCGAGTTCTCCGCGCGATCGTGTAGGACGTGGACTGATTTTGTTGGTTTCATATGTTTTCCTCTATGTTTCTACGATAGCACAGTCAGCTGATGAAGTGCTTCATATATATCTTGTGCTTTCCACAAAAAACTGCCGACGGCAAGCGACTCTGCCCCAGCTTTTTTGCACAAAAGCGCGGTTTCCGGACGAATTCCACCATCAACGCTGATTTCAAACGACAAACTTTCTGCAATTTTTTTCTGTTTGGCATGTTGAATTTTTTCCAACGCACTTTCTTCAAATTTTTCTCCTTGAAATCCCGCGTGAATTGTCATAATTTGCAGAACGTCAATATTTTTCCAGCTTTCTGTATCAACCGCAACAAGCGGTGTATACAGATCGAGTGAGAGACCAACGCGCCACCCAAAACTTTTAACGTGCTCGATAAACGCCGCTTGTGAAGACATACGCTCAACTTGCGCAATCACTGTCCGCATACCCCGCAACTCTTGGCACTCCACAACATCGTTGATTGGATCAACCGTTTGCAAATGGACATCAATGGACAACCCTTTCCAGTCCAGTGTCTGGGCGTCAACCGGAGTACATGTGATGTTATCAACAAACTCGCCATCCATAATATCAAGCTGAATCACGGAAACTTCTCCTGCAACAAGATTAATTTGGTGTTGGGCGAGTTTGAGCGAGTCGGTCAAAATTGTCGGGTAAATATTCATGTTATACATCAAGCATCGCTATCCTGTGCACATGGCGCTCTTCTCCAGAAAATGGTGTTTCGAGAAATGTTTTGATGATTGTTTTTGCCTGATTCTCGTTGAGCCAATCCGCGGCAAGTGAAAGGATATTTGCGTTGTTTTTTTTGCGCGCGAGAAGCGCGGACTCAACCGTTGTGCAGTCAACCGCGCGGACTCCTTTCAACCGATTCGCCGCTATCGCCATGCCTCCACCGCTCCGGCAAAACAGCACCGCTTTTCCATCAGGATCAGCGAGTACTTTTTTTGCTGCGGAAGTAGCAAAGGCTGGATAGTCATCTCCTGGATCCAGCGTTAACGCGCCAACGTCTTCGTATGGGACTCCCCACTCACCAAGCCATAACTTTGCTTTTTCTTTAAGTGCAAAACCGCCGTGATCAGCTCCTAGGAATACCATAAGTACATGCTCCATTATGCGTTTTTACTCGACGATCAACTTGCCTTCCATCCCCATCTTCCGGTGATTACCAACGGAACAAAAGTATGCGAATGTTCCTGCCGTGTCTGTTGGAACATCAATGTCCTGTGTTTGTCCTTCACCAATCACGTCTGTTTGTGCATTAAGACCTTCAAACACAATGTTGTGTTTTCCTTCAGTATTCACGAAATGAATCGTCAATTTTTCTCCTTTTTTGATACGGATTTCTTGCTTGTCATATGAAAAGTTTACGGCGGAAACCGTGATCACTTTCCCTTGCGTTGATGTTTGCACCGACATTCGCGTTGGCGGTGTGGCGGGAGAAGAAGATTTTCGCTGTGTTTGTGAAAATAAAAGGTATCCACCCAATGCCAATCCCGCAACGGCAACAAACAAAAGAGTTTTTTTCATAACGATCCTCTATATAGGAATATCTTTATTTAGTGTAACGTATGTCACACCCGCGTTACAACCCAAGGTGCGCGCGCGTTTCTGGGTTCATCATGTCGATGATCCACGGCGGATCAAACGTAAGTTCTATCGTGATATCGCGGTCACTATCAATCTCTGGAATATCTTTAAACGCATCCTTTACCATGTGATCAAACATTGCCGCTAACGGGCATCCTGGAGTCGTCAGTGTCATAAGAATGTGGATATGATCGCGAAGACCTTCGGGCGTTTGGGTAGGTGAAATAGAAACGTCGTAGATCAATCCCAAATCTACAATACTCACATGAAGCTCGGGGTCGAGAATTTCATGAAGAAGTTCCATGACTTTTTCTTTTGTCATAGATGTGTGTTTCTTTTCCATATCGCGTATTGTACCGCATACCAAAGTCCCCCTTCGGAGGACTCTCCTAGATAAATAAAAAGGACCCTCCTTACGGAGGGCCCCATTATTTCACATTAAAAAGAAAGGTTTATGCTTTCTTCAAGACCGGCATTCCGGTTCTCTTTGTTTCCATGACCTCATAGGCTGCTGGAACAGCGTCCAACGATCCGTCTCGCACATCACGTGCGAAAAAATAGATCTGCTGCGTGCGACCATTTTTCAGGGTCACCTTACGTGTGTGCAGAAAGTAGGTTTGGCCTTTACTGTTTTTGTATGCGTATGCCATACAGCACCTCCTTTTATATGTATACCGTTCACGCCAAGTTCATTGTATAGCACTCTTGAGGAAAACTTCAAGAGGGTATTTTTTCCCTCTCGTCTGGAGCGTATGTGCTATAAGGAAAGCGCCCCTTCAAGCAGTGTTTTCTCGAGGAAATTATCGTTTTTTGTTTCTTTCGAAACAATGATTGTGAGTTCGCCTGTAAGCGAGACGCGTGAAATATAGTCAAGTAAAAATCCCGCTTTTTCTACCTTCAGTGTTCCTAGTTTAACAATGTTCCCATCGGCATTTTCTATCCAAGCTTGATAGTATCCGCTGCGGAGTTCGGGAAGCGTGGCAATAATGGTGAGGCTTTTTTTATCATCCGACCAGTTCACAACACCCAACCCCTCACTGTCATCAACGCCCTGCATTTGAATACTATTTTGTTTTGGAACACCAAACTTTTGTAAAAGAGAGTTTCCTTGTTCGCTTATTTCAACATTTCCTTGGTCTGAAATTTCCGGTGTACGGAGACGGTTTTTTACCGACCACCACCGGTACGAATAAAAGACACCAAGAAACACGAGTACGAGGATGGGCAGGAGAAACATTGCTTTGTCTTTCATGACGTTCTCCTTGGCTTTAGACTACACCTACTTCAAGAGATTTGCAATAGTTTGCTCCAGATCCTGGACGGAAGTTTTTTGACTATTCACGTAAAACGTTGGTGTTGCGCTTACACCAAGCGCTGTTCCGTCTTTTACATCATTTTGTATCTGTTGTTCAAACGTTTTGCTTGAAAGCGATGTCTTCATCAACTCTGGAGGAATGCCCAATAATGTGCCATAGGCGATAAAAATCGACTCCGCTTCTTCTGCTGATTTTTCCGACCATTCTTGCTGGCGTTCAAATAATATATTGTGGTACTCCCAATACTTATTTACACTTCCCGCGGTTTCTGCCGCCAATGCCGCTGCTTGTGAATTTTTGTGAATTGCTATGAGTGGAAAGTTGCGGTAAATAAACCGCAGTTGTTCACCATACTGTGTGATAAGTTGCTCAACCAGTGGCTGGGCTGCCCGGCACGCCGGACACTGAAAATCGCTAAACTCCACAAGCGTTACTTTTGGTGTTGCGCTTCCAGTTGCATGGCGCTCATCCCCAACCAGGCGTTTCATCTCGATTGGAGCGGAAGTTTTTTGCGAAAATGCAATAGCAATAATGGTCACAACAATGACTGTACCCAACAGCATGCCGATAAGAAGTTTGATGTTTTGCATATATGTTTTTAGCTTACTTTGGCCAGACTTGTTCGCCAGTTGCTACGTCGGTGATCACGATTGCCGCGGTGGGACAGCTTTGCGCCGCGAGCAACTTCATATCGTCGAGTTCGTTTTGAGAAATCACAATCGCTTTTTGTTCTCCATCGAGTTGAAATACTTTTGGGGCAATCGCTACACACGATGCCGCACCGATACATTTATCACGTAGTACTGTAACTTTGTATTTTTTTCCTTCTGCCAGCGATGCAGATGGTGCTGTCGGTGGTACTGGCTGATCACTCATGTGTATCTCCTTCGATTAAAAAAACTTTTCGTGATGAATATGCTCTTGTTTAACTCCGCGGGCAAGCAACAACTGCTGGACTTCTTTAATCATGCCGCCATTGCCGCACAAATAGTATCCCGCATACTCTACCATGGGGTGAACACTCAGACAATCTGTAACACGACCACGGCAGAGTGTCCAGTCATCTCCGGCTTGGGAAAATACAAGGTGGAGTGAGAAGTTTGAAAATGTTTTTTCTAATTCCTGAAATTCTTGTATCCAAAACGAGTCCTGTGTATACCGAAGACCCCAGTACAACACCATTTTTCGTGCGTCGTGTTTGTTCTGTAGTTGATCAAGAATGATACTATGTAATGCAGAAATACCAGAGCCCGTCGCAACAAAAACGAGTGCTTTTTCTTGCTGACCAATCTCGGTTTCCTGCGATTCAATACCAAACATCCCAACTGGAGCAAGAAAAGATACCGAGTCACCAGGCCGGAGACTTCCGAGATAGCGCGTTCCATACCCGCGTGGCGTGTTGTCAACTAAAAGTTCCACTGCGTGGTCAAGTGAAGGAGGTGAGACAATGGAGTAACTTTTCTTCTGTTCTGTGCCGGGGACGTTTAATAAAATGTACTGCCCCGCTTTAAATGAAAGCGTGTGTGGTTCAACGAGTTCAAATGTTATTGAATAAAATTTTTGATTGTATTCAAGCGAGTCGGAAACTTTGGCTGTGTATTGTTGTGGTGGCATATCAAGGCAAAAGTATGACAAAGAATGCGGTGAATTGCAATAAACTTCCAGAAAAATACTAGAGTTCTTCAATTTTGATCGTTGAAGTATCAAGATTCTTATTTAAAAACTGTAAATATTTTTCTGTCGTTGTAATGCGGCGATGGCCGACAAGTTGGCTGACATACACAAGCGGCGTTCCCGCGGCAAGTTGTTCAACAATAAATGTGTGCCGCAAATCATTTACTTTCGCGCCCGTAATGCCGGCAAGGCGGAAGTAGCGATCAATCGCCGCACGGATGTTTCGTACAAGAAACGGTTTGCATGTTTTTGTGACAAACAATGTTTTCTCGCGGGTTTTTGGCCGTACGGTTAAGTACTCTTGAATTGCACGAAGCGCGGCGTTATTGAGTGGGATTGCGCGCTCACTATGTGTTTCACTATTTTTCGCAAGAATCGTGCGTTTTCCCGCATCCACATCGCTTACTGCCAAGTTAGCAAGTTCGCTGATACGAATTCCTGTTTGTAACAATACCTCTACAATAGTGGACATGCGCCGGTCGGAGCGGCATGCGTCACGGAGCGCACGGTACTCTACTTTCGTTAAAATGCGCGGCGCAGCGTTTTCATACTTCGGGCGCTCAACACTTGAAACAGGATTCTTTTCTACAACTCCTTCTTCGTGGAGGTATGAAAAAAACGCTTTCATAGAGTTCATTTTGCGGACTATAGATTTGTCGGTGTAGCGTTTATCTTTGAGATTTTGCGCGAATAATTCAATGTGTTCCTGCGTAATTTGCGTGGGATCAGTCATGCGTTGCGTTTCCAACTCTTCGACAAGTTGCTCGACGTCTTTGCCATATGCAAGGAGTGTTGAGGCCGCCTTTTTCTTTTTCTTTAATGCGGTGATAAATGCTGAGTGATAGTCGCGAAGCGTCTTTGACATAGGTGCTGTGATACACTGGGTCAGGAGATGTAATTGGGCGGATAATAACACTTATAGGACCGTTCGTCAATGAAGTTTTCACAGAATTTTTCTCAGAAAAGGCCTTTTCTTTTTTCCCGAATTTTTTTTGTGATTTGGTTGATTTTTTGCGCGTCCGTGAGTGTTTCGTTGACCAAAAGCCTCTTTTCTATCGTATCGTCGCAGTCCCGCGTACGTGTTTTAGAAAAACAACACGCCGAATTGGAACGGAAAAACGCAGGCTTAGAACAAAAGATTACTAACTCCCGCACACCGTTTGCAAAAGAAAGTATTATCCGCAATGAGTTGGGGTTGCAAAAACCAAACGAGGTTGTTGTACAAGTGCCGGACTCCGCAACGCCAGCCGCTGAGGAACAAAAAAATGAAAATCCATCTGTTTCGGAGCCTATTTATCGTCAATGGATTACGTTGTTTTTCGGCAGTTAGCCTGGTATAATGTCTTCTCTCGCAAAAACGCGGCGTTGGCGTGATAGATTGGCGCGTAGGTTGCGAGAACATCGCGCGGGGTAGTGTACGGCTGCACGTGAGGCTCAAGTGGGCCACGCCCGTAGAAATACGGAGTGAATTTCGGCTATATCGGTGAAACCTTCAGGCGAAAGCACAGGCAATACCGAGGAAAGATCTCCGGAGTAATCCAGAGAAATCCGTAGAGACTATACGCCGAACTTGTCGTTAGTTTGCAAAAACTAGCAGATAAGAAGATATAGTCCGACACTCTTGGAAACAAGAGAAACAGATGCATAATCTCGCAGACAAGGTTCGACTCCTTGCCCCGCAACAAAAAAGACCGCCCGAAAGGGCGGTTTTACTATTTACTATACATAGAGTGATTCTCCACACATTTAGTACTCTGCCAACGCCACTACTTTTACTCCCAAGACTTTTTTCTGTTGATGCTTGGGATTATCAGTAATAATCACCGCATTTGTCTTTTGAGCGAGGCTTAAAAAACTCGCATCGTAAAACGTGATGTTGTGCTGCTGCGCTATATCCATTGTGTGCAACGCCTGTTCTTCGTCTTGCATAATAAATTGAATTGGTAATGCATATACTGTTGCTAAAGAAGATTTTGCCTGAGGTGGTTCCATTTTTTTCCGAAGCAAAACATTTCCCACTTCATATTTCGCCAACTCTGGAGCTATAAGTGTAATCCCTTTTTTCTTAACATCTTCTAGGATGTGGTCGGCGTTATCTAACCATTTTTCATCTTCACTATTGATCCATTTCACAATAACCGAAGAATCAACAACAAAAGTTTTTCCCATTAATGATTCTCCCTATCTTCTGCAATCATTTGGGACAAATTTCCATGTTTTCCTTTAAATGACCGAGCGAGTTCAATGTTGTGCCATATGTCATTCCAATTAATCGCTTGTTTTTTTGCTTGAGCGTGGGGCTTAAGAATAACGTTTTCCTGTTTTATCTCGATACCTATAATTTCTCCTTCCCGCAACCATTCAACAACATCCCGCACTTTATCGGGAATCGTAAGTTGACCTCGTTGACGGACAATGGCTGTAATCATATTTTTCATATTATCAGAAATTCTGAAAATGTCAATAGAATGATGATCGAGGTATTTCGCTTCTCTATGGTAAAATATGATGTATTGTTTGCCAGGGTAGCTCAGTGGTAGCAGCGATCCTCTCATAAGGGATAGGCCGAGAGTTCGATCCTCTCCCCTGGCACAAGATTATCTCCCGCCATCTTCCTCTACACTTCCCGACCAACTTCATTTTCGTAAGGTGTTTGTAAGGTCGCGCCATTACCATAGTGTGTATGAACACATTACTCTTTGGGATTCCGTATACAAAGCTGATACGGCTGCTGTTCTACACGGTGATGCTTGTCGTGAGGAGCGTGTAACCCATGCTATGTAGGCGGAATGCAGGACCACAAAAAATCCCCCGTAAAGGGGGATTTTTGTTTTTCTATGTAAAAATGTGGGGAAGAACTTACATCATTCCCATATCACCCGCACTTGCGCCCATGCCGCCGGCCTTCTTGTCTTCTTTAACATCAGTAATCAATGCGCGCGTGGTAAGAATCATACCCGCAACGCTTGCCGCATTCCGCAGCGCGTGCTTCGCAACTTTGGCGGGATCAATCACGCCCTGCTTGAGCATGTCACCAAACTCGAGCGTGAGCGCGTTAAATCCATATGCAGAAACTTCGCTCTTCATCACTTCGTGGACAACCCATCCGCCGTCTGCTCCCGAGTTTTCGGCGAGCTTACGGACCGGCATCGCGAGCGCTTCGTGGACGATTTTGATACCCGCGGTCACATCTTCATCTTTATTTTTTAATGCGTTGAGTACCTTGCGCGCGCGCAAGTATGTGACTCCGCCACCCGGGATGACACCCTCTTCAATCGCAGCTCTGGTTGCTTCTTTCGCGTCTTTCACACGTTCCTGCAATTCCTTCAACTCTACTTCTGTCGCAGCGCCAACTTTGATCACAGCAACACCACCGGACAACTTCGCCAACCGCTCCTGCAGTTTTTCCTTGTCAAACTCGGAGGTTGATTGATCCATCTGCTTTTTGATTTGAGCAATGCGGCCGTCAATGTCGGTTTTTTTGCCTTTACCGCCAACAATTGTGGTCATATCCTTTGTTGAACGGACAGAGTTTGCGCGGCCACAGTCCGCCGGTGTTACAGACTCTAGCTTACGGCCAGTGTCAGCTGAGATGAACTCTCCGCCCGTTAATACCGCGATGTCCTGCAACATTTCTTTGCGGCGGTCACCAAATCCAGGTGCTTTGACGGCTAACACGTTAAATACGCCACGGAGCTTGTTCACGACGAGTGTAGAAAGCGCCTCGCCATCAACATCGTCAGCAATCAACACAAGATTTTTGGACACCTTCATGAGTTTTTCTAAAAACGGAAGTAAATCTTGAATTGCACTGATTTTTTGATCGGTAATCAATATATACGGATCCTCGAGCAGGGCTTCCATACTATCCGCGTTTGTTACAAAGTATGCCGAAACATATCCCTTATCAAACGCCATACCCTCGGTGTGTTCGATCTCAATCTCCATACTCTTGCCTTCTTCGACTTCAACAACACCGTCTTTGCCTACAAGTTTGAGTGCCTCAGCAATTTTCTTTCCAATCACTTCGTTTTGCGCGGAAATTGTTGCAACTTTTACCCAATCCTCTTGCTTGACCGGCTTGGCGAGCTTACTGATCTCGGCAACCACAGCATCCACCGCCAGATCAATCCCTTTTTTAATCATCATTGGATTGGCGCCGGCTGCGATATTTTTAATACCCATCGCGGTAATGTGATGTGCGAGGAGCGTTGCTGTTGTGGTTCCATCACCTGCAACATCGTTTGTTTTAGAGGCCGCCTCTTTGACAAGCTGGGCACCCATGTTTTCGTATGGATCTTCCAAGTTGATCTCTTTGGCAACACTGACGCCGTCGTGCAGTACGGCCGGCGCGCCCCAAGACTTATCAATCGCAACGTTGCCACCGCGTGGACCGAGCGTTGTTACAACTGCTTGAGAAAGTTTTTCAATGCCTGCAAGCATTTTTTGCTGAGCATCATTGTTAAAAATCATCTGTTTTGCTGTTGCCATAGGTCCTCCTTAAATCTTTTTTCTAAATTCTGGGTCGTTTGCTAGATTTGATGCAAGATCGCGAAGGCTTTTTGTGTCAGGATATTTCTCCACTACCGCTAAAATATCTTCAAACTTTAAGAACTGGTACTCGGTGGCACCAATCTTGACATCATTTCCGCCCCACTTTTTATACACCACCATGTTTCCTTTTTTTGCCGGCGATTTAATCGTCGCGCCGTGCTCTGTAACCCAGTCCGCGCCAACCGCGAGAACTGTTCCATATTGAGGCTTTTCATCATGAGAGTCTGGAAGATAAATACCACTGGAGGTCTGCGTTTGTTTGCACTACTATACTCAAAGTGCTAATTTTTGTCAATACTCGGCAGGAAACGTCTTGACTCTGTATTACTCGCGCGGTTTCTCTTCTCCACTCTTGAACACACTAAAAATCGACCGCTCGGAACCGACCTCTTTCACCAACTTTACCTCTGAAAGCAGCACTCCTTCGCACAACAGTCCTTTATCTTGAAACTGCGCGTTTAGCTCTTCTTTGAGCTTGCGTTCGAGTTCCGTACGCTTAGCCGTAATTTCATCCAATCGAAGCTCGGAAAACGTTGCAGAGATGCGGGAGCGGGAAATCGGGCGAACAATCTTGGAAACAAAGTGCTCACCGATATTTTCCCAAAGCTCCGGCGCATTTCTCTTGTCTATACGGAATAAAATTGAGGCCTCAACGGTGATGCTTTTATTATCAAGCGTGGTTGTTCGAATCGGCTCGTCGCCAAGTGCTTCAGAGTTTGTCGCAATGCTGAACCCTTTGCGGATGGTGTACTCGAGGATTTGCGCGTTAAATAGCTTAGCAATCTGCCAGAATGGAATCTTGAGGTGAAGGCCTGGCCCCCAGACGCGGTTAAGCACCCCACGGCCACGGTCGTAGACACAGGCGATGTGCCCAGGGGGGACAGAAATAAAGAAGCCTCCAACGACTTCATCAACTAAAAAACCGACTACAAGGCGGTCAAATTCCATACCCGCCTATTGTACACTATTCATCATAATGAGGAAGAATGTCCCATTGGTACTCGTAAAAAGTCAGCCACCCCATTGGTCCTGATTGCTTCATGACTTCAATGATTGCGGCATTTACCGCATCTAAAACGGCAACATCATATCTTATTGTTTCTTCTTTTGAAGAAAGCGCTCCATCAGCAAGAAATCGCTGAAATGTAAGTTCTCACACCCCATCTTTTACTTCATCACTTATTATCTGGATTACATCCGTAACTGAAACCTTACTCTCGGGAGTTCTGTCGCCATCATACAGAACGTAAAATCCTCCCACTGCGACTTCTGCTGAGATATGTGACATTTCTCCTCCTTTTTTCCTGAATTCTACGCCGATTCTATCAAAAAATGTGAATAAATCAAACTATTTCTCTGTTGTGTGGAATTTGGGGACTTGAGAGTGTTTGTTCCGTCGAAATAGGCGCCGCTGGTGCGACCATGTGTTCTTCTCTACCCAACCTCTTCAACAGCCTCTGTGCTATACGCATCAGCTTAAATCCAATACTGAAACAGAGTGTTGTAATGACAAATAATTTTTTTCCGGCGGGCAAAAACATAAACACGGCAAACGAAACGACGGGCAACGTAAGTTCCAACCGCACAACGTCGCTCCGAGCGATTTTATATGGCGAAGAAAAAATATAGAGCGTCTCAAGAATAGCGATTAATGCTGACTGAAGAAGATTGAGTACAATGTGCGGGTGTGTTAAATCAAATTTTCCAAGAAATACCAAGTTGAACGGTTGATGAACTTTTGGCATCCATGAATAAATCAGGTGAAGATCTTCACCTGGCAACCCTTTTGCAAAGATGCGCCACAACATGAGCGCGATGATAATCTGAATAACAAGCGTTGTGATTTCCGAAAATACGATGCGGTGATTTTTGTTCAGAATCTTTTTTATTTCCCTCTGCAGCATAATGGGTTGAGCGGCATATTGAGCCTCGAGTTCTTTAATTTTTTCACCAATCTCGTGGCGTTCTTTTTCTGACCGCTCACCCGACAATGTAAGGGGAAGGAGTAAAACGCGAATCACGAGCGTAAATATGATGACGGCAACCCCCATGTCGGCACCGCCACGCGGAAACAATCCAAGAAACCAATAAATTCCAACAAGAATGTTTAGGAATGGCTGATAGATGAGAAGGGTAAAAAAATGTTCCATAGAAAAAGTTATTCAAACTTGGAAAGTTTTTCTCCGTCCCAACGCATAACAGTGCTTTTTTGCATTTCGGGTCGCCGTGCATTGGCTTTCGCTTCTTCTTCTGTTATTTCTCCCGTTTTGATAAAAATATTCCCCCCAGGATGACCCATTTCGTCTCCCCAAAATCCTGCGTACAGTCCAGGTTTTACCCCATTTTTCCGCATGTAAGAGGCGTGCATTCCTTCTGCTCCTTTATCGGCAATTGCGTCTATGACTTGTTCAAATGGTTTTTGAGATGACATATGTCCTTTCCTTTGTTTATATCTGGTTTATTGTAGAGTATGTTTGTTTTTTCGTCCACGTTGAATGATTTTTGTCGTTGAAATCTCCGGATTATATTCATGTACAACAATGAACTTCCCCCCAAACTTTTCGATAATCTTTTTCTTATTTTCCTGATACAAAGAATGTGATGACACCGCATAAACATCGGGCTGAACATGCCAGATTAACTCTTCGTACCGCGTGGTGTTGTTGAAGTCTTGTGGTAAAACGAAAGCTTCATCAACATATGAAAGTTTTTTGATGTGGGAAAGTCGAATCTGCTCGTTTTCAACTGGCCGATCATCTCCCTTTAACTCCCGCGTGCGCGCGTCCGACTCAATCGCGACAACCAAAATATCCCCCGCTTGTTTTGCTTTGCGCAAATAGGTGTTGTGTTCCTCGTGAAATAAGTCAAAAACTCCCGTAGCCAAAACAATACGTTTGCCTAATTTTTTTTGTACACGGACATGCTCAAGCATTTCTTTGATTGGAGGCGTTACGTACAACAATGATGGAGAAATGACATTAAAATCAGGCCGCATATGTTTTGATTCTTTCTTTAAACTTTTTCATCACAATGCCCTTTGTATCTCTTGGATGAAAAAATGCAAATGACTGACCGATACGTTCACGCGTGCGGGTATGTCGCATGTGCCGTTGTTGTAACGCATACAATAATGCTTCGATTGGATTGGTGGTAAAAATCTTTTTGAGAGGAATTTGCGCACCACATTCCACTCTTTCCCAATCTGCACCATTCGCAAGAAACGTTTTTACCCAACCATTTTCCGCCAAAAACCGCTGAGTAATATTTCTTCGATCAAACACCGGTTTTGCCTGCACAACTTCGTGCGCAGTATAAAGATTCCGATATATGGAAGGAATTGTGAGTGCGGTTTCATCGAGCCACAGGTTAAAACACCAGCGGTTGGATGTGTCGCGCAGTCTACGGCTTCGATATTTTCCAACCAATAAAGAAACAAGAATAACGATCGCTCGCGTGGTCCACAACCAGCCTTGTTGTGTAACGACCATCACATCAATATCGTCTTCTTCCTTCGCATTTTTTACCGCAACGCCACCGGTAACAAAAAGCGCTGAAATTGTCGGAATCCAACGTACCATTACAAGAAGGTTTGGAATTTCGCGCATTTTTTTTGCTGTTTCTTTGGCGCGTGCGGTGCGGAGAGAAAAAAGCGTTGTGCGACCCGGGAGACAAACAAATGTCCCCTGTTTTTGCACACCACGGAGACTACGAAGCGCCTCATCAAACTCTGCCCTCTTCATTTTTTTTGAGCTCATGAGAAACCGCCATACTTCGTCACGCGATAACGCGCAGTCAAATACGTCGGCATAACAAAGCGTTTGAAGTATGGCCACAAAAAGAGAGGATGTCATCGACTTATTGTAACTCAAAGAATGTGTTTAAATCGTTTTCGAAAAGTGATATTATGATAGGGGCTAGTAAACTTAAAGCGGACTTTCTCTCAGCTTTTTAAGCATTACTTTGTACATTTGTTTCCGATAATTCCATCTGAACTCAGATTCCTTCAA
>LCLX01000004.1 GCA_001002285.1 Microgenomates group bacterium GW2011_GWC1_46_15
TTAGCTTTCGAAATGTGAGAATGTTTGTAATACTTATTTAGATTGATTAATGAAGACATTGCGGCTTATTATACCGCTTTAAGTTTACTAGCCCCTTGGGATTTAACCCACGTCGCTCATGTTGAGTTTCTGAGAGCATGCAAGAATTTGGGAAACCCACTTGTGGTCGGGGTAAGAGTGCCAAATCAAAAACCCGGTAGACCGATCATGACAGCAGAAGAAAGGGTTGGAGTAATTGCTGAGTTTGAGAGTGTTGATTATGTCTTTACAGACGAAACGGGATACACAAAAGATTTAATCAACAGAATCAGACCAAAAACAGTAATATTTTCTACTGGTGAGACTCCTTCTCCTCAAAAACAGGCAGAAATGAATTTACTCGTTCAGGCATTCCCTGAGTTGAAAATTTCTCATATTCCCCGTCAACGAGATGATATTTCAACTACCGAAATTATTGAAAGAATCTTAGGCCCTGCTCCAATTTTGCAAGGAGAACCTATTGAATTGGGGAACATCAAAAAAGAGCTATTTGCTTATTCTGAAAGGTCGAATGCTGAACAGAAGAATGCTGCGTTTTTAGTAAACGATCTCGGACTCGTCATTTCCAAAGGAGTAAATTATCATCCAGAAGCTAAGGGCACAGTGATATTCTCGAATGAGCAAACGCATGAGTTTAAAGAGCAAAAGCCCAGGCCAACGCATGCGGAAGTTGATTGTATCGTTCGTTTTATACGTGAGGGGGGGAGAAGTTTTAAAGGTTTTAGCTTATATACCTCAACTATGCCCTGCGCTGGGTGTGCTGAGCAAATAGTCAGATATGGAATTCCTAAGCTGGTGTATTTTAAAGACTTTGACAATAACTACGGCGAACTTATATTAAAAAACGGTGGTGTAATTGTTGAAAGACAAGACAATTAGCGTCAATTTACTCCACATCCCAAGCATCC
This sequence comes from Microgenomates group bacterium GW2011_GWC1_46_15, assembly GCA_001002285.1. Taxonomy (GTDB): domain Bacteria; phylum Patescibacteriota; class Microgenomatia; order UBA1400; family UBA12028; genus UBA12028. Next base: position 948 of record LCLX01000004.1, read on the forward strand.
CATTTTTTATAACAATATGCAGGATTCATGCCAGTAGTTGGACAAAGTTGATATCCCCGATTTTTTCCCAAGCCCACCAAAGAACCCTTGGAAATTGTACGCATGCGTTTTGAATGTCGATAGCTTGGGCGTAGATAACAATGCTATATTTTCCCTTCTTCATCAAGTATACCAGACAGATCCCATCCGCTATAATACGCATATTGCGTCCATAGCTCAGGTGGATAGAGCACTTGCCTTCTAAGCAGGTTGTCGCTGGTTCGAGTCCAGCTGGACGCACTTGGTTGTATCCTTCATCCAGTCGGGGTATAATACCTGCACTTGACCAGCGCAGGCTGGTTTTTCTTTTCTCCCATACCCGCTTGTGCAGTATCAGGGGTGAGATTGGACAATAGAGGAATACTATATGGATATTCGTAATATCGCGATTATTGCGCACGTTGACCACGGTAAAACCACGCTTGTGGATGCCATGCTCAAACAGACGCACACGTTTCGCGACAACCAGGCAGAAATGACTCAGACAACCATTTTGGACTCCGGCGATTTGGAGCGCGAAAAAGGCATTACCATTTTGGCGAAAAATACCGCGGTTCAGTATAAAGACACAAAAATTAATATTATTGATACGCCGGGCCACGCGGATTTTGGCGGCGAGGTTGAGCGGGTACTTAATATGGCCGATGGCGCATTGTTGGTTGTTGATGCGGCCGAAGGTCCCCTTCCCCAGACAAAGTTTGTTCTGCAAAAAGCCATTGAAAATGGATTACGGTTGATTGTGGTGATCAACAAAATTGAGAAAAAACTGGCTGACCCAGAAAAAACATTGACGCAAGTTGAAGACGTATTTTTGCACGTTGCCACACATGAAAAACACTTGAAGTTTGACATTATCTATGCAGTTGGACGGACTGGAAAAGCGTGGAGTCACCGACCAACGCAGGCAGAAATTGAAGCGCCAGGAACGCTCGAACCGCTGTTTGAAAAAATCTTGGACGTTGTGCCTTCCGCGCGTGGGGATGATGAGGCGCCGTTCCAACTCGTGATCTCTACGCTCGAGCGCAACGCGTATCTTGGCAAGCTGTGCATTGGGCGTGTCACCCGTGGTTCTGTGCGCGTTGGCGAGCAGGTTGCGCTCATTACACCGGAAAAAAGCTTTGGCAGTTACCGTATTGAAAAGTTGTTTGTGTCCAAAGGGCTTGAAAAAGTTCCGGTGGATCGCGTGATCAGTGGCGATATCGTCGCGGTCGCGGGCATTAAAGAGTTGAGTATTGGGATGACGTTGACCGCACCATCCACACAAGAAGCACTGCCAACGATTTCGGTCACCGAGCCTACATTAAAAATTACGATTGGTCCAAATACATCACCGTACGCTGGCCGTGAAGGAAAGTTTGTTACGTCGCGCCAGCTCCGCGAACGGCTTTTGCAGGAAAAAGAAACAAATCTTGGACTGCGGATTGATGAACAAATCGACGGTGTTGGTTTTGTTGTATCCGGTCGCGGTGAGTTACACTTGGCTGTACTGATTGAAACGATGCGCCGCGAAGGATACGAAATGGAAGTATCTAAACCACAAGTTATTTTAAAAGACGTTGGCGGTGTGAAAAGCGAGCCGTTTGATGAAGTGACGATTGATATTCCCGATGAGTTTGTCGGCGTGATTACCGGTGAGTTTGGTCGCCGCCGCGCCGTGGTAACCGAAATGACGCCGAACGGCCGTGGCGAAACCCGTATCGTGTTGGAAATTTCTGAGCGCAACTTATTGGGCGCCCGCACATCTATGTTGACTGAAACGCGTGGAACACTGCAGATGAGTTCTTCGTTTATTGGGTACCGCCCTCTGGTTGCCGAGTTTGACCGTAAGCGCAGCGGTGCTCTGGTGGCCTCTGAGACCGGCATGAGCGCCAGTTTTGGCCTCGAGAACGCCCAAGAGCGTGGTTTATTGTTCATTGGGTCCGGCGAGGTGACGTACCAAGGCATGGTTGTTGGCATGAACGCGCGGGACACCGACATGTGGGTCAACGTGAACAAGGTCAAGCCAAGCTCCAACGTCCGTAGTGCGAATAAAGACATGATGGTGAAGTTGACGCCTCCGACCCGCTACTCATTGGAACAAAGTCTGGACTTTTTGAATGATGATGAGCTATTGGAAGTAGTACCAAGTGCCTTGCGGTTGCGCAAGCGTTGGCTTACCCCGGAAGCTGAGTCGCGCGCGAAAAAAGGATTGAAGGCATAAAAAAAGCCTCACCGACCGGCGAAGCTTTTTATTGAAGGGATTTTTGTCCCCCTGACCTGATACTCCAGTGTGCATATATTCTCACATTCTCTAAAAAAAATCAAGAGTTGTGTTTGTGTGGCGGAGGAGAGGGGACTCGAACCCCAGCTCTTTCAAGCCACATGAAGTATCAGATCAGTCCGCCAACCTCGGCAGTTTCCCCTCCTCCCAGGAGTACTGGAAATGTGCCACATCTTTTATGGTACGAATGAAACCTTACAAACAGCGTACGAAAAGGAAACTGCGCTTATTTTGAAACACCCCGCCTAGTTCAAATCATGATAAAATACGGGTGTTGGTGGCCATAGCTTAGTTGGTTTAAAGCGCTGCTCTGTGAAAGCAGAGATCGCGGGTTCGAGTCCCGTTGGCCACCCACCCCAAGTTTTCTTCGAATGTTGAATCCCAAGTGAAGAAATAGTATGATTTAACGATCTATTTAAATGAAAGGGAGAGATTATGCACGAAACAATACCGGAAGTTGATTTTTGAAAACGGGTTTTTATATAGGATAAGAAGGGAAAGTGAGTTGGGAAAACTTTCTTCCATAGAATTAGCAGAGGTTATTAAGCAATATGCCATTCCCGTAATTGAATTGTTGGGCGGGCCAAGATTTTCAAACATCTCCGCGATCATTGATTGGGAAATAGGACATAAAAAGCAAGTTTCTTTGTAAATAGCCGCAGAATACTAGTGAAAACTTTCAAGACTTGTGTGCCCCACATCTACTCATCATACCTTTGACCGCTTGTATTGTTCGGCCTGGTTTACCATCATGGAATTTTGCATTGACTGCATTTGTAATTTCCACATAATCACAGCAACTCTTGCCACGCTTTCTTATCATAGGACGAGTATACTCCGGGCTATTTGCTAGACTGAGAAGATATTCAATTTCTTCTTGTGTCCAGCCAGTTTCTTTCCATCTTAGTTCAGCTAATTTCAGACCATGGGGTCTTAGGAGTTTTCCATGTATTTGTGCAAATTCTTCTCGACTGATAAGTCCTGAAAACGCAATATCACTCGCCACCGGATCTTGCGCATCATATCCTTTAAGAGCATACGTGACCGCATTGATCAATGTGTTGAAAGCGGCATTTGGGTATAGATCCTGGATTTCAAGAAGAGTAATAATCTCTAACACGGTATGTAAACTACGATAAAGTTCGGATAAACGTTCAGGAAACCGTTGAGTAAGATCTAATCCAATTTGAGGAGCATACTTGCGGGCAGCAAGATTTCCGCTTTCAGTGATCTTCATGGGTTATATTATACGCGATAGATCAATATTAATTCAATATTTTTACCACCTCACTTATCGAAGTGATCTGTCAATAAAAAATCTTACTTGCGCAAGACTATTCCGATTCATTTTTACCATCGCTGTTGTGGTATTTCGATATTTTTCCCATATTTCTTCCCATTCTTTATCAGAGAATGATGCGATTTTTTGAATGATAGAAAGGGGTATGTATTTCATTCTCTCGCGGGATAGTATGCCAGAAATTCTCAGCATCTCTTTGAGTTGTCGGTATTTTGTAGAGCCCGTACTAGAACCGAGTTCTCTCACCATAACTGCTTCTAAGGCCTGTGTCATACCGCCAATCCTATACTAAAATATATAAAAATCAACGATGTAAGACTTCTACTACCTCACTCAATGAAAAAACAGTTGGAATACGCGCATGTTTTTCTTTTGTTTTGCGGTTGATCCATATGGCTTGAACCCCATATGATGCAAGCCCCTCGACAACAGTGAGTTTATCATCAATAACAACCGTGCCTTTTGGAAGTTTTTTCACAACGTCATCGGTGAGTTTTCTTTCATAAATGTGAAGGTAGTCAGGGTGGATGTACCGCATCATGCCGGTTTGATGAAGTTTATTATGCTGAAATTGAATCTCTCCTTCGGAGTAGATACCGAGAATATTTTTTTCACCTAGTGCCTGCAACGCGCTCAATGTATCGGGGTACAACGCTTGGGTATAGTGTGCGGAATTATGCAGAAAGTCATGAAGGATTTTTTCCGGAGCAATATGAAAAGCTTTTCCCAGGTTTGTTGCATAGTCTCGCGTGCGGAACAAAAAATCGTCAGATAAATTATTTGTATACTCATCTTTTCTTTGACGGACAGCCCCGATGGTGGTTTTTGCAAGTCTTGCCAAACTCTTATGCGTTGATTCAATGAACCGATCTGTGTCAAAAAGCGTGCGGTCAATATCGAAAAGAATGGGTCCCGCAATCTTCATGCGTACATTGTATCAGTACCATGGTACAATCCAGACCATTCTATGACAGAAAAGATATATTTATTACGAGAGCCTGATGTGCGAAGACTTGTTGGTCGTCTTCGTCAGTTTTTCAACAATGATGAAGAAAAAACTTTGGCAGCTATTATACAAACACTCGAAGATAATCCCTACGCAACTTTCGCAGAAGTTTTTAGAAAGGTTTCAGAACATAGAGGAAAAGGAAAACCACACGGAAGTGCGATACGGGAAGGAAATTTACCTGCGCTAGCAGCCCCAAGAACGAGCAGAAGAAGTGGAGGGAGATATTAAAGTTACCTACTCTCTTGGCGCCTCTCCGTAAATCGTAATCTCTGTTCCAGGATTATCCGCGTCAGCTTTTCCAGACTTTTTGTCTCCCAAGTTGGGTCCAGTCCAGTAAAAGAGCTGTTCAGCCTCTTCCGTCTTCATATTAATACACCCATGGCTCATGGGATGGCCGAAGTTGCTGTGCCAATACGTTCCGTGCAAACCGAACCCGCGTGATGCGGCAATTTTATCATTGCCAAAATACATCACGAATGGAACGTTTGGAAGGTAGTAGTACGTATGCGCGGCCTTACTTCCTCCCGACATCTTGGTATACCGGTACTTCCCCCATATGCGGAATGTGCCTGTTGGCGTTGGATACCACTTTCCCGAGGAAATGAGAAACTCAAAGACTTTGGTGTTCCCCTCATAGGCGTACAGGGTTTGGTTGGATAGGTTCACCTCGATCCGCTTTGGGAGATCGCTTGATCCGAGCACTTGAGCGAGCTTAGTTTGTTTTGCGGGAAGAGAGGCTACAGTATGGTCGTGGAACGTTCCTTGAGTGTCGTTTTGGTCGTATTCGCCGGTCAAAGAGGCAAGATCAATAGACTGTTGCCCCTGGAATACTGGGGCGTTATTCAACACGACCACAAGGAGGGTAATGATGAAAAACATCGCCACTGGGAAGATCCCACCGAAACGTCTCATAAAACACTACTTTCCAGGCTAAAATGACCTCCTAGATAAGCCTATAATATGGTATAATACCAATTATAGGATAAGGAGCCTGCCCATATGTTTACTGCCTTTGCTCTTACTCTTTTTAGCACGTTTACCATCGCGTTGAAAAGCCCTAATTTTGTGGACCTTTCTATACCTCCGGTGGTGACGCAGCGTGTTCTTGCCCAGCGCCAGTTTTCTTTGGAAAATCGGTATGCAGTCGCGAGCGTCAACGAAGTGTTCAAAAAGAACATTTTGTTGAACTTGGCATATCTCAATAAGACGGTTGTCCAAAAGAAGGACATTGATTGGAACCGCATTGAGCAAACTACGAATTTTTCATTCACCCTCAAACCTGGCGAAGTGTTTGCGTATCACGATCACGTCTTGCCGGAGTACAACGGCAAGGTTGCGGTTACAACCAATGCCCATTTTGCTTCACAGGAAGGATTTGTTTCCGATGGCTACCTATTTGGTGACGGCGTGTGTCATTTAGCCTCACTCATCAACTGGGCTGCCCAGGATGCGGGGCTTGAAGTTCTTGTAACAAAGAACCATAACTTTGCGGCGATTCCTGACGTTCCAAAACAGTATGGCGTGTCCATTTACACGAACGTGGCGGACAAAAATTCAGGAACACGGAATAATCTATACATTACAAATAACCGAAACCATGACGTGGTGTTTCATTTTGAGTACACAGAAGACCGCACACTCAACGTGTTTGTAACGGAAGACACAGCATCGTCTAGGGTTATGATCGCGCAGACTTTATTTTAAGCGACCACCACAACGCAATCCGCATCACGATCACAATCGTCATGAACGCAAGCACGAGAAGGCTTGTTGACGGGGGCGTTTTCATTCCACCGGTGTACCATCGGATAATATAGACAGACTTCAATAGATAGACGTGAGCGAAAATCAGTAGAACAGCAATATACCCAGTCCGCAGAATCTTCCGCCACGCTTTACCACCAAGCACATTTGCCGCGTATTGATTGGACACGAACGCCATGCATGCAAATATACCAACCGCAAGCGCGCCAGTCAGCGCGGGCCACATCTTTCCCTGTTGCCACATCGCAAACGTGAATAACTTTTGCACAGTGGAAAACGACAATCCGATATGGACCAATCCAAACGCCAAGCCCATCAACCCCAATTGCTTACGGTACACAATTTTTGTATCAACAAAGTTCCAAAAATAACACAAACTACTTAATAGCATGGAAAGACCAATCAGGATAATCGAAGTGTCAGCGACTGCTTTATTGAGTGGATTCGGTGTTTTAAGCCAAGTGATGTACCAATAGGAGAGGGCAAAAAGCACGAGGCCTAAAATCAACGTCCGCACATAGAGCTGAAACTCGGACACGGGTCCAACTCTTTTTACTACCTGGTTGTGCCATTTGTCATACAACATAGATATATCCACTATAGCAGAAATATTTTTTGTTTTTCAAGTTTCTTGTTTCCTCAGGTTACGCGTACTCCCCAAACACGGCTTTCAGTGAAACGTGTGTTGGAAATTGTTGAACAAGCGGTTTATCTGAGAGCTGTTGTAGTTGTTTGTGATATGGCACCGCGTCTGGATTTTCATAGAACAACCCAATGGGCAACCGGTCTTCCTGATTTGAAAGCGCCCACGCTTTTGCCGGATCATTCGATAGATACCCCTCGCTTTCCAGTTTGTAGATTTTTTGCTGAAACCACTGGTGTGTATTGAGTTTATTAAACGTTACACACGGCTGAAACACGTCGAGCAACGAAAATCCAGTGTGCATGATCGCTTTTTTAATCATTTCGGTTGTGTAGAGAATATCGCCGGCGTAGCTCCGGCCGATCCAGCTGGCTTGCGCGGAGAGCGCGAGCGCGACGGGATTCACGGGGTTTTCGATAAGTCCATTTGGCGTTGAAGAAGTTTTAACTCCCTTGGTTGTTGTGGGCGATGCTTGCCCTTTGGTAAGTCCGTATGTTTGATTGTTGTGCACAAGCAAAGTGATGTCATGGTTTCCGCGGCATGCCGCAATAAAATGGCCCATCCCTTCCCCGTAGATTCCTCCGTCTCCGCCGATCACCAACACTTTGAGACCGTGGTTTGCCATTTTAATTCCCTCGGCGATGGGAACAGACCGCCCGTGCAGTGAGTGAAACCCGTACACGCGCAGAAAATCTGCCATGTTTCCGCTGCACCCAATATCGAACACAATCACGAGCTGCTCTTCGGGAATAGCGAGTTCCGTGAGCGCTTTTTTGATTGCACCCCAAATGCCAAAGTCACCGCATCCCGGGCACCACGTGGGGAAGATTGACGTGTGAAGTGAGATATCGCTTAGCGTGTTCATAAAGTTTTTGTTTCCTTTTTCTGATTTTCGACCCAATCAACAATGTCTTCGGCAAAGAATGGCCGCCCATCATACCGGTTGATCCGTTCGCGCATTGTGATGCCGGTTTGTTCGCGGATGTACATCTCGCATTGACGCGTTGCGTTTCCCTCGATCATAACCAACCGTTTCGCGCGTTTTGCGAGTTCAGCAAACGCATCTGCGGGAAATGGCATGAGACCGTGAAGGTGGATGGCGTTCGCGGTGTTTGGGTGTGTTGTATTGAGTTGGCGAAGAACTTCTTGAATGACAAGTTTTGTTGAACCCCACTCAACAAATGTGATCTCAGCGTCTTGTGGGCCAAGAAGTTGAGGTTTTGGAATGAATGGGAGGATCGCGTCAATTTTCCGCAGGCGTTTCTCTACCATAGCTTTTGTCATTGCACCATCTTCGGTCGCGTATCCATGCTCATCGTGTTCATACGAGTTTGTAAGTTGCAAGCCGTGCGGTTGGCCCGGGAGCGAGCGGGGCGAAAATCCCTCCGGCGTTACGGCAAACCGTTTGTATGAATTGTCTTCGGGCAATGTTTCTTGGGCGAGCGAGTACCGTGTGTTTGTCCAGTCTTCTGCTGGCCGAACGATGCTTTGTGCCGACTCCAACACATATTTATCTCCCAAAATAAACACCTGCGTGTGAAATTTTTCAGCAAGGACAAACGCTAACCGCGCGATAGAAAAACACTCCTCTATATCGCCTGGGGCGAGAACGACTTTTGGGAACTCCCCGTGTCCGGCACGCATCACAAACTGTAAATCGGCTTGGCACGTCCACGTTGGAAGGCCCGTTGCCGGACCCGGACGCTGTCCTTCCACAACAACAAGTGGCGTTTCCGCGATTCCCGCGAGTGATACCGCTTCAACCATGAGCGCGAATCCACCGCCGGACGTTCCCACCATGGCCCGGACGCCAGCGTATGAAGCGCCAATAGCTTGGTTGATGGCTGAAATTTCATCTTCCGCGTGTTTTACAACCAACGGAAACCGCGTCTCGTTTTCGGCCATAAAATGGAGAATGGATGAGGTTGGTGTCATGGGATATGCGGCATAGAACTGTACGCCGGCTGCCAGCGCACCCAGCCCAATTGCATCATTTCCAGAAAGAAGGATTTGATTGTTTGGGTGTGGAGCAATGGTTTCGGCGCGCGCAAGGCCTTGTTCTTTTGTATAGGCGTATCCTTTTTCCGCGGCGGATTCGTCTTTTGCAACAACAGCTTCACCTTTTTTGTGGAACGCATCTTTAATCACGTCTTTGAGCACGGCAAGGTCAAGTCCGAGGAGCGCGCACGAAGCGCCAAGAGCAACCATATTTTCCGCAAGACTGGAACCAGTGGTTTCGAGCGAAATCGCATGCATGGGCAAATCAAAAATCGTACTTGAAAGCGCATATTTTTCCCAGTTCAGTTTAGTATTTTTTTTATCAACGATAATCACCGTTTTTTTGGTGAACTCATCCAGGTGGAGCGCGATAGCATCTTCATTGAGCGCGACCATCACATCAAGAAGTTTTTGCTGGCAGCTTACGGGATTTGTTGAGGCGCTGACCTGCATGGTGTTGTGCCCGCCACGGATCAGCGAAGGGTACTCCCCGTACGCGAAACTCCAGAGGCCGTGCCGGATACACGTTTTCGCGAAAATCGTACCGGTTACGGCGATTCCTTCACCCGCTTGTCCTGCAACTTTCCAGTTCATATGTGTATGGTATAGGAGTTACGCACATCAACACAAGCAGGATGTTGCGCAGTCCAGAGGGGCTGTGAGCCGCCGACAAAATAATGGGAGGAATGTCCTCTCTCTTCTTGAGGCGGCGAGCGCAATCCCGCCCCTAGCGGGATGTCCCGATGGGCTGCGTAACTCCTGCATGTTATCCTCGTTTCATGTCGGCAACAATGGCGCCGTTTTCCGTAATAAATAATGGGTTGATTTCAAGCTCGGTAAGTTTGTTTGTTTCTAGCGCGCAGTGTTGAAGTGTATTAATCGTTTCAACGAGCGCATGTGTTTGTTCTTTGGTGAGAAGCGATGCGAGTTTTGTTTGCGAAAGTGTGTAGGCAATCACCGTTTTTTGCGCGGGAAGGAAAAAATACCTACGGTCGGCGAGTGTATCACTCAAGCTTCCTCCTAGACCAACCGCGCAGTACCATCCAAACTGCGGATCACGGATCATACCCACAAGCGCCTCGTGCGCGTTTGTGATTGTTTCTTGAAACACAACGGGAGCGTTCCACTGTTTGAGATGGTTATACGCGACGCGCGCGTACCCAAGATCGTGAATATCCGCGATGACCGCCCCAAGTTTTGCTTTGTGTTTGAGTGCAAGATCGGTTGTTTTTGCAACGAGGGGAAAAGAAAGGGTTTCAAGTTCGGAAAAATCTTTTTCATCAGAAATAAGAACTTGTTTGGGAAAACGCAGACCGTACGATTCCAACACAGTTTGAAGATCAGAAAATGTTTCAGGATACGTGTGTGTGGTTTTTGTTGGTTGTGCGGATGATGAAAGAGATAAAACGGCATATGGCAGTGTTTTTTCCATGTTTCGTTGTGCCTGGACAAGCGCTTTCATCGTTTCAACAACTTCGTTTGGATACTCGGTCACAACAACACCCGCGTTCCGGAGTTTTTCCCTGTATGGTTCAAGTTGATCGCCGCCGGTGAGGCACGCGATCACCAACCGTTTCCCCCGGGGTTTCATCAACACCTTTGTTATGCCATCCATATCTGTAATTGACTGCTGAGTCACAATGCACGCGAGCGCGTCAATATTGAGATCGTGTGAGAGGATGGTGAGCGCTTGGTCAAACATTTCGGGTGTTGCATCGCCAAGTAAATCAAGTGGGTTGGCTAGGCGGAGTGTCGGAAACTGTTCGGTAAGCGTGCTGGCTGTTTTTGATGAAAGAGATACGAGAGGCACTTCTGCCTGAACCGCTTCGTCAACGAGAACAACCGATGGGCCGCCTGCATTTGTAACAACCATAAGATGTTCGGGAAGAAACGCTGATTTTGCAGACGCGATGCTTGCGCGGACGAGCTGTTCGAACGTTTCGACCATCACAATACCTGCCTGTTGTGCCGCATCGCGCAAAAGCGCTTGGGGGGTCGCAAGCGCCGCGGTGTGGGAAACGGCCGCAGAAATTCCACATTCAGTTGTTCCGCCTTTGAGCAAAAAGATAGGTTTTGATTTCACAATACGCGATGCCAGCGAAAGCAACACTGGAATATTGCGGAACGACTCCATGTAGAGCACAATCACGCGCGTATGATGGTCTTTGGCTGCGTGTTCAAGCAAGGAAAGCTCGTCTATGCCCGCCCGATTTCCTAAACTCACCGCAAACGATACTCCAGTTTTTGCGGATGCATACGCTTGAAATAACGCACTGAGCATTGCCCCAGACTGGCTGATTACCGCGATAGGGCCTGGAGTGACATCGTCTGCGCCAAAACTCGCGTAGATATTGTCAAACGGAGCGATGTATCCCATCGTGTTTGGCCCAAGTAAAAGAATGTTCGCTTGTGAAAGTTTTTGAGTGATCCGGTCTTGCACCTCTTTTCCATTTTTACCGTTTTCCGCGAATCCGGAAGTAATAATAATCACTGCTTTGACATGTGTTTGGATGCACTCGTCCACGATAGACTCAACGACAGTGGATGGAACTGCGATGATCGCAATATCAGCAGGATGCGGGAGTTCTTTAAGAGAGACAAACGTGCGAAGCCCCAACAGTGTTGACGCGTGCGGATTAATGGGAAACAACTCGAGATCGGAGTTTTTTTGCAGGCTTTTAAGAATGTGATGTCCAACTTTTTTTTGATCGCGCGAGGCGCCAATCACCGCAATACTGCGGCACTGGAATAGGGCAGAAATATCCATACACCCAGTGTACCATGTGAAGATGATATGATGAGGTGTATGAAGTATGTGGCCCGCCTCCAAATTTCCAGATATGTGTATGTGTTTATCGCAGCACTTCTCATTGTTCTTCCAGTGAGTGGTTATGTGATGCAGTGGACGGGGCAAAAATTGACGGCACTTCGTACGCGTGAAACAGAACTTCATGCAACGCTTTCTCAAACTCAAGAAGAACTCGATCGTCTAAAGAGTGAAGATCCGCGTAAAACTAACCAAGTTCTAAAACAGGAAATTCTTGACCTTAAAAAAACGTTTGTGGCGGCGATTAATGTATATGAGGATTTAGTCAAACTGCGTGAGAGCACACCAAAAACGAGTGCGCTAGATAGTCTTTTTGCTTCGGCGTTGACATATTTGGCAAAAGAAAACGTTGCTTCCGCGGACGCAACACTGAAAAAATTAGCGGATGGAATAAAAACGGAAACGACAAAACTCGCCGTGGCGGTGGTGATTCCAGCAAATGTTCCTGAAAGCAATGCTCCACCAAGCTCCGGGTATAAACGGCAGAAAGTTGTTGTGGATGGCACCGGTTTTTTGGTTGATATTGTTGCCGCTGATCTTAACAGTACAAAAGTCATTATTGATACGGCATCTGACAACACGTGCGCGAATAACTGTCCGGTACTGCCACTCGCGGAGTACGCGGCACGAAGCGGCGCGTATGCCGGCATTAATGGCACCTACTTCTGCCCAGAAACATATCCAACCTGCGCGGACAAAAAAAACTCGTTTGACGTGCTCGTGATGAATAAAAATAAAGTGTACTTTAACTCAGATAATAATGTGTACAGCACCGTGCCGGCCGTTGTTTTTTCTGGAAACTCGATGCGATTGTATGCACAATCTCTACAATGGGGGCGTGATACCGGTGTTGACGCGGTTATTGCCAACCGTCCCCTTTTGGTCCAGGACGGGAACGTGATGTTCGGTGGAAACGATGATGCAAAAGAATCGCTTCGGGGGAACCGGAGTTTTGTAGGTGGAAGCGGAAACATGGGATACATCGGAGTTGTTCACGGGGCGACGGTTGCCGAATCCGCAAAGACGCTACAGGCGTTGGGAATCCGAAATGCAATTAACTTAGATAGTGGTGGGTCTACTGCGTTGTGGGCTGGCGGATACAAAGCTGGTCCGGGAAGAAACTTGCCGAATGTTGTGTTGTTTATACGGAAGTAGTGAAGAGTCAAAATTAACGGTCGAAAGAAAATAGAATATCGGGAAACGCTTGGGTAAAAGAAACAACATCTTTTTTCACGTCTTTTCCCTTCATTGATTGATCCATGAGTTTTGCGACCGTTTGCATGTCTTTTTCCTTCATTCCCCGCCTGGTAAGTTCTTGTGTTCCAATGCGGATAAAAAGCCGGTGCCCCAAAACATTGTCAAAATTTGTGGAGATGTTGTTTTGTAAAAGGTGTTTATACAAGAGGAGCCGCTCTCCTTTATCATCAATGAATATGTGTGCCTGATGGTTTTCAGAATATCTTCCCGTGTTGGACTTGCGGACATTATATCCAAGTTTTACGAATGCTTCCGCAATGGCGTTTGAGTTTTTAATGACCTGTTCTGCATACTCTTTTCCAAATGCTTCGAGTTCAAGCAAAGTAATCGCTAACATAATCATGTGATGGGTGTGTGGGCTCGAATATAAACATCCATTAATGATTTTGTTTGCCTTATCAGCAAGTTCTTGATCGCAGAATGCAATCATCCCTTTTTGTGGCCCTGGCAATGTTTTATGCGTATTTGCGCACACAACGCTTGCGCCTTCTTTTAATGGAGCTTGGAACTGTTGGCCCATAATAAGGCCCATTGTGTGACTTGCATCATAAATAATAAGCGCCTTTGGCCCCACCGCCTCGCGCAATTCTCGCAGGTTATGTGGATTAATATAGTATGAAACATCAAGATAAATTGCTTTCGCTTTTGTTTTTCGGAATGTTTTTGCAGTTTCTTGAACATCAAATCGCAAGTGTTCAAGATCATACGAAACAAACGCGTGTTTTCTTCCCACTCTTGCCAAGATTCCTTCGGTGGCAAAATGGCCACCGTGATCGTGATGAACGGTAAGAACAGTGTCCCCAGGTTCTGTGGTCGAAAGGATGGCGCACATCATTGCGTGCACGCCGGACAAACAATGTAAATTAACAGCAACTGCTCCCAACATGCGCTTCGCCGCTTCTTCACCTTTTTCAATGAGCGCATGTGTGGAAGGAAGTCCCAACGCGGTAAACACGCCAAAATCTGCGACATTGTCTTTGCTTGCACCAAAATAATATCGTTCAGAAAGTTTTGTTCCTAGAAATTGGCTTGCTGTATGCGAAAGCTGTGCCTCATTTGCCGTGAGATGTAAAAACTCGGCATTCCGATGTTCTTCTTCATGAATCGCTTTGATATATGAAGAAATATCCATGTTACGTTCCTTCTTGCCAACTTGAAAGGTAGTTCTTCTGCTCTTTTGTTAACACATCGAGTCCCGCACCAACCGCTTTCAGCTTGAGCCGTGCAATTTCTTTATCCATATCCTCGGGAATCCGGTAGACCTGCACATTGAGTTTCCCTTTGTTTTTTGCAAAGAACTCAGCCGCGAGTGCTTGGTTGGCAAACGACATATCCATCACTTCGGCGGGATGTCCTTCGGCCGCGACCAAGTTGATCAACCGGCCCTCACCGAGCACAAACAACTTTTTGCCGTTTTTGAGCGTAAACTCTTCGACAAAGTTCCGCACAACACGGCGGGATTTTGCGGCTTTTTCTAACGCATCAAGTTCAAGTTCGACATTAAAGTGGCCGGAGTTTGAAATCATTGCGCCGTCTTTCATCCTCTGCATATTTTTGAATGAAATAACATGTTTGTTTCCGGTCACCGTCACAAACAAGTCCCCGATTTTGGCTGCGTCTTGAATCTTCATAACTTGGAAACCATCCATCACCGCTTCAAGCGCACGCACTGGATCAACTTCAACAACCACAACTTTTGCGCCCATACCACTTGCGCGCATCGCAAGTCCGTGTCCGCACCAGCCGTACCCGCTAATGACAATGATTTTTCCCGCTAATAAAATATTTGTCGCGCGGATAATACCATCAAGCGTAGACTGTCCCGTGCCATACCGGTTATCAAACAAGTGTTTTGTATCACTATCATTCACCGCGAGCACCGGGATTTTGAGCGCGCCATCTTTTTGCATTGCTTTCAACCGGATCACACCGGTTGTCGTTTCTTCACTGGAACCAATAAGCTCTTTAAGCTGGCCTTTGCGTTCTTTATGCAGAAGCGACACGAGATCCGCGCCGTCATCCATCGTAATGTTGGGATGTGTGTCGAGCACCGCGTTCATGTGTTTATAGTACGTTTTTGTATCTTCGCCTTTAATTGCATACGTAGGAATATCGAAATCTTTTACGAGCGACGCGGCAACATCGTCTTGTGTGGAAAGCGGGTTGCTCGCACACAGTGAAACTTTTGCGCCGCCAGCCTTTAGCGCGATCATCAAGTTTGCAGTTGAGTCAGTGACGTGCAAACACGCGGCAAGCGTCAGGCCCTTCAACGGTTTTTCTTTTTCAAATCTTTTTTGCAAAAGTTGAAGCACGGGCATCGATGTTTTTGCCCACTCAATACGCAGCTTTCCTTGTTTAGCAAGCGCAAGGTCTTTTACATCGTACAATACGTTTGGCATAGCTTCTCCTTTATATGTGGTGTGTTAAGTAAGTGACAACACCTGATTGTAGTTGTCTTTGTACCGTTTTTCAAATGCAGGTTTTGTAAACGAATGTGTGATCGTTCCATATTTTTCAACGGTGTATACGGCAGCAATAGATCCCATCTGCCCGCACGTTTGAAGATCAAACGTGCGCAAGTAGCCAGCAACAAATCCTCCACGATACGCATCACCCGCGCCGGTTGGATCAATCACGGCCTTTGCCTTTGCCGGGGCAATTTTAATAGTTTTTCCATGTGACTCAACTCGTGAACCTTTGCTTCCCAGTGTTGTGATAACGATAGGAACCATTTTTAAAAGTTGCGCGCGCGAAATGTTTAACCGTTTTTCCGTGAGCGCGATTTCGTAGTCGTTGCCGATAAATATTTCCGCGTGTGTGATACCATCGCGTAACTCATCAATCGGCAGTTCGCCGATTTGAAACGCGGGATCGTATAAATACCGCATTTTTTTTGCAACACACTGTTTGACGTAAGAAGCAAGTGCTAGCGGAGTATTTGATGCAATGACAACAAAATTCGCTTTTGGTAATAAAAGTGTGTGGGCGTACTTCATAGCGCCAAGGTAAAACGAACCGATTTGATTGTCTTCCATGTCGGTTGTAACAAAGTAAGCGCCTGTATCGACATCTCGAAATGTGCGGATGCCAGAAGTATCTATTCCATTTTTCTTTAAAAAGGCCATATATTTTGTAAAATCTTTTCCTCCCGGGGCAATCAAAATGGGATCAAGGCCAAGCAACTTTGTTGTATACGCAACATTCCCGCCCGTTCCACCAAACTGTTTTTTTAATGTGTTTACTAAAAAACCGAGAGAAAGCTGGTGGATTTTGTCCGGCATAATGCGGTCCACAAACTTGCCGGGGAAATTCATAATGTAATCGTATCCAAGAGTGCCCGTCACAATGGGAGAAAGTTTTGCGGTTGGCATGGTGGCATCATAACATACCAGCAAAGCAGAAAAATAGACTACATCACCAGTGTAAAGAGGTAGACAAACAATACGCCAAACAACGTCATCAAAATTGTTTTAATAGACGAATCTTTGCTGTGTGCCTCCGGAAGAATGTCAGATGTTCCAAGGTATAACAGAAGGCCGGCAAAACTTCCAAGGTAAAGGAGCAAAAGTTGTTGTGGAAGATAAAAAAAGAGTGTCGAAACTGCTCCAACCAACGGCGCAGCGGCATCTAAAATAATAAATTTGAATGCCTTTTTTGATGAGTTTCCGTGCAACAGCATAAGTGAGCCCGTATTTAAACCATCAGAAAAATCGTGCGCGATCACGGCAAGTCCAACAAATACTCCAAGCGCGGGGGAAATCTGAAATCCTAGTCCAATCCCAACGCCGTCTAAAAAGGAGTGAAGTATTAACGCGACTGCGGATAACATACCAACGGTTGGGTGGCGGTGTTTTTCATACGAACCTTCCTGCGCGTGGTGAATAAGGACGAGTTTTTCCAAAAGATGAAATACAAGAAATCCAATGACAAATGCGATCATTGGAATGCGGAAAGGCGTATTGGTTTTCTGCGCGAGATCAACCATTTCTGGAAAAAGATCAAACGCGACGACGGCAAGAATAACGCCGGCGGTAAATGCCAAAATCTTATGCAGTTTATCCTTATACCGGAGACTGATGAGTCCGCCAACAAGTGTTGATGCAAATGTGAGGAGTGCGAGCAAGAAAAACAACATAAAAAGATTGTATCATCATGCCACTTGCAAAAAAAGAATAGAGTGTGAAACAATGTGCGGTATTCATGCGGGAACAACTAGAAAAAGAGTTACAAAAGTTAGCAAAACAGCGCGTACAATTTTCACGATTTTTTATTAGTGCGAATGATCATGCGCTGGGTGCAAACATGCGTTTTAATGGAGAACTCCCCTGCCCTCTCCCGGAGACGTATGACGAAGATACTCGGGAAGAACATGATGTTTGGGCGTGTGGTATGTACTCTATATTCACCATTTTGCGGTACTTTAGGCTTCCGGTAACACTTTCCGAAGTGATGGAGCGCACAAAAGAATATGGTGCTGACCACGAGGGAACTCCGGAGCATACGACGATTGATACATATGCCCATTTTGGTATAACAGCGGTTCCTGTTCGTGTTTCTTCAATTCAAGAAATCAAAGCGTACACAGATCAGGGATGCGTATTTGTCGCAAACGTCATTGCATTATGGGAAAACCAGATCGCGGATGGAACTCAGTTGGGCGATGGACATTGGTTACCGATTTTTGCCGGTGATAAATACAATAATCTTCTTGTGGGCGATCCAAGTTATCGTTCACCTATGCATAAGGGTCCTACTTTTGGAGCGCGTGTTCTTACGGAAAAGGCGTATTGGAAAATTGCATATGAATTTAATGGCGCGGTGCATCAAGCGGAGCACAGCGTTCTTCCTGGTGCGGAGTGGTATGGCATGGAAGGCATTGCAGTATATCCTCCACACATGAAACCGTATGTTATAAAATGAACAAATATGATTGATTCCGTGCTTTCATCCGATATCTATACTATTGTTTCCTCCATTCCCAAAGGAAAAGTATTGAGTTATGCCGATGTTGCACGGTTATCTGGAAAGTGTGGACCGCGGCAAGTGGGGCGCATTCTTCATCACAATCAGGATAACTCAAAAGTTCCATGCCATCGAGTGGTTCACGAAGACGGAACATTGGCTCCAGCGTTTGCATTTGGCGGCGAAGATGCGCAGAAGAAAAAATTACAGCATGAAGGTGTGCCTTTTCGTGGTGCGCGTGTACATATGCAGAAATCACGGTGGAAAACATCGTTTTCATAATGTTCACACATCAAAAAACGCATTCTCCTCTTTTCAAACTCATGCGTGTGGTGCATACTAACGCCTACCTATGAAGTTCCGCGCGCTCGTCGTTGATGACCAGCCGCATATTGTTTCATTTCTCCGCCCCATACTGGAACGCGAGAAGTACACGGTCGTGCACGCAGCTACTGTTTTTCAAGGAGAAAAGAAACTCCGTTCTGGCCACTACCACGTTGTTATTCTTGACCGCAACTTACCAGATGGTGATGGGTTGGGTCTTTTGCCGCTTATTGCCGAGACTTCTCAGGAAACAAAAACGATTGTGTTGAGCCAGCACGGTGCGGTAGAGCATCGTGTTGAGGGATTAGACAAAGGCGCGGACGAGTATATTCCCAAACCGTTTTCCGTTGAAGAGTTTGTCGCGCGCCTGCACGCGGTTACCCGCAGGAATATCATTAAAAATGATGACATCGTACGGTTTGGAGGCGTTACGATCTATCAGAACAAACACGCGATTCAATGGCGGTCGGTGCGGAGACGGCTTCCGCCGCTCTCATTCAAGTTATTTCTTTTATTTTTACGGAATAAAAACATTGCACTTACCCGCGAACAAATTGCAGTCAAAGTGTGGCCGCTTGATAAATACCCCACGAGTGCAAGCATTGATGTTAGCGTGCGGCGGTTGCGTAAGGACTTAGATGGTTTCCCATTCAAAATTATTACGGAGCACTATGTTGGGTATCGGTTTGTGGATAAAACGTAAAAACATTAAACGGTTAGTGCCCGAGTTTTTTGTTGATGTGTGGGCCTCCCGGTTTTTCCGTACTCTATTTTTTATTGCTGGACTCAGCCATTTTATTGGGGTATTTGTTCCAGAAACCGGTTTTGACGCAGTGTGGTATCACTTGCCTATCACGCAGGTATTATTAAACCGCGGATGGGACAGATTTATTCCAGAACTCTATCAATCTGCAATGCCACATTTGGGATCGTTAGTATTTACATTGCCCTACGCGATGTTTGGAATAGTTGGTGTTAAATTTTTTACGTATCTTCTTGCTTGGTTGATGATTGTATTGATGTACCGTATTGCAAAACCACTGGTTGGAATACGCTATGCGTTGTTTGGATGTCTGATCTTTTTTACGTTTCACACGGTTGGGTGGCAGGCATCGTCAGCATATGTTGATAGTTTGCGTACGGTGTTTGAGTTAGCCGCGGTAAGTTTGATCATGGAAAACAAACGTGTTTCTCCCGTGTCTGCGGGAATTTTTCTTGGATTGGCGCTTTCAACAAAACTACTCGCATTTCTCGCGCTTCCCGCGTTTTTTCTGTTTACGGTTCTACGGAAACATATGCGATTTGCGGTCATCATGTGTGCGATTGCAGTTTTAACGGTTACCCCGTGGCTCGTGCAAAGTTATATATGGACAGGAAATCCAATCTATCCGCTTTTTCAATCGTCTTTGGGAATAGATCAGGTGACACATCTTGGATACGGAACTGTGTTGAGTTGGCTGACACACCAGATTTTAATGATTCCGCTTCTGCCAATTGTTATGAGTGTGCAGTGGGGTGACTGGACGTCGCCGATATTTATAGTAGGAGCTCTTTCTGCGATATATGTCAAAAAAGAAGTGTGGAAAAAACACCGCGATCTATTGGCATTTGTTTTCGTTTTCATGATTTCTTGGCTTTTGTTCCCTCCGCTTTCCGTGCGATACGCACTCACAGGGTTTGTAATGGCGATCGTTGTGTGTTTGCTTGTATTCAAGAATCTTCCGCAAAAGTTTCACACACTCCGCCACATTTTTATTGTGATCTGTTGGCTTGGCATCGCATTTAACTTGGTGTACCGATTTGGCGCGAACGTCAAACAACTCGAACTCTTAACAGGAGAAATTTCCCATCAAACATATCTCGATCAGCGCAGCCAAGGAGTTGCGAAAGGCCCGATGGAAAAATGGTACTCAGGATATTGGGCAAGATATGGAAAATAGTTTCCTTTTTTCAAAGGGGGGTTTGCACGCGCGGAGGCCTGTGCTATAGTCGGACACATGGATACCACACAAACGCTTTCTTCTGCTCCCGTACAAGAATCTCAACATGATGTCGCAACGCTCCAAGCCCTGATTGAACGCCAAATTGAACGGCTCGATGCTGTCCGGCAGCAAATCCGGACGCATACAGACAGCATGAAGAGTATTTTTGAGAACGACACCGAGTTGGCAGAAAATGAAACGCAAGTGCAGGAAGTTTCAAAAAAATCCAAAGCACGCAAAAAAACATTGACCGAAGCTCCCGAGTTCCGTGAACTACGCGCAAAATCAGCAGAGCTCAAGGATGAAGTTAAAGAACTTCAAGAATCGTTGAACTCCTATCTTCTCACCTACTATCAGCAAACCGGCGTTAAAACAGTGGATTTGGGCGCCGGCGGACAGCGAGAGTTTAAAGTGATTGCAAAACTCCTGCCAAAGAAAGGGGATAAAGAAGAATGACAACACCACAGTACCTTGATGACGCGTTTGAAAAAGAGTGCGAAGAACTCTTAAAAGTTTTTCTAAAAAAACATAAAGACTACGGTAAGGGAAATATTTTGGAAATTGGTGAGCTTGGAATCTCGTTCCGCATTGCAGAAAAGGTGAGTCGGTTAAAGAACTTGTTGGCAAAAACAGGCAAGCCAGAGAATGAATCACTTGACGATACGTGGACCGATATCGCGGTGTACGCGGTGATCGCAAAATTATTCAGAAAAAAGCAGTTTCAGGACTTGGAAGTGAGAGGATAGATTTTTGTTGATCAGTAAGATTTTTTGATATACACTCTTCTTAAGCCTTTAAAAGGAGAGCGAGATGGGAGTAGGATCAGAATTCATTGAAGGTCTTATCCACACAAGATCAGCGCTTTTTCTGGCGAGGCTTGCAGAAAAAGTAACTCGTCAAAAAGAAAAAAAAGCATCGTTGATTGTAGATCAGTTGATTAATGATTTAAAAAGTAGTAGTTATTTCAACGGATTGGATAATAACTTAAGAAGAGATATTTTTATTAGGGCGATTGAACGATACAGAGAAGAGTATCATACTCTAGACTTTATACCTTGGGAGTCGGAATCATCTCCAGAATACCAAAGGGCAATGACAATGCTCTTAGGGCACTAGTTATGCATTTCTCCCATGACACTTTTTATATTTTTTCCCGCTTCCGCACGGGCACGGATCATTCCGTCCAATTTTCATGTGCGCAACGCCAGGTTTGGCAACACTTCCGCCTTTTGCCTTTGACATCGCCGCGGCTAAGTCAGACAACGAGCCCTTCGTAGACGCCGGCGCTTTCAGTCCCTGTTCGGCTTTTTGTGCTTCTTGCGCGATAGAGCCCGCAAATACCTCTTCTTTTACCTCAACCGCCTGCTGAAGCGGCTGATTGGCGGCTGCCCGCTGTTCCGGTGAAACGTTCAATGGTTGGATGCGGAAAACCCGGTGGGCAACTGCATCGTCAATACGACCCATCAAGGCCTCAAACATCTCAAACGCCTCCTTTTTATACGCCGACAACACCGTTTGTTTGTCACCGCGTAGCCAAATACCTTCGCGCAGGGTATCCATATTATCCAAGTGATCCATCCAGTGCTCGTCAATCGTGGTGAGCATGACGTACCGTTCCATGTCGCGGGCAACCTGGTCGCCAAACTCTTTTTCGCGTTGAGCGTAAATATCACGCGCAATGTTCTGCAGGAAAGTAATGATAGCATCGGCCTCTTTTTGCTCTTTCAACTGCCCACGCAACTGTTGCTGAGAAGCGTCGTCAAACGGGATGATGCTGATAAACTCTTTGACGATCGCGTCGTACTCTTCCTGCGTGAACTGATCGGGCGCGCGCATCGTGACAAGGGAAGTAACCGCGTCGTTGACCGCGTTCAAAATATCAACGCGCAAATCTTTTTCACCATGCAGAATTTTATTACGCAAGCTATACACGACCTCGCGCTGTTTGTTCATGACGTCGTCGAACTCAACCAACCGTTTGCGCTGATCAAAAAAGAATCCTTCGACTTTAATCTGCGCCTGCTCGATGGCCTTGCTAATCATTTGGTGTTCGATCGGCTGGTTTTCTTCAATCTGCAAAAAGTTCATCATTTTACCGATTTGCTCGCCGCCAAACAAACGCATGATTTCGTCTTCAAGCGATACAAAAAAGCTGGAGGAACCGGGGTCACCCTGACGACCCGCACGACCACGAAGTTGATTATCAATACGGCGGGACTCGTGTCGTTCGGTGCCAATAATATGCAACCCGCCTTGCTGTATAACAGCCTCATGTTGCTTTTCCCAGTTTTTTATTGCTTTGGTGAGTGCCGTTTTGTTTGGGAAGTCTCCCTCTTCCGGCCGTGCTCCACCGAGCACGATGTCAACGCCGCGCCCCGCGATATTTGTGGCAACCGTCACCGCTCCCGGTCGGCCGGCGTCAGCGATAATGAACGCTTCTTTTTCATGATTTTTCGCGTTCAATATTTGATGTGGAATCTTTTTACGTGACAAAAACTCAGCGATAATTTCATTGTTCTGAATTGATCGTGTACCAATCAGCACGGGCTGTTTGCGCGCGTGCATTTCCTCAACCTCTTTTACAATCGCGCCGTACTTTGCGCGCGTGGTTTTGTAAATCACATCGGCGCGATCTTTGCGGACAACCGGCAGGTGGGTTGGCATCACCAAAACATCCATGCGGTAGATTTTTTTAAACTCCTCCGTTTCGGTGGCGGCAGTTCCGGTCATGCCAGCGAGTTTTTTGTACAACCGGAAGTAGTTCTGCAGAGAAATAGTCGCGAGTGTGCGGGACTCTTGCTGAATTTTTGCGTCTTCTTTTGCCTCAATAGCTTGATGAAGCCCATCACTGTACCGGCGTCCGTACATAAGCCGGCCGGTGTGCTCATCCACAATAATGACTTCCCCATCGCGCACAATGTAGTCTTTGTCGCGGTGGAACAATGTTTTTGCTTTGAGCGCTTGTTCAACATGGTGGATGGTGTCAAAACTTTCTTCGTACAGATTCTTGACGCCGAGCTTCATTTCAATACGTTTAATGCCGAGATCGGTAAGTGTGGCGGTTTTGAGTTTTTCATCCAACGTATAGTCAGCATCTTTCGTGAGTGACTCAACCATTTTTGCAAAGTCATAGTATTTTTTTGTTGGCTCGGTATCGGGTGCGGAGATAATAAGTGGTGTGCGCGCTTCATCAATTAAAATGGAGTCTGCTTCGTCTACGATGGCAAAGTGATGCCCTCGCTGAACCTGATCTTCCATCCGCTGAACCATGTTGTCGCGCAGGTAGTCAAACCCAAACTCGTTGTTGGTGCCGTAGGTAATATCAGCGCTGTAGCCTTCTGCACGCGAAACGGGCTTAAAGTGTTCGAGGCGGTTGTCTCCGCGTTTTTCGCTGTGGTGGATGGAGTCGTAAAATGCGGCATGTTCGTGTGTAATAACGCCTACAGAAACATGAAGAAGTTCGAAGATTGGGCCCATCCACCCCGCGCCAAGCTGAGCAAGGTAGTCGTTCACAGTAACTAAATGCGCGCCTTTACCAGATAATGCGTTGAGATAAAGCGCCAGTGTTGCCGAAAGCGTTTTTCCTTCACCCGTCTTTTGTTCCGCGACCTTACCCTCGTGGAACGCAATACCGGCCATGAGCTGAACGTCGTAGTGGCGCAGACCAAGCGTGCGCCGGGAAGCCTCACGGACAACCGCAAATGTCTCAGGAAGCAAGACGTCAAGTGTTTCGCCATCCTCCAACCGTTTTTTAAACTCCGCGGTTTTGGCGGTCAACTTGGTGTCAGAAAGTTTTTTGAACTCCGGTTCCAGCGCATTGATCTTCTCGACAATGGTTTGGTACCGTTTGATTGTTTTTGTGTTCTCGTCAAAGAGTTTGGTAAGAAACTTGAACATAGCAGATTATTGTACCATGACCTCTGGAGAAAGTGTGTATTTTTGAAGAATAAGCGCTGATATCATAGGAAGTTTGACTGTGTTTTTTGACGGTGTATAATCGGCTGATAGATCAAATTATTTAGTGTCCCAAGGAGGGAGTATGACGATAGAAATGGGTCTTAAGAAGGTTGGTTATACCGATGCAGGTATTCTTAAAGAAGCAAGGAGTAGAGATGGATACTTGTCGGAAGGAGCGATTACAGGAAAGGTTAAAGCATTACAAGACCTTCTTGGTGCGTTTGGGATTATGATGCTAGAGACGGAGGAAAAAGAAGGAAGACCCACTATTGCTGATATTCAGGAATTTATGCAGATATTACAGGAAGTCATTAGGGGCACAGAATTTGAAAACGCAACAATTAGTCCAAGTCGTCTTGCGAGAGATGCGGGAAGAGGATTATATGCTCTTAGAAAAACAAAACCAATACGTGTTTCGTTTATGCAGAAATCTAATCCTTCTAAACAGATAAACTTTGTTTTTTCTGGACGTTTTTTGGATAGAACCGGATCTCGATGTGTCATTTATGTTATGCAAGAGTAGAGATATTATTACGCGATATATGGGGATTTAGGAGGGTTATGACACTGCTCGAAGCAGAAGAATTTCTTAATATTGGTCATGCTACCGAAGAAATCTTAGCAAAAGATAGTTCCGTTTCCGTGACAGGCAGACTTCTGCGGGAGATGCAAAGGAGAGTAACTGACTTTTTGAAAAGCGGAGGCGCTCTTGATCTAAGTTCTGTTGAAAGAATTCATGGCATGCTTGAGGCTTTATTTCTTCATACACCACTTTCCGCTCATATAACACTTTTGTATTGTCCAGGAGAATTATTTAATCCAGGTTCAGTTTTTCGGACGTCAGAATATTTCTTTTATTCAAGCCCTGATCTAGGATGGTGGGTTCGAGCCGAGGTTGGAGATAACCAAATCCTTGTCAAGTATACGGAGGAAGGAAATAGAGAGAAAATTGGTCAAATGCAACGACGTTCAATCGAAAGATTCAGGATATTATACGCTCGAACCCCTAGATAGTTATCTTCTCTTTCCCCACAAACTCCCGCAGAATCTCTGGCACTACAATGCTTCCATCCGCTTGCTGGTAGTTTTCCAAAATTGCCCCCAAAATACGTGGCGTGGCAACAACGGTGTTATTCAACGTGTAGACGTACTTCATCGTGCCGTCTTTTGCGCGGTACTTAATATTCAATCGTCGGGCTTGAAAATCATTAAAGTAGGAGTCCGAGTGCGTTTCGCGGTACGCGTTTTGACCCGGGAACCACACTTCAACGTCATACTTCCGCCGCTGTCCTGCACCCATATCGCCGGTGCACATGTTGAGCACGTGGTACGGCAACTTCAGCTTTTGCAGTAACTCCTCGGCATACCCAAGCATTTCATCGTGCATCGTGCGCGTGACTTCTTCATCCGCGACGGTGTACACCACTTGTTCGACCTTCATAAACTGGTGCACACGGAAAATGCCTTTCGTATCCTTACCGTACGACCCCACTTCACGGCGAAAACATGGCGAAATCCCCACCATTTTATATGGCAGATCTTTTTCATCCAAAATCTCACCCTCGCGATACGCGGTAAGCGAAACTTCGGCGGTACCAATCAGCTTTTGCCCGTCCTGTGTGGCATAGTGATCCTGCATACCCCACGGAAAGTATCCGGTTCCCCACATGGCGTCATCGTTGACCATCCACGGGACGGTCATGGGAGTAAACCCTTTTGCGATCATCATCTTGAGCGCGTACATCAACAGGGCATACTCGAGCAAAACCAAGTCGTTTTTGGTATAGAAAGCGCGGTTTCCGGCGATGCGGACGGCGCGTTTGGTATCAATGAGATCAAGCGTCTCGGCAAGCTCGTCGTGTGTTTTAGACTGAAACTTGAACTTTGGAATGTCTCCCCACTTTTTGACCTCAACATTTCCTGTTTCATCTTTGCCGATTGGTGTGTCATCGGCCGCGGGGTTTGGCACCTGAAGCATTAAATCCATAAACGACGCGTCCAATTTTTTAAGTTGAGGTTCTATATCCTGCAATTGTATTTTAAGTTTTTTTCCTTTTTCGATCTGCTCCGGCGTTGGTTTTCCTTTCACGCCCGCCGCGTGCGCATTCCCCTCAGCACGTAATGTTTCAACTTTTTGCAAGAGCGTACGCCGCTCGGTATCCACGCGCAACACCTCATCCACAATTTTGGGATTGAGCTGCTTATCCGTAATTGCTTTTTTTAACGTCTCCGCATTGTCGCGGATGTACCTAATGTCAACCATGTTTCCCCCTTTATGTTTGTATGTACTCAAACGTATGGCTACAAAAAACCACGCTATCGCCTTCAAAAAGGACGCGTTTGCGTGGTGCCACCTTTCTTCTTTACGTCCTCGAACGAAAGCTCGGGGACTCAACTCGTTCCGGCTGTTACGGGCTTACCCGGACGGGATTTCCCCCGCCAGCTCAACGGCTGCTAACCGTTTTTGCGCTGTTAATTTCTATACTGAAGTATACACATGAAAAAGAGGGGGCGCAAGTCAGGCAATCGTTTCCCCTCTTAAATCCCCATCTTGCGCTTTTTTTATAATATCTTCATCTGACAAAGAAACTTCTCCTCTTCCCAGCGGCCTTCCATGAAGAGGGTCTTCTGTGTAGAACATTCTAGGATTAAACGTAACTCTCTCGCCAGAGACAGAAACTCCAGGAGCATTGAATAATTTCGCAATAACAGCGGCCACTAGTTCTTGGGGGATGCCAGCGTCGATCAAAACATCCGAAAGTTTAATATAATACCCCGGTGATCCTCTGAAGAGACGATACAGCTTTCGTAGAGCATCCGCCAGACGAGATTCCTGTTCGAAAGACAATGCTTGTGGAGGTGTTGTGATTTCAGGCCATGTTCCGGTTTTTGACCCATCCATGTTCATATCGCTGTATTGTATCAAAAAATATCACACGGTATACTGATTTTCATGTCCTCTCTCTACCTTGTCCGCCACTGTGAGTACGACAATCCACGAAACATTCTTCCTGGACGTTTGCCAGTGGAACTTTCCGAAAAAGGAAAAAAACAAGCGCGAAAACTTACAGAGTATTTTAAGGATAAATCCATTGCAAAAATCCACAGCAGTGCGGTCTTACGATGTAAGCAAACGAGTGAAATCATTTCGAGCAACGCTATTCCAATTGTGTATGACAAAAGATTATTAGAGATACATTCAGCATACCAAGGGATTGCGCGCGAACCCAATGATCCTCTCAAAGAGTATGAGTATTTTTACGGACATATTCCGGAACTTGGTGGAGAAAGTTTGTATGACATCTATACAAGAATGGCGTCATTTTTTGAAGAACTTCTGCTAGACTTACATGAAAACGTTATTGTGTGTTCGCATGGTGATCCGTTATACATGGCGTATTATTGGTTTACCAAAAAACCATTGCCGAGTATCAATGAAGTTTCCGATCCTAATCTCAGTGACTACCAGGAAAAAGCAAGTGTGCGGGAAGTTGTGGTTGAACAAAGTGGACACACGTTGCGACCGATACTTCAGTTTTAATTTTAATTTGATACATCGCGTATAATATATCCCCATAGGAATCTTGTGGAGGAAGTATGATCTTGGCAATTGTAATGTTTTGCTTTACATATGAGAAACATTGACATTTGGAAACATATCAAGCACGAAAGAACAGCGGATTATTACATATTCCCTGGATGCTTGTATGCGGAAGGGCGTTTTTTATTGTTTTTGATGTGGGCGAATCATCACCATACACAAATACAAACAGAAAGATTACATATTGTTGTTGGGCCACATGCATCAAATGCTCGGTGTATACAAAAGAATATAGGGGAACGCACATATTTATGTCTGGAGGGACCATTTGCGGGAACGATTGTTACTCCTGACATTCGAGGAAATAATGCGCCGTTACGTGCATTATATGAGCATCCTATAGGTAGTTCTTGCGATTTCGTTATTAGCTCCATTGTACGGCCTTCACTTCCAAAACATTTAGAACAATTTGATCAAACCAAGGATTTTCTCCCCTTTGTGATGGGATTATTAACCTATCTCCGCTTGCCCATTGAACAGCATACTTTCAAGAGAAATATTGAAGATTTTTCTGCAATAACAGCAGACGGATATGCTCATCTCGTAAAAATTAGAACAGGTATGTGAGGGAGTTTTTTATAGGAAACTCGATATATTCTTTTTCGGTGCTGGATAACACAAAAAGCGGAAGAAATTGCGGTCATGTGTTAAATCTCGTTCCACACGTTTACAAACTCTACTTTTGCTTTTTTGCCCACCAGCTCTTGTAACACCTCAGCAAACTTTTGCGGTCCAAACACCTCTGTTGCGTGGTGGCCTGCCGCGAAGTATGCAATGCCAACTTCCTGGAAAAGATGTGTTGTCCATTCAGCGATTTCCCCAGTGATGTACGCGTCCAATCCAAGCTCCAGCATTTCCATGACCTGATCAATATGCGGAATCGCGCCGCCGGTCACAATCCCGATGCGTTTAATCGGTCGAGGTTTGGCGGGAAGCACAGTAATGATGGGATGATTCACAATTTTTTCCAAAAACTCCGCGATGTCTTTCGCAGACGTTGGCTGGGCAAACTCACCAACATATCCCCAAGTGTCATAAAACGGCTGGAGGCACTCAATGCCGAGTTTTTCCATGAGAATTGGTGTATTGCCAATGATTGGGTGCACATCTAACGCGTAATGATACCCGCCCACCGTCCAGTTTTCGGCAAATACCATGCGTAGGCGAGCCTGCAGTGATGGATCTAAAATCTGGTTCACAGGCGAAATCATTATGGGGTGTTTGGTGAGTACCACGTCAGCATGCTGTTTCTTGGCTTCTTTAAAGAGTTCGACGGTTGCGCTCACTCCGATCACAATTTTTTCGACGCGTTCTTTTCCGAGAATTTGAATGCCATTTGCCAAGTGTGTATCTTTTTGTTTTGCAGTATCTAAAAGGTCTTTGCCAAAGTAGTTTTCGATCAAGGAAATAAGATCGTTGCGGTGAATCATATCTTTTGAAATACGGAAATAAGGAATGCAACGTGATCTTCCGGTGATTTGCCGATCAACGCGAATCCTTCTTGAATATCTTCGCGCGATACGTTTTTAGCAAACGCCTTGTCTTTGAGTTTTTTCAACACAGAACCAGGTTCCATACCAGCAAATCCTTTGCGCATGAGTGAGTATGCGTTGATGAATCCGGAAAGTTCGTCGCTTGCGAACAAATAATTTGCCAATAATGACGATGGGTACTTGCCCGTCCGGTTTGGCGCATGTTCGGCAATAGCATCGTGAAGTTCTGCCGGATAGTCATGTAGTAATTCAGCAAGCGCCTTATTTGGATGTTCATCAGGGAACTTTTCCCAGTCAAGGTCGTGCAGAAGGCCGGTGGCGTACCACAACTCTGGATCCTCTCCTAACGCTTTTGCGTAGGATTCCAACGCGGCCGCAACCATTTCAACATGATGAACAAGCGCCTCGTTTTTTACATATGTATGAAGAAGTTTTTGTGATTGGTCGCGGGACGGCAACGATGTCGACGTTTTTACACTTTTTTTCACGGGCACAGTCGAAAGTGGTGTTGATGTTGCTGTTGGAACAACCGGCTGTTTCCCCACTGGTCTCAACGTTGGAAACGCAATAACTTCGCGAATCGCCCACGTATTGGTTAAAAACATCACGAGCCGATCAATCCCAATGCCAATGCCACCAAGCGGGGGCATACCATACTCCATGGCTTCTAGGAACTCTTCATCCATGGGTTGGGCCTCGGCATCGCCTTCACGCATGTGCTGCTGTTCCACTTCAAACCGTTTGCGCTGTTCCAGCGCGTCGGTAATTTCACTCCATCCATCACACATTTCTTTTCCACCGATGTATCCCTCAAACCGTTCGACTAGCTCTGGATTTTTTCGGTGCTCCTTAGACAACGGGCTCACTTCTTTTGGATAATCAATGATCCACGTTGGGTTAATGAGTTTTGGCGGAACAGTGTGATCAAACAACGCAAAAATTGCTTTGCCACGGGAAAATGTTCCGGTGAGTTGGATATGCCGCTGGTCCAATTCTTTTTGCAAACCACTATCGCCACCTTTCTCAACGTCAATACTTTCAAACTTTTTCAATGCATCAGCCATGCTGATTCTTGGCCACTTTCCGTCAAGCTTTACAACATGCTCCCCCACCAGCATTTCCAGTTTCCCATGAACGGCTTTCACCAGGTGCTTGATGAGCCCTTCAGTGGTGTCCATGATGCGGGTATAGTCGGCGTAGGCCTCGTACCACTCAATCATCGTGAACTCGGGCTGGTGTGTGAGATCAACGCCTTCGTTGCGGAAGTTGCGGGCAATTTCAAACACACGCTCGTATCCGCCCACGATCAACCGTTTTAGGTATAGCTCCGGGGCGATGCGGAGGTAGTAGTCGCTGTCCAGCGCGTTCATGTGCGTGGTAAACGGCCGCGCGTTGGTTCCGCCGTACAATGTTTGCAGAACCGGTGTTTCAACCTCAACAAAATGCTCAACATCCTGCAGATACCGGCGGATTTCTTTTTCGATCGTCCACCGGGCATCCAAAATGCGTTTTGCGTCGGGGTTAATCAAAAGATCGAGGTAGCGTTTGCGGTACCGGGTTTCGGGATCGTCAATACCCTGCCAAGTCGTTGGGATTGGACGCAGAGATTTGCTTAGCACGTCAAAATGGGTGGCTTGAATCGTGATTTCACCGGTTTTAGACGTAATAACGATGCCTTTGACGCCGATGTAATCCCCGGGGTCAAGAAGCGTGAGAAGTTCATACTGTTTTTTGTCATCATCTTCGCGAAACATGACCTGCATACTTGCCGAGTCATCGCGCAGATCGCAAAACGTGACTTTGCCGTGCTCGCGCAGGCTCATAATCCGGCCGGCCGTTTCAACAGTTTTTCCTTCAGAAAGCTTTGCCTGCGCTATAGAGTATGTTTTGTGAAAACTGTATGGGTGCACGTTCACGCCAAGCGCTTCTAACTTTTTGCGTTTTTCGAGTTTTGCTTCCCTTGAGTGATCGAGCCGTGTGGACATGAAGGTATTGTAGCAAGCTCAAGTATGGAAGTCATTATGCTTCCACTATTGGGGATTGAGGTGAAGCAAGAAGATCAAGAATTGCGGAAGGAGGAGCGAGGTAATCAGGATTTCTATTTGCTAAGAAAAAATCTGTTTCGACAAAAGTATCAGGAAATGCAATATCGATAAGAACGTATTCAATTAATACTCCAAACACTTTATTCGCGCGCCCAATTGTCCCCTCACCTTTATATTTTTCTTTTGTGTGTGGATTTGTCCATTCAAAAACAACGCGTTGTCCAGGACCATATTCAGTATGTTTTTTTGCCATGTCTATTCAATCCCGACAATGACGTACTTCAACTTACCCGCAGGAACATCAATCTCAACTGCTTCGCCTTTTTTCTTTCCGATGAGTGCTTTTCCAAGCGGCGACTGGTGCGAAATCTTCTTTTCAAGCGGATTTGCTTCCCACTCTCCGACAATGTGATAGATATGTTTGGAGTTTCCAACCTTCAGTGTAACCATCGAACCAAGGTTAATAACTCCATTGCCGGATTTTCCACCCTTCCCGTTTTTAAGGATTTTTGCTTTACTCGCGATGCCTTCAAGTTCAGAGATTTTTCCTTCCAAAAATGCTAAATCTTCGCGCGCGGACTGGTACTCTGCGTTCTCACTGAGATCGCCAAACGACCGCGCCGTGGCGACGCGTTGAATCGCTACGGGAAGTTTAACTTCTTTGAGCTCTTTAAGCTCGGCAACAATCTGATCGTGTCCTTCTTGTGTCAGTTGGACGTCATCCTGTTGTGTCATGGCGCTCCTTATTGTATTCGTTACAGGGTTGCATTGTATTGAATTTCAAGAGGTGTGTCTAGTAGCAAGAAAATACTGATATATGGGATTTTATACGTTTGGAAGAGTTGGCCTTTTTTTCCGTAGGCCGGCGGTGTACGCCTTCATCTCCATGAGCACGCGCTGAAGCGGCGCTTCGGCAATCACGAAGGCCTGTGTATCAATCTTCTCCTGCATGGCTTCCTTCGCTTTTTCACGCGCTTCTTGTGCTCTCGCAAGCGTCGCATCACGTTCAAATGACGCGCTATTGGCAAGCACAGTAATCGTGTTACTTGGGCCAACGTCCATGAATCCTCCGGTAATAATGACGTATGTATCTTTGCCGTCAACCTTGAATCGCAATATGCCTTCCTGTAGTTGCGTAAAT
Organism: Microgenomates group bacterium GW2011_GWC1_46_15; assembly: GCA_001002285.1. Taxonomy (GTDB): domain Bacteria; phylum Patescibacteriota; class Microgenomatia; order UBA1400; family UBA12028; genus UBA12028. Next base: position 33,550 of record LCLX01000004.1, read on the forward strand.
AGCGGAATGTGATTTGGCAGAACGGTAATCTCACCAGAGGTTGTTGGAGCGGTAATCTGTTCGATATCCTGTTTCAGCAACTCTTTTTCTTGTGTCACGATGGTAAGGGTGAGGTGATGGGACATATATTTTTATTGTAGTTCTTGTTTACGCGCTAAGTTACTAAACGCGAGTCACTCACTATTCACAGCGTTTTTGCCTTCTCCACAGCTTGGTCAATCGTTCCGACCATGTAAAACGCCTGTTCAGGAAGCGCGTCGTGTTTGCCGTCCAAGATTTCACGGAAGCCGCGGATTGTTTCGTGGATTGGAACATACTGGCCTGGAATCGACGTGAACTGTTCGGCGACAAAGAACGGCTGAGTCAGGAACCGCTGAATTTTTCGCGCGCGCGTAACTGCCAACTTATCCTGGTCGGAAAGCTCGTCAATACCAAGAATAGCAATAATGTCCTGCAAATCTTTATATCGTTGCAACACCTTTTGCACTTGGCGCGTAACCCGGAAATGATCGTCACCCACAATTGCGGCGGTCAAAATCTTGGAGCTGGATGTCAATGGGTCAACGGCTGGATAGAGCGCCTGTTCCACCAACGATCGCTCAAGCGAGATGGTTGAGTCCAAGTGTGCGAACGTTGTTGCCGGAGCTGGGTCGGTGTAGTCGTCAGCAGGCACGTACACAGCTTGGAACGATGTGATTGAACCTTTTTTGGTTGATGTGATGCGCTCTTGTAAAGCGGCCATCTCGGTTGCCAAGTTTGGCTGGTATCCAACGGCAGACGGAATACGGCCAAGCAGCGCGGAGACTTCCGAGCCGGCCTGCGAAAAACGGAAAATATTATCAATGAACAACAGCACGTCCTCACCGCGGATGTCGCGGAAGTACTCTGCCATCGTGAGTGCGGTTAGCGCAATGCGCAAGCGGTTTCCGGGTGGTTCGTTCATCTGTCCAAAACACATCACAGTATCTTTGATAACGCCGGTATCGGTCATTTCGTGGTACAGATCGTTTCCTTCGCGCGTACGCTCGCCAACGCCGGCAAACACCGCGTGCCCGGAGTGCTCTTTCGCGATGTTGCGGATGAGTTCCTGGATAATAACGGTTTTTCCTGTTCCTGCACCGCCGAACGCGGCAACTTTTCCTCCGCGGGCAAATGGCGCGATCAGGTCAATGACTTTAATGCCGGTTTCCAACATCTGCGCGCTTGTTTCCTGCTGAGAAAGAAGCGGTGCTGGCTTATGGATTGGAGAGGTCAACTTCGCTTTTATCGGTGGTTTGCCGTCAATGACTTCACCAACCACGTTAAAAATGCGGCCAAGCGTTTCCTCGCCGATGGGAACGGTGATAGGAGCGCCGGTGTTTATAATTTCAACGCCGCGTTTCAACCCTTCGGTTGGGCCAAGCGCGATCGCGCGGACTTCGGTACTAGACAGTTGTTGTTCTACCTCAAGATACACAGTGGAACCATCATCGCGTGTCATCGTGAGCGCGTTGTAAATTTCAGGAAGTTTTTCGGTAAACGTTGCGTCAACGACAGGCCCGATAATTTGGGCGACCGTGCCGATCATGTTCTTTTGTGCTTTTTGTGTTGATGTGTTCATACTGCTCCTTTTGTTATTCACGTTCGTTTTTCGATGTTATCCGGCCACGCTCAGCGTCGCCGTGGTCATGTCAATGAGTTCGGTTGTAATTGCGGCTTGGCGCGATTTGTTAAACACCAACTGCAGTCCATTCATCACATCGCGGGCGTTGTCCGACGCGCTTTTCATGGCGACCATGCGGGCGGAGTGCTCACTCGCTTTTGCATCGAGCAATGTGTGATAGATTTCGACGGCAATATAGTATGGAAGCAAAAATTCCAAGATTTCTGTTGAGTTTGGTTCAAAGAGATACTCGGATTTTGCTTCAACAAGATCTGCTGGTTGCTGAATCTCTTCGGCGGGAGGCGGAAGAATCTGCTCAAACTTCACTTTTTGCGAGAGTGTTGAGACAAACTGCATGTGGACAAGATGAACGTCGCTGTACTCGCCATCCAAAAAGGCTTTCATCACAAGCTCGGCAATCGGGAGAGTGTCTTCAAACCGGATGCGGTCCGGAAGATCGGTGAACTCACCAATAATTGTGTGCCGGAACTTGAGCGCGTACTCCTTGCCTTTTTTTCCAATGACAACAAACTCTGCTTTTTTCGGTTTCATGAACTCTTCAACGGCTTTAAACAAGTTGGTGCTGAGCCCACCCGCCAAACCGCGGTTGGATGAAATCAGAACAATGAGCGATTTGGGAGCATCGTTTGTCTGCAAAAGCGGATGCATCGCCGAGTTTGTGTGGCGTGCAATCGTCTTCAACATCGTTGTTAATTTTTCTGCGTACGGCTTACCTGCAAGTGTTTGTTCCTGCGCGTGCCGCATTTTGCTTGCCGAAACCATCTCCATTGCCTTTGTAATTTGGGCAATGTTTTTTGCGGACTTGATGCGGCGACGAATTAATCTTGATACGCTCATAGATGTAGCTCGGAATGAATATCGTTAAACGTTGTGAGTGCCTTTTGTAACGCTTTTTCGGTGTCTTCGATGATTTTTCCTTCAGCTTTGATGGACTTTAGGATCGCTGGTTCATCGGCTTTCAGATACATAGTCGCGAGCTCTTCCCACATGCGTGTTTTTTCCAGTGAAACGGAATCAAGGTAGCCGTTGGTTGCGGCGTAAATCACTGCGACCTGGTCTTCTACCGGCATTGGTTTGTCCCAATCTTGGTTCAAGATGGTGGATACGCGCGCCCCGCGGTCAAGCTGAGCTTTTGTTTTTGCGTCCAAGTCAGAAGAAAACTGCGCGAATGCCGCCAACTCACGGTACTGCGCCAAGTCCAACCGCATTTTTCCGGCAACCTGCTTCATTGTCTTTAATTGTGCGGCAGAACCCACGCGTGAAACAGAAAGTCCCACGTTAATAGCGGGCTTGACGCCAGAGTTAAACAAGTCGGTTTCAAGATAAATCTGGCCATCGGTAATCGAAATCACGTTTGTCGGAATAAATGCTGATACATCCGAAGCCTGTGTTTCAATAATCGGCAGAGCGGTAATCGAACCACCACCATATTTTTCATCAAGACGGCACGCACGCTCGAGCAAGCGGGAGTGAAGGTAGAAGACATCACCTGGATACGCTTCACGACCGGAAGGTCTGCGAAGCAACAATGAAATCTCGCGGTATGCCACGGCGTGTTTGGATAAGTCATCGTAAATCACCAAGACATCTTTGCCTTGTTTCAAAAAGTACTCCGCAATCGCGACGCCGGCGTATGGCGCCAAGAACTGCGATGTTGCCGAGTCGGAAGCGGTAGCTGCAACAACCACGGTGTAGTCCATCGAGCCAGTTTTTTCGAATAGCGCAACTGTTTGCGCAACGTAACTGCGTTTTTGCCCAATCGCTACATACACACAAATGACGTTCTGCCCGCGCTGGTTCAAGATCGTGCCAAGCCCAATGGAAGATTTTCCAGTTCCGCGGTCGCCGATAATCAGCTCACGCTGTCCCCGACCAACTGGAATCATGGCATCAATCGCTTTAATACCGGTTTGTAGCGGAACAGTAACCATTTTGCGCGTAATCACACCCGGGGCAACTTTTTCTAACGGCTGGTATGTTTTAACAGCGATTGGCGCTTTGCCGTCTAGCGCGCGTCCAAGCGGATCAACAACGCGGCCAACAATGTCATCCGAAACGCCGATAGAAAGGAGGCGGCCGGTTGTCTGCACGGTGTCGCCTGCGCGGATATCGCGATTTTCAGTGAGCAACACCACGCCAACGTTGTCTTTTTTTAAGTTGAGCGCAAGCGCGAACGTGTCTTTGCCAACCAACACAAGCTCGCCCAACATGACGTCATCTAAACCGGAAATGGTTGCAATGCCGTCGCCAAAGTTCGTGATGGTTCCAACGCTTTGTTTGGTTGTTTCCAACTTTGCGCCCGCGAGCTGTTTTTTAATTTCAGAAAGAAAATCTGTCATGATGTCCTCAACTGTTCTAGTTTTCCGCGCAACGATGCGTCATATACCGTTGATCCAACCCGCACGCGGACTCCACCAAGAATCTCAGGATTAAGCTCCGTGGTGTACGACTCCGTGCCGAACGATTTTTTCAGCATCGCTTTCAGTGTTTGCGCCTGTTGCGTGGAAAGCGGAACGACTGTTTCAACGACAACAGATGTGTTTTTTGCCATACATTTTCTTTCCAGTTCGACTACTTTTACATCGCCTGCGCAAGTTCTTTCAGTCCTTTGTCAATCAGTCCAGCGTGCGCTTTCTTATCCACAGCTTTACCAACTACTTTTTCGGTAACAGCGTACACCGCGTCAACAAATTCTTTGCGCATCGCAGCATGCTCGCCTTTTTTTTCAAGCTCCCACGACTTCATCGCCTTTTCTTTGTCGAGCTTGATCTCCGCACGGGCTTTTTCCGTAAGCTCTTTTTTTAACTCAGTGGCTTGCTCACGCGCTTTCTCCATCATTTTTGCGGACTCTTTTTCGGCGCGAACTTTTTCTTTTTTCTTGAGCTCGTCAATCGCGTCTTTCTCTTTGAGCGATTCTTCAGCAGCCCTATCCGCGTCGTGAATCTTTTTCGCGCGCTCATCCAGCACCTTTATCACCGGTTTGTAGACGAGGAACACAATCGCGCCAAACACCACGCCAAAGTTCAGTACCTGGAACAAAATTTGGTCAAGTTTAATATCCATAGATGCTCCTTTAGACGAACTTTACGATCAGCGCGACCACAAGCGCATAAATGGCGATAGCTTCGGCAAACGCCATACCAAGAATCATGTTCGTTTGAATCTTGGACAACGCTTCAGGATTGCGTCCAATTGCCTGAAGACCAGCCGCCACGAGCAACCCAATACCAATACCAGGGCCGATTGCTCCCAACCCCATTGCTAATCCCATTGCGAGATCTTTCATAGACCCTCCTCTATATTCGTATAGTTTTTCGACTACGTCCTTCTGGTGCGCTCCCTGCGCCCGCTCTCCTAATGCTCTTCACCGTGGCCAATTGTAGCCATGTTAAAGAATACCAGGGAAAGCATTGAAAACACCAGGGCTTGGATAAAGCCCACAAACAACTCCATACCATAGAACGGCATCGGGATAATGAGTGGAACAAGCGCGGTCATCACGGTAAGTAGAACTTCACCCGCGAAAATGTTTCCGAACAACCGGAACGCAAACGACACAATTTTTGCCACTTCAAGGACTAACTCGAGCACGCCAACAAAAAAGTTGAGCGGGTTGCTAAAGTTGATGAACTTCGAAAAGTACTTGAGTTTTTGAAAGGAGTACCCAAAGACTTGCGTGAGCACAACCGAGATGAGCGCGAGCGCGATGGTCATATTAAGGTCAGCCGTTCCTGCGCGGAAGTATGGGACAAAAATATTTTCTTCCCCATGGTGTTCCCAGATTCCAATAGAGCCAACGCCCGGAATGAGTCCAGCCCAGTTGTTGACGAGAATGAAGATGAAAAAAGAAACGATCAACGGACCAAAAAGGTGCGCCCGTTTGCCCGTTCCCACAACGCCCGTCGTGAGATTCTGCAGAGACTCGATGATAAACTCCACGAGTATGCGGAAGCGGGAGTTTTTTGATGTGGAAGTTACCGCTCGGTTTGCGCAGACCGCGAATACAATGAGAAGCGCGGTGACCAAAACACTGGTGAACATCGAGTTGGTTACAACAAACTGTCCGAGGTGGAAAATGGGTTCAGCCGAGATTGATATCTGTATTGCGGACATAAAAAACACCCATCTTTGCGATGTTTATTCACATTGTATGGGAAGAACTCGAGTTTCGCAAGTCGTTGATTTTCACGCGGCTTCTTGATATGATGTCAAGTTACAGAGTTGTTTTCCTTTATTTTCTGCCCACATTTTTATGCCAAGTTCAAAAGATCTGTTATTAGAGTATGTTCCGCAAGAAGCGTATGAAAGAGCTCCTGTTAAAGTAAGTGAAGATTTACTTTCTGTCGTTGAACGCATAGCTCGGGTGCTTCCACCAGAAAAAGTCTGGAAATGGTTTTCGAGTACTCCAGGAGAAACCAGAAGAGAAATCCGTTTTCCGTACGCTAGAATAGATGCGCTGACACTTGCGACCGAAATAACTATTGATACACTAACGATATATCCCCCAACAAGTCCAGAATAGTTTGAAAAGGAGTATGAAGAAGCAGCTTCTTATGCATTACAAGCATTGATTTGGGTTGAAATAGGATTTGGAGGATTAGAGAATTTGGCAAAAAGCCCAGCATCGAGAAATTGGACTTCTGGAGTTGGTCATTTCGTAGATGATAAGCAGAGAGAAAAAGGCATTATGACAACGGGGCGTGAAATGTATATGAGGTGTTTAAGAGCATTTTTGAAGTTTCGTAGAGAGCATGGTATTACCAGTGATTGTTTTACGGAGTACCACCTCGAGTATCTTTTAGACACGATTGAGGGATGAGTTCACTGCAGGAACAAGAAGAATGTCCCGCTTCATGCCTTTGACCTTTTCACAAATTTTGGAGAAAGATTGAGCCTTAGCAACGACGATATTTTTTTTACTAATCGCAAGCCAACCTAATGAATTTTTCTTGAGGGGAGAGCGTAAATCACGAGCATTCATATATGCTGAAAATGTACCACAAGAAACAGTTCGAAACAAGTGGATATTATGTACTCAATTTATGCCGATTTTGACTCAAGATACATCAAGGTGTATACTGATTTCCGTATGAATATCGTAAAGTTGTGCTCTTCGTTTTGGAAGCATTACCGTACCCGCATCTTTAAGGGGCTCTTTTCTCGTACCTAACGACAGACGTGTAGTGTGTTCGAGCCCCTGACAAGAGGGGCTTTTTTGTATATGGAGAAAGTCCCCGAAGGAGACTTTTTTACCCAAAACACCTCACGCACAGATAGAAAGAAATGAAGAAAGTACTCGATGTATGAAAATACAGACCATAGAAAAAATGTTGAGCATTGCTGCCGCATGCGCGGCGATTGTCTCAGCCGCCATCATGACAAAACAAGTTGTTACTCCAGCGCAAAGTATTCAAAACGTTTCGCAGGGGGTGATTCAGCCGTGCGTAAAATAGTTCACTCCAGCGTTATGATTTTTCTTTGTAGTATAATTGGCAACAATATAACATCCTGCTCCGAAAGGAAAAATATGGCAGTGGAAGCTCCAGGAGAATCACGAGTAGAGGTTCCAGAAACCCTTCGGAATAGACAGTTTTTTCTCGCTCGTCCGGGAGTGTGCGCAGTGAAGTTACAAAACGGCCTGGTAGTTGAGTTGCCGGTTGGTGGAAAAATAAACCCGGAACAATGGGGCGAATCGTTTGTTGAGTATGTGAATTTGGCATTGCTTGCTCTTGAAGCTCCAGGAAGATTTGCAAGAATGCAGGAATATACTGATGGCAGAGTTTCGTTCCCCATAGCGCAGAATTGGTTCGGTTGGGGACGTGAAAGAATCGGAGCTAACGGGAGAATATTTACTCTATTTGGTTCATATCATTAATGAAAAAAGTTCAAAGTATTGGTGTTGTTGTGTTTAATGGGGATGCCGTACTTTTGGTGCGCAGCGGTCCAACCGCATCTCATTTCGAAGGAAAAAATGGGCTGCCGTCGGGAAAAGTTGAGCGCGATGAAACAAACGAGGAAGCGGCAGTTCGTGAACTCAGTGAAGAAACTGGACTTATCACTTCTATTGAAGATCTTCATCCAATCAAAACCTTTACGGCAACCATAGAACAAAAACAGGGACCTGTCACGTTTGTTTGGCATACTTTTCTTTGCACAAAATATGAGGGAACACTCAGCTCGTCAAAAGAAACAACTCCGTATTGGGTGAAGATAGGCGAACTTTCAAAAATTAAAAATCTTTTACCAAACATCGAAACGGCAGTGGAGCTTGCGAAATCTGTGACCCCATCCGGATTTACGACTCGCTTCGCTCGCATGCACTAGGCAGGCTCATTGCATTCGCTTGCCGTCGCGGACCTACGGTCATTCAAAGTCGTCTTGCGATCAATAGCTACAAAAAATTACCTTGTCGGTAATTTTTCATAGCTGTGACCCCATCCGGATTCGAACCGGAGATCTTCAGGATGAAAACCTGACGTCCTAGGCCACTAGACGATGGGGCCGTTCACTTGCTTTTGCACTCACTGTACCACTCTTCACACTGTGAGCCCGGTGCGGATCGAACGCACGACACAGAGCTTAAAAGGCTCCTGCTCTACCACTGAGCTACGGGCCCGTTCAGTACTCCATCTCTGGAGGAACGATACGATATTGTATCATGCGCTCTCGATGTTTTGAATATGCGACACGACTTTTCCCCGAGCAACGCCGATTACGTCAAGCTGGACTGTTTTGAAGTGTACTCGCTGGCTATACAGGTCATGCAGAAGGAGTGCGATACACCGCCGCAACTTCAGTAATTTGAGTGGTGTTACCGCCAGTTCCGGCTCAATCTGCGAGAAGTATCCCTGCGATTTGACCTCCACGACAACGAGCGCGCCGTCTTTTTCGGCAACAATATCAAGTTCTCCATACCGGAAATGAAGATTTGTTGCACGGATGGTATACCCGCGCTTCCGCAAATACTCGACGACAATAGCTTCACCGCGTTTTCCGCGGTCAACAGTGTTTGAAATCATACAAAGTTATGTAGTCGCAGGAGCTTCGGTCTCAAGGTTCTGCTTGATGTTTGTCGCGGTCTTTCCCACTCTTCCACGCAGGTAATGGAGCTTGGCCCGGCGCACTTTTCCAGCCTTTTTAAGTTCGATGTTCGCGATAAACGGCGCGTCAACGGGGAAAATACGCTCAATACCAATGCTATCAGTCCCGATCTTGCGTACGGTAAACATTTTATTGGACTCTCTGTTGTCTACCGCGATCAAAATGCCCTCGAACACCTGGATACGGGTTTTGTCGCCCTCTTCTTTGATCGAGACGTGTACGCGAATCGTGTCGCCAACCGAAAACTCTTTGTCGTTGTATGTAAGATGGTTTGCCATAGGTTGGAATTGTAGCAGATCAGGCGAATCTAGACAAGATTGTAAAATACAGCGATTTCGCGCGCGCTCATCCCAAGCGATGTAAGGTGCTTTTTGATGACTGTGTCGCTAATGTGTTGTTTTTTCCACGAACGCTTCAACAGGGTCATGGTCTCGCGGATTTCGTGCGGGAAAATGATCCATTCGCTCGAGTTAAACCCGTAGTAGTCGGGAACAAACGATGTCCAGCTTTTAATCGCGACCGTTGCAGTTTTTACTGTTTTTGCGCCATGCATCTTGATGTATTTTTTGGCAAGTACAAGCGTTTCACCGGAGTCCGCGACGTCGTCAAAAATCAAAATCCGCTCGTTTTGAATGGTAATGGGAAGCGACTGCGTAATAACCGGTGTTTTTTGTGTTGAAGCGATGCCGGTGTAAAAGGAAATTTGAATGGAACTCAACTCTTTAACGCCAAGATAGTCGCAGAGTGTGCGCGACCACGTGAGTCCGCCTTTGGCCAATGCAACCACGCGGTCAAACTTTTCCTTCTTTTTGATGATTTTTTCCGCAATTTGCAGTAACTGCTCGTTTGTTTCTTCCCAGCTTAGTGTTAAGTATTTTTGCCCATAAATCGTGTGTTTTTTCATGCTGATCTTTTTTTCTTTGATGCCCCCATAAACGCGACAAACATCGGATGCGGTTTGAGCGGGCGTGATTTGTACTCCGGATGTCCCTGTGTACCAATAAAAAACGGGTGCATGGACGGCGGCAGTTCAATCATCTCAACCAAGTTTTCCTTGACTGATCTTCCGGAAATGACCAAGCCCGCTTTTTCCAGTTCCTCAGCGTACTCATCGTTAAACTCATATCTGTGCCGGTGCCGTTCGGAAATCAAGTCTTTACCGTAAATACTGTGCGCGAGCGTTCCGGGTTTGAGTTTGCACTCCCACGCGCCCAACCGCATCGTGCCACCGTACGCGCGGTTTTCCAAAATGCGCTTTTGTGTTGGAATCATGTGCACAACAGGATGCGGACTGTGCGGATCAACTTCCTGCGACTGCGCGTCTTTCCACCCAAGCACGTTGCGGGCAAACTCAACGACTGCCAGCTGCATGCCGTAGCACAAGCCCAAGTACGGAATTTTGTGTGTACGCGCGTACTCAATCGCGATAATTTTTCCTTCAACGCCACGGCTACCCCACCCGATGGGAACAACAATGCCATCAAGTTCTTCCAGCACTTTTTTGACTTCCTCGCTTGCCATTTTTTCCAGTTTTTCGCTGTTAATCCAGTGAATTTCCGGTGTTACTTTGACAGGAAGTGCGGCGTGTTGAATGGCGTCGTACAGCGCAGCATATGAGTCGCGAAGTTGATACTCACCGGTTGCCAAGTACTTGCCGATCACACCGATCTTGACCGATGGATGGTGCGCTTTCAGACTTTTAATCATGTTTTTCCACGGCGCAATAGCAAGCGATTTTGTGGGCAAATGGAGTGATTTCAGAATCTTTGCGTCAAACTTTTGATTCGCAAAAAGCAATGGCACTTCGTAGACAGACGGAACGTCGGGATTAGCGATAATATGATCGGGTTTCACGTTGCAAAACAGCGCGAACCGTTCGCGACGGCGCTCATCTAACGGGGTTTCCGATCGTGCAACAATAAAATCCGGCTGAATGCCCATTGAGTTTAACCGCTGGACGGAAAGTTGTGTGGGTTTTGTTTTTGGCTCACCAATATGTGGCGGTGTTGGCAAGTAGCTCACGTGGATATGAATAACTTTTTCGTTGTTGCGGTATTCAAGAATGCGTGACGCTTCGTAGTACAGCACGTTCAAGTACTCGCCCGCCGTTCCACCAAGCTCAGTAATAATGATTTCGGCGTTTTCGTTTTTGCCGGCTTCAGTAATACGACGGATGATTTCGTCACACACATGGGGCATTTCTACATCCTCGCCGTTGTATCCAAACGCGCGCTCACGGTCAATCACGGTTTTGTAAATCTGGCCCATTGTGATGAAGTTGTTCCTGCTCATGTTTTGATCGAGGAACTTTTCGTATGTACCTAAGTCCATATCGGTTTCGGTACCGTCTTCGCACAAGAACGGATCGCCGTGTTCAATGGGGTTAATGAGACCGGAATCAATGTTGAGATAGTTTTCGCACTTCACGATTGTGACACGGTATCCACGCGCTTTGAGCAGAAAAGCAATCGAGGCCGTGGTAATGCCTTTGCCCAAAGAAGAGAGGACGCCACCGGAAACGAAGATAAACTTTGGAGAAAATGAAGACGTCTTTTGCGGCATAGGCGATTATACCGTATGAATCAAAGAGTTGACAAGGGGAAAATTATCAGAGATAAATAATGGATATGTCCAGAACAGATCAAGGCTTTGATGGTGATGATGAGCCCGTGCTCGATCAATATGCTATTGCTGTAGAACAATATACCGAGATAAAAGCTCACATTTTTCATCTTTGGAATACGGTACCTCCAGTTGACGGCGATCACCAAGAACTTGCGCGTTTTCGGGAAGAGGTATTAAGGGTTTCCAATATCGTTATTCCCACCATAAGGGGTGAGTTACAAGTAGTAGATCCTTTGAGTTTGACCAAAATTCAACAAAATATTCGAACTGCAGCACTACATGATCTCGAGGTAATGAGTGAACAACTCTACAATCTTTTGCGATCCCTACCCAAGTAATTTTTTCACTTTTTCTTGCAGTTCCTCATCCCATTTCACTCCGTATGGCAGTTTCATCCGCTTTGGTTCCCCGCCGTTGGGAATAATCAAAATCATTGTGTTATCACCGGGATGCGCTTTTAATACCTTGCCCAGCTCGACCAACGTTTCTCTTGGTGTTCCGCGCGGAATTTCCAATTCTTTTGTATTGGCACCAGTTTGTGTGAGATCTTCGTCAACATCGGGCGCTTTCACGACATCGGCAAAGAACGTTGGTTTTTCTTCACGCTCTTCTAACTTTCCCTTAATCAACACGATGGTATCTTTTTTCAAAAACTCTCTTGCTAACGAAAACGCCCGGGGGAACACCACGAACTCAATTGTTCCCGTTCCGTCATCCAACGTCCCAAATCCCATTTCACGGCCATCTTTTTTTGTGGTGACACCGCGCCATTGTGTGATGATCCCTCCGAGCCAAATCACCGTGTCGTGGTGTACACGCACATCAAGTTCGCGAATCGTTTTTGTTGCCGACTTTGAAACGGCTTTGAGTGCGGAGGCCATCGGATGCTCGGTTAAATAAAACCCAAGCAGTTCTTTTTCAAACGACAACAGTTCGGCCTGCGGGTACTCCTTTATCTGCTTAAAGCTGTCCTTAATATCGTGGAGTTCTTTTGTTTTTCCACTACTAAAAAGATTTTCCTGCCCATCAACCCCGTTATCATATTTCTGTAGTTTTGTGCGAATATCGTCCAACTGCTCCAAAATACTCGCACGGTTGGAAAACTGGTCCATTGCGCCAACGCGTACAAGACACTCTAACACTTTTTTATTGACCCGCCGCGCATCTACACGGATCAAAAAGTCTGAGAAGCTTGAAAACTTCTTGTGTTTACGGGCTTCCAAAATGGCGTCAATCGCTGCCGTTCCCACGTTTTTAATTGCGGTAAACCCAAACCGAATTGCCTTATCTTCCAGCGACCTCTTATGTTCCTCAATCGAAAAACCACGCTGGGACATGTTAATATCGGGCGGGAACATCGCGATATTCATGCGTTTACACTCGTTGACACCTTGCGAAATCTTCTCCTCACGGTTTGCCGAGCCGGCAGCAGACTCAACCGACAACAATGCAGTCATGTACTCCACAGGATACCGTACTTTCATGTACGCGGTTTGGTACGCGATCATGGCATACGACGCGGCATGCGCTTTGTTAAATCCATAGCCGGCAAATTTTTCAATATAGCTCCATACTTTTTCGGCAATTTCTTTTGTATATCCTTGTTTAACCGATCGCCGTACAAATTCGTTGCGCTGTTGGTCCATGATCTCTTTTTTCTTTTTCCCAATCGCACGGCGTAAAATATCCGCTTCACCAAGCGAGTATCCCGCCATCACGTGCGCCACTTCCAACGCCTGCTCTTGGTACACCATGATGCCGTACGTTTCTTTTAATACGTGTTCAAGGTCTTTATGCGGATACACGATGCTACTCGGATGATGTTTGCCCTCGATAAAATCGTTGATCAGATCCATTGGACCCGGGCGGTACAACGCAACCATAGCGGTAATATCGGAAAACGCCGAAGGTTTGAGCGTGCGGGCAACGCGCCGCATACCACCGGACTCAAGCTGGAACACTCCCGTGGTTTCACCGCTGGAAAGAAGTTTATATACGTCTTTATCGTCAATGGGAATCGTGCTGAGGTCTATCGTTTTTTTCTGTGTCTGCTTCACAATCGCAACAGCCTCGCCAAGGATCGAAAGGTTGCGTAATCCCAAGAAGTCCATTTTCAGCAGGCCGATCGCATTATCGGCCACGTTGCGGTCAAGCGCCTTCATGTCGTACTGCGTAATAATTTTTCCCTCTTTTGCTTCGCGCTGAATTGGTGTGTACTCGGTCAATGGCTTGTCCGAGATCACGATACCTGCGGCGTGCACGCTTGAGTGCCGTACATTTCCTTCAACTTTCATCGCCAAATCAATCAGTTTTTGGAACTTCGCCTGTTTGTAGTACTCGCGGAGCTCCGGAACGGTATCCACAGATTGTTGAATGCCGAAGCCAAACGGAATGAGTTTGGCGATTTTGTCGGGGTCGCTGTACGGCATACCCAACGCACGGCCAATATCGCGTATGGCGGCTCGAGCTTCCATCGTTCCAAATGTGATAATCTGCGCAACCTTATCCTCACCATATTTTTGCGTGACATAATGAATGACTTCGTCGCGACGAAGATCAGCAAAGTCCATATCAATATCCGGCGGCGTCGGACGTTCGGGGTTCATGAACCGCTCAAACGGCAATCCGTGCTGGAGTGGATTCATGTTTGTGATGTTCAGAGAGTACGCGGTAAGCGAGCCGGCGGCAGAGCCTCTTCCTGGGCCAACATAAATACCTTGATTCTTCGCCCAGTTTACAAAGTCCTGCACAATCAAAAAGTATGTTGAGAATCCTTTTTTCGTGATGATGTTCAATTCGTAGTCCAACCGTTTTTCTATGTCCGGTGTTACTTCTTTAAACCGTTTTTTCAATCCTTCGTGTGACATTTTTTTGAGAAGCGATTCGTATGTTTCGTTTTTTGGAAGTGGAAAGTCCGGCAGAATCCAGTTTCCAATGGGAATCTCTACGTTGCACCGTTCGGCAATTTTCGCGGTATTTGCAATGGCGTCTGGATACTCAATGAACAACTGCTCCATTTCTTTTTGTGTGCGGAGGTAAAAATCCGGCGAGCTGTACATGGACAAGCGGTTTTTATCCGAAAGTATTTTCCGCATTTGAACCGCCAGCAACGCGTCTTGGGCTTCCGCATCGTCGGGATTTACATAGTGCACATCATTTGTGGCAACCAGCGGCAGTCCAAATTCGCGCGAAATTTTTGCCATTTCTTTGCGCATTTCCCCAACCTGTTTAATTTTTGGATGTGCCTGAATTTCAAGAAAAAAGTCATCACCAAAAAGATTTGCATATTTTTTAAGTTTTTCAACTGCTTCGTCGCGTTTGTTTTCCATAATCAGCTGGCTAAACTCGCTTTGCAGACAGCCAGATGTCACGATGATACCCTCGTGGTACTGTTTGAGCAGGTCAAAATCAATGCGGGGTTTGTACGAAAATCCTTCCAAATGTGCGACGGATACGAGTTTCATGAGATTTTTATACCCGGTGTAGTTTTTTGCTAGAAGGAGAAGGTGAAACTGGTCGGCGCCCATTCTTGGCTGTTTGTCTAAATGCGAGTGTGTTGCGACATACGTTTCCACTCCAATGATTGGCTTAATCCCCTTTTCTTTAGCATAGTTATAAAAATGAATCGCACCGTACATGACGCCGTGATCGGTGATCGCGAGCGCTTTTTGGCCGTCAGCTTTTGCGCGTTCCAAAAGGGATGGGATTTTGCACAATCCATCGAGTAATGAGTACTCTGTATGGACGTGAAGATGGGTAAAACTGTGTGAACTTGCCATGCTGGAGCTAGTGTAACGCAAAAAAGGCGAAGGGGGAAGGGAAAATGGAGTTTGGTGTATAATGGACGCACGTATCAGTGATTTTTGGAGGAAGTATGGTATTTAATCCAAGCGAAATGAAAGCGAAAACATATCCAGAAACGTCTGCAGATCAGGCGTATAGAGAACTTCAAGATGTTTTGGCTGGACAAGCAGAACAGGCTCCGCCACAGGTGCGTAAAGCGCATGCCGATCGTGCAAAAACTTCGGGGCCTCATTATGTTCAATTTAACGATAACCGATATTTTGCTCATCCGATTGGAGATTATGGCGTTTATGACCTCACTCAAAGGCGTGTTTTGAGTTTGAAAAAAGATTATGAAGTTATTACGAATAGACCAAAGCGTATTAGTGTAAAGTATCGTGACCCTAAGACTGGTGAGTTAAAGATTGGGAATACGGGATACTTTATTCTTGTGCGAGATCTTCACGAAACACCTGGAAGTGTTGGAGAATTTTTAATGTTCTTTATGAGATAGTGTTTAGAGGCTGTGTTATAATGCGATATATTAACATTTTTTTCCCAAGGAGGATAGTATGAGTGAAGCTGTTCGTGGTATAGCATTTGTCCTTGCCAACGCGGAGAAATCAATGCTTTCTCTTGCTCGTGATAATCGCGAAGCGATAGCAAGCGTATACTATACTTATTGAGGGTTATCGACGAACCATTTCTTCAACAACATTCTCACCTAAAGCAATGATCGCTGCTTTAGACGCAGAAATGGAGGATCTGGGGTTTAAACCCGATCCAGCAACTGGAAATTATGTGAGATTTCGTTAGTATTTCGATGAGAACATTCGTACAAGAATGCTTGAAAGCAACTTTGGACTCACTTTCTTCCCCAACTTTTTACTTACCATGCCAATCAGGAATCCAATGACCTGTGTTTTTCCTGCTTTGTAATCCGCAACTGCTTTTGGTTGCTCTTCTAAAACCGCGGAAACGGCTGACTCTAACTCTTTTGGATCAACTTCGTCTTTTGTATATGTATTTGCCAATATTTCTAACACATGTTCCGTTTTAACCTGACGGATATCTAATTTTCTGTTGATAATCACGCTGGCAACTTGATTTGGCTCAAATCCTTTTCCTTTGGCGGCAGTAAACAATGTTTCCAGTGTTGATAAGGGGAACTCTGAACTACTGAGTAGCTGTGCAAACTCCGGTTTTATTCCCAAATCTTCGAGTTTTTTAATTTTTTCTTCTGGCAACATCGGCAGTTCTGCGCGTAGTTTTTCAACATATTTTGCATCAAACGTCATGGGTGGCAAATCAGGATCCGGAAAGTACCGATAGTCTTCTGCGTTCTCTTTTGACCGCTGAACAATTGTTGTTCTTTTTTCCTCGTTCCATCCGCGCGTTTCCTGAGCGGGGATTTTTTTATCGTTCAACAACGCATCTTGCCGTGCAATCTCAAACGTAATTGCGTGTTCAAGAAAACGAAACGAATTGATATTTTTGACTTCGACTTTGTAGTTCGGCAGAACATTTGGATCATCGGCCAAAGAAATATTAGCCTCCAACCGCATTGAGCCTTTTTCCATGTCGGCATCAGAAATTTCGAGTGTGCGGACAATTTCGTGGATTTGTTTCGCGTATGCCTTTGCATGTTCAGCAGAGTGAATATCCGGCTCAGTCACAATTTCCACTAACGGTACACCAGAACGGTTGAAATCAATCAATGACACACGCTTACCATCAATCGTCGTGTGCTGAAGTTTTCCCGTATCCTCTTCCAAATGCACGCGATGAATACGCACATCGCCAAGTTCAGTATGGACAACGCCGTTTTCGCACAACGGCTGATCGTACTGCGAAATCTGATATCCTTTCGCAAGATCAGGGTAAAAATAGTGCTTCCGGTCGAACTTACTAAACAACGCAACCTTGCATCCCAGAGCGAGCCCGAGCTTGATTGTCCACTCAACGGCTTTTTTATTCGCCACCGGCAAACCACCAGGCATTCCTAAACACACGGGGCACGTGTATGTATTGGGCGCGGGCGCGTGGAACGGGTCGTTGGCACATCCACAAAACATTTTGGATGCCGTTTTTAACTCAACGTGAACTTCCATGCCGATGATTGGTGTACGCCTTGTGTGTTTTTGTGTTGGTTCAGCCATATTATTTATCTTTCTTCAGCCACGAGTTCCAATATGTGTTCTGTTCAAATGCATAACCTGCGCGCAACACAAGCCCTTCATTCCACTGTGCCGAAACAATGTTTAATCCAAGGTACAGATTTGTTTTTTTATCATGCCCGCACGGCACGTTTATTCCCGGTAAGCCGGTAATAGAGCTCGGTTCCTCGAGCATATCTTCCAATTCACCGAACATAGGGTTATCTTTGCTTGCGCCAAGTTTAAGCGCGTACCCTGGCGATGTTGGGGAAATCAATACGTCATACCTTGAAAACAACTGCCGGAAATTTTGGATATACAAACTACGAACTTGCTGAGCCTTCACATAGTATTTGTCCGCATATCCTTTGGATAGCGTAAATGTGCCGAGCATAATGCGACGCTTTGCCTCGTCGCCAAAATGAGTTCGGTCATGTCCGTATCGAATACCGTCATACCGCGCTAAGTTACTGCTGACTTCTCCGCGCTGAACAACGGTGTACACGCCGATTGCATAATCAGGGGTAAGAATGGTGTTGTCTTTGAGCGTTTGAGAAAGTGGAACGCGGTCTACTATTGCGCCAAGTGATTGCAGTACTTCAGCGGCTTGTTCAACTGCTTTTGCTGCCGGCGTTCCCACTAACTTTTCATGGTCAATGTACGCGATACCAACGCGTACACCCTTTACACCGGTTTTTAACATTTTTGTGAAATCCGGAACTTGCACAGGAGAAGTTGTCGCATCGTACTTGTCCTGCCCCGCAATCACGTTTAACAGTATTGCAGCATCCTCAACTGTTTTTGTAATCGGCCCAGGGCAGTCTAATGACGAACCCATCGCAACAACACCAGCACGGCTTACGCGCCCGTACGTTGGCTTGAGGCCGACAACGCCACACCACGCCGAAGGCTGGCGGATGGAGCCGGCTGTTTCCGATCCAATTGCCGCGATGCACATGTCTGCCGCAACCGCCGCCGCACTCCCACCGCTTGAACCACCTGGCAAATGCTCTGGGTTTCGCGGATTTTTTGTTGGGCCGTAATCAGATGTTTCTGTGCTTGACCCGTGCGCCCACGCATCCATGTTTGTTTTTCCAAAGATCACACCACCGGCTTTTTTAAGTTTAGATGTAACGGTGGACTCGTATGGAGGCATAAATCCATCGAGTACTTTTGATGATGCAGTTGTTGGCAAGCCAACGGTCAAAAAGTTATCCTTTACTGCAATGGGAACACCGCGCAATAAAGATAATGTACCTTTTTCTGCTGATTTCTCTGCATATTTATCCTGCGCAAGATATATATTCAATGCTGAGTTTTTTGAGGATACCGCAGAGTTCACATCGGCATACAACGCATCCAACGTTATTTCGTTATTGTGTAGTTTCCGAATAGCATCCGTCAGTGTTAGTGTGTTGAGTGTACCCATTGTTATTCCTGATCTAAGATTTGTTCCACAACAATATATCCGTTGTGTGTATGCAGTGCATTCGCAAGCGCCTGCTCCTGCGTAAACATGCGATCGCGGTCTATACCATCATCGCGCAAGACATTTTGAAGCCCCGTCACCTGATGTGTTGGTTCAACAGTAGATGTATCAAGTTTTTTGAGTTGATCGACAACGCCTAATGTTGTGGTAAACCCGTCCGCCAGTTTTTTTTCTTCAGCACTCGTAATGGGAATGTTCGCAAGTTTGGCAATGTGCTGAACTACCGCTGTGCTCATCACGGAAGTTTTGGTGTGTACCGGTACAGAAGATGTTTTTTTCATGTTTTCCTTATCATATAGCAAAAACTCAATCTTGACGATTGGGCACAGTGTGTGGCATAAAGGAGAAATTGTTTCTGCCCTAGAAACGAGCTATGTGGGAAGACGACAACACACTCAGTACGAATTTACGTGGCGAACAAAGCGGGAAGCTTTACGTCTGGCAAGCAACCGATGTGAACTGTGCTACGAACCATTTACAAAACAAAGACCTTTTGAGGCACATCACAGGATACCCCTTACACTCATGCGTTATCTTCCGGAATATTGTTATGAATATATTAATTCGCTAGCGAACTGCGAAATACTTTGTCATGACTGTCATCAAATTAAGGATAGGAAGGTATTAAGGTTGAGCGCACGTGAAACTATTTTTCTCGCACAAACAGTGTTCGCAACAATCGGAGTAGGTATTTATGTTGACTAGTCGAAAAAAATCTTAAGTTTCTCCGCGTAACGCCTTAATGCGTTCTGCGATCGGTGGGTGGGTGTTAAACATATTCGCGAACCATCCCACCGCGGACTCCTGGTTTTTTAATGGATTGGTAATGTATAAATGTGCTGTTGCTTTATTCGCTGCCTCTAACGGTTCGGTATCTTTATTCAGCTTTTGTAATGCGCTAATCAACCCATTTGGATATTTGGTAAGTGCTGTGCCAGAAGCGTCCGCCAAAAACTCCCTCCGTCTCGAGATTGCCAACTGGATAAGCTGGGCAATCAACGGAGAAAGCATGGCCAGCACGATTCCAATGACGAAAAATACGGTCTGGAGCTGACCGCCATTATCGTTATTGCGATTTTTTCCTCCACCCCAGTACGACATGCGTAAAAACCAGTCTGCTAAAAGTGCGATAAGTCCAACCAAAACCGATACAATAGACATGAGACGAATATCGTAGTTGCGGATATGTGAAAGTTCGTGCGCAATCACACCTTCCAGTTCCGTCCGATTCATCCGGTTCAACAGCCCCGTTGTGGCGCAAATGACTGCGTGCTGGGGATCGCGCCCCGTTGCAAACGCGTTCATCGCGGTATCCTCAATCACATACAATCTTGGTTTTGGAAGGCGGGCGGCCATCGCAAGGTTTTCGGTAACGGTATAGAACTTAAAATCTTTTTTGCGTGAAGCTGGGCGCGCACCGGAAAGGCCTAAAATAATGGAGTCGGACGTGTAGTAACTCAAAAAACTGCCGATGCCGGAAAAAATCAGCGCAAACCCAACCATGTCTAATCCATATCCCATCCCTCGGGCGAACACGTACACCACCCCGGTAATGAACACGACAAACGCCACCATAATAAAGGCGCTCATTCGCTTGTTTCTGGAAACATTCTCGTACATGTTCACCATATAAACATGGGGCTCGATAAAATTAGAGTGAAACCTTTGTGTCTTTCATTTCGTCATCCGAAACTTCAAGATGTGAGCCAGACATCGGTGTTTCAATACCTTTTTCTGACTTGAACCCAAACAGATTTGCTACGAGTGAACTCGGGAACGTCATAAGCTTCATGTTATAGTCCTGCGTGAGATCAATAACGGTTCTCCTGCTGTACATGAGTTTGTCTGCTGTATCCCGCAGTTCATCCATAAACGACGCAACCGTTTCGTTTGCCTTAAGTTGCGGATTGCTTTCCACAACAATCTGAATTTTTGGAAGCATGTCTTGAATTGCCCGCGCAGCTTTTTCTGCAGAAGCAGCAGAGCCGGACTTTGTAGCCGCTGCAACTTGCTGTCGTGCCTTAGTGAGCATTTCAAAAATACCTTTTTCGTGTTTGAGATATCCTTTTACCGAAGCTTCAAGATTTGGGATAAGGCTGGTCTGCCTCTTGAGTTGATTGCCGATTTCCTGAATTGCCGCGGTAATCTGCGTTTTGAGCACCTGAAGTGCGTTATACACCCCGATGATATAGAGCAAAACGATAGCTCCGACGATGATAAGCACTGTTGAAATATTCATGCGGCCTCCTTATGTAGAATACTTTCAATAGTATCACTTCATAGAGCTTTCTGCAAAAGATCAATAGAAAATACTATAATGGTCCTATGTCAAAATCTTTTCCTTTCATCGAAGTTTCTGGAACATATAAAGATGTTGGGAATGCTATTGGCACCACATTCAGCAATAGTATCAAACAGAAAATTGAACACAGAAGAAAATCTATTTCACATTACGAAAATTATTTACGACAAACAAAGCCCTATTATGACGTTACCAAACAGTATTTCCCCCATCTCATTGAAGAAATGGAAGCGATCGCTTTTTCTGCGAGTGTATCAAAGGAAGAATATTTCTTTATCAATAATCGAGAAGTCTATGACGTGTCCGAAGATCAGGATAAGCGACACGCAGTAAACACAGACCATTGCACAATTGCAGTTAGTTTTGGAAGAAATGGGGCGGTAGTTGGTCATAACGAAGATTGGTCTTTGGACGCTATGGATGAGCTATATGTCATGAAAGCGACCATTGGAAAAACCACATGTTTAGGTTTGCATTACGCAACTGCTGTTCCGGGAGTTTCTGCCGCATGTAATAATTGGGGCTTAGTTCAGTGTATTAACGATCTTTATCAAACAAATCAAGTCGGTGTGCCAAAAAACTTTTTGGCCAGAGCAGTTTTAGAATGTACGTCTTTAGATGAGGCTGAACATATCATACGTAAAACTCCAAAGGCTTCAGGTTTTAATCATGTCTTAGTTCAGAATCAAGAAGTTAGAAATGTTGAAATTGCCGGAAGCAAAATAGCGGTCAATCGAGTTGTTGGCGATCCGTACGTCCACACAAATCATTATCTGTCTTCAGAAATGAAGGAGTTGGAAAAGTTTCATACGAAAAGTTCTGAGGCTCGATACAAAAGGACGAATGAACTTGTTGAAAATGGTATGACAAAAGGGGATATGGCTTTGTTGCTTTCTGATACCCAAAATCAGGAATTTCCCATTTGTAGATCAAATGAAACGATTGGTTCTTTGGTCTTGCTTCCTCAAAAACAAGAGGTCTGGATGTGTTATGGTCATCCCTGTGCCGGAGAGTACACAAAATACTTGCTATAAGTACATCTCATTGACTCATCAATATATTGTGATATACAATACGACGCACGTATGGCAATGCCAGAAACAGGACCCACCACAGAAGAGCTTGTTTTAAAACTGGGCACACGATTTGATGTACGAACTGCGGAAGAAGTTGCTTGTTTAAAACCAGATCCTGGATATTCCTACTTTATCGTATATGAACAAAAGGGGGCACATTACCATGAGCTTGTGGTTTTGGATGGGAGCTTACGCAGGGCCACAACGTGGTATGGCGTTATGGAAAAATGTAGGCAGTTAAGGATTACTGGGGTTTTTAAAATTTCAACAAGCGATCTTAGAGCCGCTCTTCCTCCAAGAAACTTGCATGAGAGCGTGTAGTGATACGTAGTTGTTTTAATGTTTTTCCCTTGCCCCCGCTTCTTCCTCTTGGTACAATACGTCTGAATCTGGGCCCGTGGTGTAGTGGTTAACATGTCTCCCTGTCACGGAGAAGATCGTCGGTTCGAATCCGATCGGGCTCGCCAAGTGAACGAAGTGAACATGGCGAGTACCCTTGAGTTACTCGCGAATATTATGAAAAAGCAAAAAATCGAAGAGCAAGAACACTCCATCCGACGCATGCTTGTGCGCATTCGGTCAAACGAAACCCTCATGAGCGCCATTTTGGGCAGCCTGTTCTTTGTCATGTTGGCGCTTGTTTTGTCTGGTTTGTCGCGAAGTATCGGTGCACAACTCCATGATTTTTATTCAAAAAGCATTCTCGAAAAGTTTCAACCGGAAGTATTGAAATCTTTACCGACAACAGTCCGGCTCAATGCGTTGCCCCTGCGGTACATCGTCCAAAAAGGCGACTCAACATGGAAAATTGCCGAAGCATTTTATGGTTCCCCGTATAACTACATTGATGTTGAAAAAGAAAATAATCTTGTCCCCGATCAGCAGTTGATTGAGGGAACTGTCCTGATGATTCCAAAGGCGGCAGTGCGGCCTCAACCAGTTGGGGATAAAAATCAGCTCAAAACCTACCGGACGACAGCAAGCGATACGTTGTGGAAACTTGCCCAACGTTTTTACAACAACGGATACGCTTGGACGAAAATTTATGATGCAAATAAAAAGATGATTAAAAATCCGAACGTTCTGGAGACAGGGACACTCCTCGTGATTCCGCAATAGAGTTGGTATGATATGCCTGTGCGACAAAGGTATGCTGGAAGAAACGCGCGGGTGTGGTTCAATGGCAGAATGATTCCTTCCCAAGGAATAGACGGGGGTTCGATTCCCCTCACCCGCTCAAAATGCATGCATCTACACAATCTCAAACGACGGAAGCGGAAAGATAAAATGCCCGCCCGAGTTTAAATATTTTTTTTCGCGTTTCAGAAACTCATCCTTGAAAAACCAAGGAAGAACGAGCATGTAGTCAGGTTGTTTCTTTCGGGCTTGTTCTTCAGAAATAATAGGAATATTTAACGAAGCGATTCTCTTTCCCCATTTTTCGGGGTTTCGCTCAACGGCTGCGATAAATAACGTATTGTTGAGTCCGAAATATTGAAGAAGTGTGTTTCCGCGGGTTGACGCGCCGTACACAAAAACAGTTTTCCCCTTTTTTACCACACGCTGAATAAACGCTTTCAGCTTCTTTTTGTTTTTCTTCACTTGTTTTGCAAACACATCGTATGGTTTTTTTGTGTTGAGTTTTAGTTTATCTTCCTGTTGTAATAAGCGTTTAACCGAGTTATTGATTTTTCTTTTTCCCATACACGCAATATATGTCCTAAAACTTCCCCCATTCATTGGACTTTTTTCAACGTGGAAAACTTCCAAATGATGTCTCGCCAAAAGATGATGAAGAGAATGAAGCGAGTAATATTCGAGGTGTTCGTGCACAATGTTGTCAAATGCGTGAAGTTCCAGCATTGATTTTAAGTAGTTTTGTTGGATAACAAACACACCATTTTCATCGAGAATCTTGGTAATGTCGGAGAGAAACGTGTTGGGATCATCCATGTCGTAGAAACAGGAAATAGCGGTAATAATGTTCGCTTTTTTCTTCCCCAAAGATTTTTTATATGCCCTGTAGGTAAAAAAATCATTGATAACAATATTAGCGTGGCGTTTTGCCTCTTTAGAGAGCTTTTTAATAGGTTCTATAGCAACCCGCGTTACCGATGATGGATAGTTTTGCAACAACGTTCCATCGTTTGCTCCAATATCAACCGCAAGAATTTTTCCTTTTTTCTTCTTCAGTGCTTTTAGTGCTTTCTGAACAATGTCTTTGAGTTCCATCTGCATCGTTTTATTAACGCCAGACTTGTACCCATAGTTATCGGTGTACAGCACCGACGGCGGTGTTGTGTGTTTAAGTTGTACAAGATGACAGTTTGAGCACAAAACAAGGGTGAGTGGGTATGCCGCTGGTTTTCTTGCCGTAGTATGGAACTCCGATAAATAAATGTTCCCCAACGACAAAATCGTTGATAATGTTTTTCCACCGCATGAACGGCACATTTTTTGTATTGTCGCGGGTCGAGTCATTTGATGTATCAATTCTTTTCTAATAATGATCGGGCAAAAGTCATGATATCATACTTGGTATGAAGATCGCTGTTTTCTATCATTTACGCTTTGGAGGAGCAAAACGTGTCGTTCAGGAACATGTAAAAGGACTGCGCGCGCTGGGTCACACTATTGATTTGTACTCAACCGAAAAAGAAGATGACATGTTTGATCCCGGCCTCTTTGCACACCACGAATATATATATCCTTTCTCGTTATCTCAAGGCACCATTCCTTTTTTTGGCAGAATGCAAAAAGATTTTGATGTGTTTTATCGTTTGCCCCTCCTTCATAAAAAAATTAGTCAGGATATTGATACACGCAGATATGATGTTGTGCTTGTCCACACCGATAGCTTCACGCAAGCGCCATTTCTTTTGCGGTATTTAAAAACAAACAACGTGTATTTTTGCCTGGAACCGCTCCGCATCGTCTATGAGTATTCATTGCGGCCGCCTGCCAATTTGGGGATTATAAATAGGTTGTATGAATACGTAACACGCTTTATACGAAAACGTATTGATCGAGAAAATGCACGAAGTGCGAAACACACGTTTGCAATCAGTCTTTTTGGGCGTGAGTACATGATCCACAGTTTTGACCTCTATCCAAAAATTTCGTATTTGGGTGTTGATGAAAAAGTATTTACTCCAATGAACGTAAAGAAGAAAAGACAAGTATTGTTTGTCGCTGAAAAAGAATATATTTACGGATACGATCTTATCCAAAAAGCAATGGCGCGTATTCCTAAACATAAACGGCCCCGCCTCGTTTTTGTGTTTGGAACAAAAAATGATCGGCGCATAACCGAAAAAGAATTGGTGAAGACGTACAACGAATCAGTCGTTGTAGTGTCCTTAAGCCGGTATGATACCTTTGGCCTTGTTCCTTTGGAGGCAATGGCATGTGCCGTTCCTGTGATTGCGCTCAACGTTGCAGGCTATCGGGAAACCATGCTTTCCGGGCGCACGGGATTTTTAGTGGATTTTGATCCTCAAGAAATTGCGGATAGGATCATGTACCTGTTAGATAACCCCAAAATAGCCCACCAAATGGGTCAAAATGGCAGAACATGGGTTGAAAAGATTTGGACGTGGAAAAAACAGATCAAACATTTAGAGAAACTCCTGCTGGAAACTGTATAATAGGAAGGCTTATATGATGAATGAAACAGCGCTTAGTTCACTCTCAACAATGACGCGTGAAAGGCTTGTTGCTGTGGTGGGGAAAAAGGGCCCCTTTTCGTCTATCGCAGAACGCATTGTAGAGCTTATTGATGGAGGAATGGACACGGGAAAAGCTGCGGAACAGGCAATCCGTGAGCAGTCCGATAGGGACGCCGAAGCCCCCCTAGCTTAGTGGTAAAGCAGCGGTATCGTAAACCGCGGACGACAGTTCGATTCTGTCGGGGGGCTCACGAAACATTACCCGTTGGAGTAGAATAAAAGCAGATCTATGGCATACGACGCGAGCAGAATATCCCGATATCAACAAAAAAAGATGATGTGGCAGACACTTGTCTTTTTCCTTCTTTCAGTCGCATTGTTATCGGTGTTCTTTTTTCTCCTTCTCCCTTCGATCGCACGCCTGTACACCGCGTTTTCACCAAAATCTTCCATAACCACGACAAACGATGCGTTTCCCCCACAGGTTCCAATCGTTGTTCCTCTTCCGGAGGCAACGAACAGTGCGAAACTTGTTGTTGGGGGCATTGGTGAAGCCAATACCTCTATGGTATTACAAAACAATGGGTCTGTTGTGCAAGAGGTACGTGCGAGCGCAGACGGTTCGTTTGCATTTGAGCCCATCTTTCTCACCGATGGAAACAATGACATTCTTGTTGTTTCCCGCAACGATCAAAAAGCCGAGTCGCGTTCGCAAACCCAAACCGTCCTCTTGAAAACAACCAAACCTCAACTATCTGTTACTGCCCCGCAGGATGGTGCGGTGTTTACCCGAACTAAGGATCAGACCGTTTCTGTCCAAGGAAAAACAGATCCAAATGTTCAGACATTACTCAATGGAAAGCTTTTAATTACAACATCGGATGGAAGTTTTGTTGGAACATACTTGTTGGGCCAAGGTGAAAATACACTAAAAATTCAAGCCATTGATCAAGCAGGTAACATGACCGAACAAGAAGTTAAAGTCACGTATCAACCGTAATGGTTATGAGCGACGTAATGCGCGATATGCAAAAAAGATGTGTAGGGGTTGAATAAGTAGGTAAGAAAAGAATATTGCCATACCCGCACCAACAAGTCCACGACTTTGAGAAAGTGGAATAAGCAAGCCAACCATCGCAACAAGATGAAGCAAAAGAATTCCTGCGTTGTACGACGGTTTCCTAATAGCAAGATATAGTTGATACATCACGGTGTTTATTGCCTGAAAAAATCCTGATCCAAGAAGCCATGGCAGAATGGCAACGATAGGAATCCACTGCTTACCAAGCACCAGTGTCACGAAAAACATCGGGTACGCAAAAAGTAATGCCATAGGAATAAGAAGGAAAAACGCTAATGGAACAACAGATCGGAAAAATGCTCTTCTTAATCTTTTTCTATCTTGATAAATCGAGGTATAAATCGGAAAAACCGTTTGCGCGCTGAGATCGCCAAACTCACCGACGCTAGACTGAGCAACACGAAACGTTGTCTGATAATATCCCAGCGCTTGTGTTCCAAGAAGTTTTCCAATAATGAGATCATCCAAATTATTTACAAGAAACACGAGCAGTCCTCCAATGTTCAACCATCCGCTTGCCCGCAAAATATCTTTTAGACGCGCCATCTGAATAAGAAACTTCGGTCTTGGCGAAACAAAAATGTGTGAAATAACAACTTCTGCAACTGCAGAAACAATAAGCGCGAGCACAAGCGCCTCGGCAGAACGCAGCCATAATGCGAGGAAAATAGCCCCGATTGTTTCTATGAACGCGAGAATGCCCCGAATAACAACCTCGTTCGCATACCGCAGGGCATTCCAGTATTTAATAATGGCGGGGTTAATAAATCCCTTAATCCAGGGAATTGTCGCAGCAAGGCACAACATAAGAAAAAGGCGGGGTTCTGCGTAAAATGTTGGCAAAAAGAACGCTGTACCGAAAAGAAGTGCTGTAATAAGTAGCCCACGGATAATAGAAACAACCCAGGCAGTGTTTACATACTTTTCATACTGACCGCCGCGTTGAATAAGGAATGTGTTAATGCCCGTTTCAGACAATCGTTCTACCAACGCAAGTACAGCGGTTGTAATGCCAAAGACACCAAAATCTCTTGGACTTAAAAGACGGGCAAGGATAATAATGCGGCCTACTGCAAGCGCTTTTGTGCCAATTTTTAAAGTGGAAAGCCATCCAAATCCCTCAAGAGCCTTTTTTGTGTATCCCATGGAGTCATCATATCATGCAGAAACATGCGGAATATTATGCATGTGCGAATGGGCCATTTTTACATACGGCGCGATACCGTTGCCATGCTCCACAGTATAACCATAATCCACGGATAAAACAGGAGATTGTTCCAAAATGACCCCACTACAATGGCAACATACAACCCGGCAAGATATGGGGAGACACGGACTTTTTTAAAAAGAAGAATCAAAAAAGCAATATAAAGCGCAAACCCCGGTATACCTGTTGATTGGAGTACGTGAAGATAACTATTATCCGGCGCCGAGGAGTGAGAAGCTAACCATGACACTTGTGGAACCCGCCCCGCTTGTTTGAGATACCATCCGTCACCGATAACGAACGTTTGCAATGAAAATGATTGAACGGTTGAACGGAACGATGTTATGCGCGCCGTGATACTTGCAGTGCGTTCAAGACGAGTACCCTCACTTGCCAACCGCGGCAAAAAAATGATTCCTATCGTCAAAGCGATAATTCCTAGAAGCATGTTTTTCTTTTTCAGTAATACTGATGTTGTAACCATTCCGGCGACAACGCTGACATATCCCGCGCGCGAGTACGTAAGAAGCAACGCTAAAAATAATAAGAGATACATTGCATACTTCTTCCATACTGGAGATACTGTGAAAATGGGTACCATAAATAATGCAGAACATATGACAGCTGCAGAAAATGCAGGATCAAAAAGTGTTGAGATCAGTCGGAAATAGTGATCGTCCCACCCAAGGTGCTGGAGAAACCGCATATCGGGGAAGATCGCGTACTGTACAAGGCCGATTCCGGCGATTCCTAAACCCAATCCAAGAACCCTCCATGAAATATCCCGTTTTGTGATGTATTGGCGCTTTATCCCCAAAACAAAGATGGGATATACCGAAACATACAATAAAAACCGTACCGCGTATAAAACACCAATGGACCAAAACTGGTTTTGCCGCAAAAACGCGAGAATCAACCCTATGATAAGCCATGAAAAAAATAGAACGAGTACTTTGCTCCACGATTTTGACCACATTGTGTTCCACGCCCACCGACCATGTGCGCCCCACAACCAAAAAACTCCAACGGCAAGAACAATTTCGTGCAGAGAAAATGCAATGCCGTTTCTTAAACCAACGCGTTGAAACTGTCCCAAAATAAGAAGTCCCCAAAATACTAAAAACATCACTCGATATACAAAAGATGAGAGATCAAACTTATTTTTCATATATTTGTATCCTGACAATACACGAGTGCAGGCTCATCATATATGCCATTGCCAATCCGGGAAATCCATCAAGAAAACCTCGTTTTAATACATAATTCACAAAAAATTTCGCGGAAGGATACACAAGAACTTTAAAAAGAGAAAACCGTTCTCCGTTGCGCTTTCTATACTGCGCCTCCATGGTTGTGTACACAATAATTTTATCGAGAAAAGAGGAGATAGAATCATGCGGCGTGTGCATGAGTGGGTGTTTGAGAGTACCGATGTTCCCGGAAATGCTCCACGTTTCGTGCACCGGCCGTTGCCAATATCCTGTATCGCGCTTTGCAAGGCGCAAAAACCGCGCGTGCCCCGTCTCTCCGTGGTGAAGTTTTTTCTGCATAAAAATGTCAGTCCGCTTCAGCATGTATCCATTGCAGTTGCCAGTACGAAGTGCTGCACGTATTTCGTGCATGAATGCTTCTGGAACATACTCATCTGTGTCAAGAAAAAATATCCAGTCCGTATGCGCCAGCGTTAGTCCATAGTTTCGTTGTTTCGCATAGTTATCCGACAGAGGTGAACGCACGTATTCTGCGCGGTATTTGAGAGCGATGCGTTGCGTATCGTCGGTAGAGTTATCATCAAGAACAATACGGGCGTCACACCATTGAACCGATCGTAATGCCCGTTCAAGAGACCGCGCGTTATTTTTACTGAGAATTACCGCCGAGATCGTGGAGGTTTTTGCCATGACACTATCTTAGCAGAGTGTGGTCGAAATACTGAAAAAAGGAAGAGTTCAAGCATGATAAGGGCTACTCCAAAACTTATTCTTTTTGAGAAAAACCGCACGGGTGTATCAACAAACTTTACCTCAACGTCGTATTTCCCCCGCAAAAGCGAGAACATTGGAAATCCTGGGGAAGATGCATTGGTAAAACTCATTGGGTATGAACGTTCATCCACAAACACGGTCCATCCGGGGAAGTACAACGTATTTTCTTTCAGTATCGCCGTATCCGAATCTACGCGTACGGTATATCTGTGTGTTGTTGAAGTACGGTACGTTTGTGTGATCTCCGCTTTGCCCTGTGTGATTTCCATCGGCGTTTTGGGTGGTTTTAACATATCGGTATCTACCCAAACCGTTCTACCGGGACCAACTTTTGTAAAACTTTGAAGAAGGTTGGCGCGTATTGTCGCGTCCGTCACATTCAATACTGTCTTCCTATTTCCCCAATTAAGGATTGTTATGCCAATCGTAATAGCGCAGACTACCAAAACGATGGTGGGACGTTTTATATACTTTGCGAGAATACCGATGAGTATGGATGAAAGAAACGCCAAAAGGAGAAGCAGTCTATACGAAAACTGGAACCCATGAAGAAGTGTGATGGATGTCCATATCGGTTGTGATACTTTCTGAGTCATAAAGAAAAGAGTAATGAATGCGCCAAGTACCATCGCATACAAAACTTTTTCACGGTAAATCATACTTTTTGAAGAAAAAAACTTGCTCAATATGCCAAATATATGGCCTTTGTTTTTTATGAGAAGCAATAAAGAAAGGGCGATACCAATCCAGTGGATATATCCAAGAATGAATGAAAGCTCCCCTTGATGTCCTTGATATAAGAAGCCCCATCGCCAAGGAGAGTAAAAAAACTCGCGCATTGTGGGAAACTCTATTGTTCCCGCCGAAAGAATATTGGTGTATTTTGACTCAACAAGAAGTGGAAGCCAATAAAAAAGAGTCAGCGCGAGCGTGAGAATAAACCCTGCTCCAACAAAAATGGTGTACCGCAATTTTTGCAAATTCGTAGGATACAACGTCGCCGCGTACATCAATAAAAGTGGGAGTGTGATAAGCGCAATTGCTTGATGAGAAAGAATAAGTAAACCAAATGCAAAAGCGAACCCCATCAAATTTTTATATGACAATGTTTTACTCATGTTTTTAAGCATGAAAAAACAGAATGGGAGGATCATGAACGCGATCGTTTCGCCCAAAGCCACTCGGAAGTGCATGTCTATCAAGTGATATGGGGCAAAGAGATAGAAAACGGCAGCAGTAAAAGCAGATATATCACTTTGAAGTTCTTTTTTTACAAACGCGTATATCCCAACTCCAGAACCAATAAATGAAACAATGAGAAGCGCCTTGATGCTGTCAATGAATGAAAAACCTGCAACGTGGAACAGAGAAATGGCGTAGTACGGAAAAGGGTATGTGAATGCATACAGGGGATATCCGTTTCCCTGTAAAAAATAACTATTCCAGATCGGGACAACATTCCCCTCCTTGAGTGAATCAAAAAATGGCATTGCAAATGTTGCATGAATTGCGAGATCACCGCTTTCGTACGAACCTGGTCTCAAAATACTCCACAGTGGAAGGAGAGAAAGAAGTATGAGGACAAAAAACAACTTCAATTTTTTCTTTGGAAAGATATACCGGTAAACAAACAGCGCTGCTACTAGGCCAAACGTTATAATCGCGCTGATCACAACCATGTTGTAGGGTTCTGGCATACTGCACATCCTATACGTATATACTAGAATCACACGATGACACCTCACATATTGTATACGATGAGCGCTGAACGGGTTGACATTGATCATCCAGAGCTTTCGGCGTTTTTCTTTCAACAACAAGCCGCGTATACCTTTTGTATGAAGTACTGCAAAAATAAAACAGTACTAGAGATTGGAAGTGGCAGTGGGTATGGAGCAAATAGAATCGCCGACGTAGCAACCTCAGTCTTGTGCATAGATAAAGACAAAACAAGTATTGAAAAAAGTAAAACCATTTTTCAGAAAAAAAATATACAGTTTGCTTGCACAAGCATAGAATGTTTTCATCCACGTCAAAAATTTGACGTCATTATTTCTCTGCAGGTTATCGAGCACATTTCTCCTAAACACCTAGATCAATACCTTCGCACCATACAAAAATCGTTAAAACCGGATGGTGTGTGTATTTTTTCTACTCCGAATGCGCCGCGTTCTTCATATAATGAAAATCCGTATCATTTTATAGAGTACTCTGGAGATGCGTTACGCCGCATATTGTTGAAGTACTTTGCCAAAGTCAAACTCTATGGGGTAATGGGAGATGCTCAAGTGGAACGTTTTGAAGATGCTAGAAAACGACGCGTTTTTTCTTTTTTTTCTTTTGATCCGTTTTCTCTGAGAAAGCTTTTTCCAAGAAAAATCCGTCAATTTTTATTTGATCTTGCGTCATTTGCGAATAGAAAAGCGCTCAACGCTCAAATAGCTGAGTTTCGTTCAATTTCAGAGAAAAACTATCGTATTAGCCCGTTTAACTCAAACTCGGCAATAGATAGTATCGCCGTATGCCGAAAGCCAACCGCGTTGTAAGATACTGCGCGCTCTCAACTCCAAGAAAAAGTAAAAACCGCAAAAGAATACCTGTGTATACAAACGTGTTTGCCATTGTGATGTGATGATGCGCGTAGTGCTTGCGGTAGTAATGCGCCATGCCCTTGTGGAAAAGATACACCGCTTTTAGCCGGAACTGGCGCGTCGTTCCTCCATGAATGTGCATAATCGCGATATGCGGGTAATAATACACTTTCCATTCCGATTGTATTGCCCTATAGCAATAATCGGTATCTTCACAGTACATATAAAAACGTTCGTCTAAACGACCAACATCCTTCCAAGTCTTTCTTCGAATAAGCATGAACGCGCCAAGCACTCCGCCAACTTCCGTTGTACGGTTTTCGTTCGTGTATGTCATGTAGTAGTTTAGTTTTTTTGCAAAAGGAAATAGTGTGTACAAACCAAAAGTTTGGAAGACTACGTTTTTTATTGTCGGAACCGCGTGGCGGCATGGAAGATCCAATTGTTTGTTGTACTTTAGTACTTTGCATCCTGCGACACCAATCTCAGTATGATCATCAAGAAACGCAATCATTCTCCAGAGTTGAGAATTTTTTGTAAACAACACGTCTGAGTTTAAATGCAGAATATATCGGCCTTTTGCCAACTTTGTTCCTTTGTTATATGTTTTACTGTATCCAAGATTTTTTGCATTTCTTAACACAGTAATCTTGGGGAAAAGCGCGCGGATGTCGTGATATGTTCCATCTGTTGAAGCATCGTCAATGAGAATTATTTCAAACGTGATACGTTTTGTGTGCTGATAAATAGAACGCAGTGTTTTGCGAATTAATTCTTTTGAGTTATATGTGCCAATAATGATGGAAAGATCGATCGGCTTTTTCATTCGATCACTGTACCACCCACAAGATTTTTTACAATCGTTACATCGCCAAACACGCGTTTTTCTACATCAACCGATGGAAGAACGACGTCTTTTTCGAAAGATACGATATAGAGAACGCCACCGTCTCCGATTCTGCCACCTCGTATCGTGCTTAAGAACCGCATGCTATCTACGTATGTTGGAAATACTGCTCCCGTGTCGTATGACACAAAGCGTATTGGTTGTCCGCTAGCGTCGCGGACTACCCACTGCGCTGCCTCAATCGAGTTCACTATAGATGATGTGTAAAAATGATTCTGGATAAGAAGGGTACCATTTTTTGCTATAAGCACAACGATTCCAAGTATAACCAGCCATCGTACATACTTTGATGTGATTCGAGATACACCATACCCAAAGAGAATAGCGAGAAAGAGAGAAAACTGCGGAAAGTATGCCTCAGAAGGAGAGCCATGAATAACAACGCCAATACCCATCAATATAAATCCTAAAAGTGAGTACAGCACGAGATGCGGTAACCGGCGTTTCCGGGAAACATAAAGACCAAAAAGAATGATTATTCCTACGCCTATGAGTGATATGTACTCGTTCCACCCAATCAATTTTTTGAGTTGTTCTGCAGACGCAATCAATGTGGTGGTAAATGTGTTCACCGTTACACCATGCCGCGCGTCAAATCCTGTGATAGCAACCGTACGGTATCCCGCCCAAGCGACAAGTCCACAAAGTTGGGTACAACGGTGCGTGAGATCATACAGTATTTGTGGAAGAAATCCTAAAACTGCTCCAAAAAACACAGACTTCCAATACTTCAAACATATGTTTCTCTGTTTCACGCCTTGCCATACGAGAAGCCCGCTCAATGGAATAACCGCAAGCTCCCACTGGAACAACACGCCAAAGCTGAGTACTGCAAAAAATACACTCCACCGCGTTTTTACTGTTTCCATACGCTCCAGTGCAAAAAAGTATAGGAGTGTAAATACTGGAACAGCAAAAAGATAAAATGGCATGCGGGAGTGAATAATTTCCATCGGCGATCCCGCCATAAGGAGTGCCCCCAGGAACGCCGGAGTCTTTCCTATGCGCTTTTCAAGCAGAACGTATAACAAACCAATACCCATCGTAGTGAGCACTGCCGCAAACAACGGTGGAGCAAACACCGACACTCCACCAAAAAGAAAACTCAATGCATCAAACCATATGTTGAGCGGGCCTTGCGCAAATCTTGGAATACTGGAAGGAATACCAAGCAAATCAAACGATTGGAAGCGTAACAATGACAACGCGCGCAGATAATCTCTGCCAACATCGCCAATCACTGGAATATGAAGAAGATCATACGTCCGTAGAAAAAAACTTAATGCTAAAAGAGAAAAGAGTCTCCATTGTTCCGTAACGGTAAGCCAAGACTCTAAAAGAACTGCTTGTATGAATCCGAAATACTTTTTGAAGTACCGAAAACGGCTTTGCGTGAAATACCGGCGTGTTTCTACCCCCTCACGTTGCGCTAAGCGGATAGAAACTTGGCGGGGATGATACGCCTGTGCATCAACTAAAAATACAACGCGTTTGCCGATCTGTTTCATGCGGGCACAAAGATCAAACTCTTCCCAGTACAAGAAAAATTGATGATCAAAACCGCCTATGCGGATAAAATCGTTTCTGCGGACTAGCATCGCCGCGCCGGAAATAACATTAACTTCACGTGTCGTTTTTCGATCCCATGTTTTGAGCCAATAGTTTTTAGAAACTGCATTATGTGGAAACAACCGATTTAAAAACGACAGCGCGACTGCTGCAACCGATGGCGTCGGCAGTTTTGTCGAAGATTGTTCAATATTTCCTTCTGCATTTAAAAACTGCGGACCAACAACTCCAACATTTTTATGTTTTTGCATATACTCAAGCATTTTTTTTACTACTGGGATAGTGATCTCAACATCTGCATTCAAAAAGAGAAGATATTCTCCATGCGTTTGACGCGCGCCCTCGTTGCATGCTGTTCCATACCCACGGTTGTGTACTGTGTTATCAACAATGACACACTCCCATCGTTTTTCTTTTGAAAGGTTCCGTTTTAACACTTGTGCCTGTGCAAAGTTTTTGTACGACACAATAACAATGGAAAGCAGCTTTTTCATAGGTATGTATTCCACACATAGTGAAACATGCCGATTATCGACCCACACATGACCCCGACATCTGAAGATACTTGGAGAAACGGAAGAAGATAGACTGCTGAAAAACTACGGACGTATCGCCAATTTTTCTGTATTGACCAAAAAAAGTATGCCGGTAGCAAAAGGAGAGCAATCCATGGCATCCATATATACATAAGTAGCCAGACAGTATAACGCGCGAACATGAAAAGAACTTTGGGCCGAAAAATCCCCGCTTGCGTATCCCCAACTGCAAAACGAAATATTTGCTTCATCCACGTTAACCAATTTGCGGGAGGTAGCCATCGTACAACTGCTGAGCGGATAAATTTTATTTTGATTGACGAGTTTTTTAACGCGTGGGCAAACACATAATCTTCGTTCCACGTGTACCGCTCATCAAAACCGCCAACGCGTTTCCATACGGACTTCAATAGTGCCATTGAACGAGTTGCCGGGAGAAAGTTTCGTTCGTTCACGCGTTCCGGCATCACTAACATATACGCCGCCGCTGCACGTTCAAACGGCGTGTGGGCATTGGCTTCGTAGTATCCCGCAACAACATCAGTTTTTTTTGAAATTAGCGGGGCAGTGACGTTTTTTATCCAATCCCGCGCTGGAACACATCCTGCATCTGTCAACGCAATGATAGAATTTCTTGCTACCAAAATGCCAGCGTTTCTCCCAACAGACCGATTTCCTGACTTGCGGATGATCACTTTACGGAATGGCGGTTTCCACTGCATAAGTACACGATGTGTGCGGTCGGTTGACCCACCATCAACAATGACAACCTCATTGGGAAGTTTTGACTGGCGTTCCAATCCGGCAAAAAGATCAGCAAGATTACGCTCTTCATTTTTAACGGTGATAACTACCGAGATGTTTGCCATAGTGATTCATACACATCAGCGATGTGCTCCCAAGTTTGTGCGACTGCCCATGTTTGCGCACCATGTACCGCTGATTTTTCACGCTCTGGATGGTCAATGATGTACATCATTTCCTGCGCGATATCTTCCGGCAAAGAAGAAACCGAGCACCATTGTACCGCGGGAAAACTTTTAAGATAGTCGCGCTTAATCGCGTTATTCCACTGCGCAAACACATATCTGCCGATTTGCATTGCTTCGATCATACTTAAATACCGAGACACGCAGGCAAAACGGTATGTTGCAAGTATGATCTCCGGAGTTTTTGTGAGGCCTTTATACTTGATGTATGGCACATTTTCGATATGGGATTTGAGTTTCGACAACAGTGATCCTTCGCCATACATATCTAAGCTGATTTTTCCACGCAAAAGCTTCACTGCTTCAATGTACGCAAGTACTCCCGTATCTTCATCAATTCTTCCAATAAATACCGCAGAATTCTCCCGAGGGGAACGGGAAGGTCGAGCCTTTCCGGCACCGTACAAAATCGCTGTAGGATGAGTTCCATACCATGTTTTCATCCACTCACCCACGCAAATATTTCCATGAGAAAGAAGCTCGGCTAGCTTTCGCGACCGAACCGCCTTCTGTGTTGGCGGCTGAGAACCCTCGTATCCATGAAACGTCGTGTAGACCGGTTTTGTTATATATATGAAGCGGAGCGGTAAGTACCACCAGAACACATCGTGCGCGTGAATAGTATCTGCCTCTTCAACAAGAAAACGATGGGCTAGCAGCCACCGCCAAATACCAAGCTTTGTTTCACACTGTTTTTTCGGAATTCGGTAAATGTCGATGTTTTTCTGCGTTTCATGAAGGGGAAGCATTGCGTCAAACTGTTCCGTAATCACTGTTATTTTATATCCGCGCCCCACCAGCTGTTCAGAAAGTTGTGCAACATGTTTTTCAACACCACCGATGTGCGGCGCGTAAAGCCTGGCAAGAAAGAGCAGTTTGGTTTTCGTACGCTGTTTGTTCGATCGCACCTGTAAACTCCTTCGTATATGCGTTATGCCTTGTATTGTATCGTATTCATCGCTATCTTGATGACTCCACATCAGACACAAGCTGCTACGCTGTTTGAAGATAATTTTGACGATGGAGATCTTACCGGTTGGACGGTTTCATGGAACTTCCAGTGGGCAAACTCCCAACTGCCATGTATGAATGGATCTCAACCCGCGCTTTGGCAGGTTCTTCTGCAGCGCCTTGGCATTATTATTAATAGTCCCGGGTGTTTAACAGAAATTATTCCTGACCACTTCCGTATACCGGAAAACCAAAACTACACATTTGAGTTTGACATGACCATGCCAGAAAGCATGCATATGGACCGCGCGTATCTGCCCCGGTTTATCGTGCCTGGGTCTACGTTCAGTATAAAAGTGGTGGATAACAAAATATATTCTGAAAAACCTGTTCCGGGAGGAAGCGCAATATATCCGTTCATTCCGAATGGGACGTATCATATTTCGAATGACATGTATGCAAACGGGCGGATTGTTGTGCGCGTTGATGGGCAAACTGTGCTTGATTTCATGGATACACCACCGTTACTCACTGGCTCGCCCACAATCGGCTTCCGTGCAAGCGTTGGCGCCGACTCCCATTCCGTTGTATGGTTTGACAATGTCGTCATAAAAACGCTGGATGAAACAATCACGCTGCCAGTGCCATATCTTTCACAGCGCGGCGAAGCGTGGAAGTCGCAGGAGTATGACCGAGCAAGCATATGGGCAGGCACCAAAAATACAATTGAACGGTGGGGATGTGCGCTCACCAGCGCGGTCATGATTCTTCGGTATCATGGGCTATCAATGCTTCCGGACAATCAAATCCTCGATCCATCTACGCTCAATACTTGGCTTACACACCAACCCGATGGATACATTGGTGATGGATATCTCAACTGGCTTGCACTTACACGGTTGTCAAAACAAATTGCTGATGTACATCCAGAGCGTTCGGCACTTGAGTTTACGTGGAAAACATATAGTTCTGAAAATATTACGCAGGAACTCAAAAATCAACGGCCAACTATTGTTGCGGTTCCCGGCCATTTTGTTGTCGCGCGCGGTACACAGACCGATCCAAATATTTTTACAGCATACGATCCTTTTTGGAGTGATAAAACTACTCTTTCCGCACAGGATAATCCGCAGTCACTCCGCACGTTTACTCCCAGCCATACAGACTTGAGTTACATTCTTGTTGTCCATGACACACAAACACAAGTATTGTTCTCGGGTAACCAACCATTTAACGAAGATGTTTTTTCAGAAAACCATTTACAGGACGATCTTGAAAGTACACCACATGACCAGGAACTCGTCTTTCATCTCGTTCAGAAACCAGCAAGTGGGGAGTATCCCATCACCATTGAACCATCGCGTTCTGAACATCCATTTTTTGCTGTGTATGCATACGATGTTTCCGGCACCGTACAACCTTTTACAGATATACAAAACTCCGGCATGATTCAACAAAATTTCTTACTTCACTATGATAACCAAGTAAGCAGCGAAACACTATTGAAAAAAATCGTTAACCCGCAAACACTTCTTGAATTGATAGAAGCCTTGCGCACCTCGCGCGATATTAAAACAGCGTATGTGTGCTACACACTGAGAACGGTTGCGGGGTATATTCAAAATGCTAGTGATGATATTGAGCTTCGAAACCGATACCTCATATTATTTTCGTACCACATGCGCAGGCTTTCCCCGTCTATAACCGAAAAGGGCAAACAGCAACTGGAAATGATATTGCGAGAACTTAAAGAATAAAAGTGTGGCTCCTACAGGGCTCGAACCTGTGACCTCTCGAATGTGAATCGAACGCTCTAGCCAGCTGAGCTAAGGAGCCAGACATTTCTTACTACTTGCGCTGACCCATGTATCTTATCATAATACCTGAGTATATGGATGGATTTTTTGGCTCAATTGGCAGTTTTTTCCTCGAGATTGTTCAAACCGTCGTCATTGTGCTTTCGATTTTCTTGGTTGTGTATTTATTGCTGGTTCAACCGCATCAGGTGAACGGTCTTTCGATGTTTCCAACGTATAATAACGGTGATTATTTGCTGACGGATAAAATTTCGTATCGTTTCGGTTCCCCGCAGCGTGGGGACGTTGTCGTGTTCCATGCCCCCGAAGCCGCACAGTGTCCTGAGGGTACGGGGTGTGACTTTATTAAGCGTGTGGTTGGTGTTCCCGGAGAAACGGTTGAGGTGCGCGACAATGCAATCTGGATTAACGGAGAGAAACTTCCCGAATCATACATTCCACCGGAAAACTACACGCGGCCTGGGGCATTTACGGACGGACGCAGTGTGACGCTTGGTCCGGATGAGTACTTTGTCTCCGGTGATAACCGCCCACACTCAAGCGACTCGCGTTCTTGGGGACCAATTACAATAGATGAAATTGTGGGGAAAGCATTTTTCCGATACTGGCCGGTTACAACGATGCAAGTTATCAAGCATGCGACGTATCCAAAGCCGTTTTAAAGTTTACTCTCCTAATTTTCCTCTTCCCACTCTGTCCAACCACACCCCTATATTCATACCTTCTACAAACTGGTTAAATCCGTACATTAAAAGGGCCACTACTTCAGAAGTTTCATGAAACATCTTTTCTTCTCCACACGCTTTTGAAAGAGCTTTACTGAGCATTAATACCTGTGTATGAGAAATTCTTCCCTCTGAAATAGTTCGTTTAATATAATCCACACTATGTGCAAGACTTATACGCTTTTTCCCATCCGCGGAATCTAATTCGGATGGGGCTAGTAAACTTAAAGCGGTATAATAAGCCGCAATGTCTTCATTAATCAATCTAAATAAGTATTACAAACATTCTCACATTTCGAAAGCTAAAT
>LCLX01000005.1 GCA_001002285.1 Microgenomates group bacterium GW2011_GWC1_46_15
CTTGAAGGAATCTGAGTTCAGATGGAATTATCGGAAACAAATGTACAAAGTAATGCTTAAAAAGCTGAGAGAAAGTCCGCTTTAAGTTTACTAGCCCCTGACCAAATTACAACCAACAGCACGACTACGAGTAATTTTTGCATCTTTTGGTCCTTTGCCCTCCACGAAAACAACCCCCCCTGGAACAAGCAAGTGATCTAACTCAAAAGCGAGTTTATACATTGTCGTATCATCAATATGCAAAGCGCTCCTTGCGTAAAAAGCATCAACTGACTCGGGGATATCCGTAAGTGGAAAACATCCCCGACCTATATCCCATAAAATTGGAGTAACCATCTCGACTACCATCTGTTCTATTGCCAACTCCTTCATCTGCTCCAATGCTACATCAGAAAAATCGATAGCCAATACATTATGCCCAAGAGACGCCCAATACCGCGCATCTCGCCCGTTGGCAGAACCAACTTCCAGAATAGTCGACCCCTTTTTTAAATGTTGGGAAAACTCTATAGCAGAATTATTAGGAGTAAATTTTAGGGACTCACTACCCTCTAGTGCCAAGCCACGCGTAGCATGCTGACGGTTCCATAACTGTCTCTGGTCTGGTATTTCATGATTATATCTGGACATAAGGCGTAATTCTACACATTCACACGACATCAGTCAATAAGTTATAGGATATTATCTCCTACATCAATCAAAGTGAAGATAGGTTTTGCCATGCTACACTTTATATATGAAAAAGTCTGGGTTACTCCTCAGCATCCTTCTTCTCGCCTTTCTCGTCCGCCTTGTTCTTCTCAATCAATCTTTTTGGCTTGATGAAGCCGCGCAAGCACTAGAAAGTATTCGGCCGTTTTCACACCAACTGCAGATTAGGTATGACTTCCAACCACCGTTATACCATGTGTTCGTTCACTTCCTCACCAAAGTTTCTGTTAAAGAATGGTGGCTCCGTAGTCTTTCCCTGCTGGCGGGGGTGGGAACGGTGTATCTGACCTATTTGATTGGCATTGAAACAAGTGAAAATAAGAAAAAAGGTGTTGTCGTTGGGTTATTGGCAAGCCTATTTCTTTCACTTTCTGTCATCCATATTTTCTATTCTCAGGAACTTCGGCCATACGCGCTGGCGGCGTGGTGGGGGACGCTTTCGTGGTATGTTTTGCTCAAGCGCAACCAAAACAAAACCACTCAATTAGTATTTACGATATCTTCACTTGCAGGAATCTACACGATGTATGTGTATCCGTTCCTTTTATTTTCCCAGGCAGCATATGTGTTTTTTCACACGAAATCTTTATGGAAACAGATGGTCCGCTCACTAGGAATCATCGCGCTTTTCTCGCTCCCCCTCGCGCCGCTTTTCT
This sequence comes from Microgenomates group bacterium GW2011_GWC1_46_15, assembly GCA_001002285.1. Taxonomy (GTDB): domain Bacteria; phylum Patescibacteriota; class Microgenomatia; order UBA1400; family UBA12028; genus UBA12028. The sequence continues at coordinate 1,368 of LCLX01000005.1, forward strand.
TCAACCAACTACACATTGGGACACAATTGAGAGTCCAACTCCCGGGGTGGGAACAGGTGGTAAGCCTGCCTCAATGGAAAGCACTCCCGCTTGTCGGGGTAAAGTTTTTGTCGGGATTGGATAAAGTATCGTTTTCTACTGTGCTTAGCAGTATCTATGCCATTGGGCCATTGATACTTGTGGGAGCACTAAGTATGTGGTTTTTCCTCAAGAAAAAAACGTCGACACCCATCGCACCATACCTCTACTGGTTCGGCGTTTCTATCCTCACGGCTTGGCTTGTTTCGTTTATTGTACCGGTCATTCAGCCCAAGCGCGTGTTATTTGCGCTCCCCGCAATGTACCTCTTGATCGCATATATGGCTATGGAGCTTCCCGTACGGTACAAAAAAACATTTATTGTACTTTTTATGATTCTGCAAGTTTGGATGATCGGGTCATACTGGACCAAGCCAGCGAATCACCGCGAAGACTGGCGGGGTGCCGTAACAACGCTGCATGCACAGTTTCCCACCGACTCCACAATTATTGTATTTGGTTCGTACGAGCCGTTTGCGCCGTGGATTTGGTATGAACGCACGGCACCCCTAAAGTTCCGCACGCTCCCGGTTGCTTCGGTTCGCAGCGTAACTCCTCAAGACGTCGAAAAAAACATGCCAACCGTTTTGCCCTATACACATGTGTTAGTGTTCGACTATCTCCGTGATCTCACCGATCCATCCCGCGGTATCGAGCGCTGGCTGGAAAGCCACGGATACAAAGGGGTGGCTTCTCTGGATACTACAAATATTGGGTTTATCCGGCAGTATGAAAAACAGCAGTTTCTCTCGAGTGGCCAATAGCACGAAAGTACCTGTTCTCAAGACAAACGTGGCTCAATCCGCTACAATACGTCTATGCAGATGCGTGTTGGCATAGACATCAGCGCGATTCAGTACAACAGGGGGGTGTCGCGGTATACCTCCAATCTGGTGCGCGCGCTTTATGAGCACAAACATGATGTGGCACTCAAACTCTTTGGCGCCTCGTTCCGCCAGCGCGCGGTCCTTCAAACATTTGCAAAAAAAACCTGTCCAACCGCGCTTTCCCGTATTCTCCCGCACCCTGCTCGTATCATGGATATCGTGTGGAATCAGTTTCATGTGTTTTCTCCAGAGCGCCTCCTTGGTAAAATGGACGTGTTTCACTCTTGGGAAGTTCAGCCGCCACTTCAGCACGCGGCGCTGGTAAGTACGATTCATGACTTGGCGATGCTCCGTTTCCCTAAAACGACCGATCCAACCGTTCTTGCCATGAACGAGCGCTCATGGAAATATCTCAAAAAAGAAGCCAAGGCGGTTATCGCGGTTTCTGAAGTAACAAAAAAGGACATTATTGAACTTTTACAGATTGATCCATCAAAAGTTTTTGTCGTACATGAAGCATTGACCGAAGAATCACAACAAAAAGTTTCGGTTGAACGGAAAAAAGAACTTCTCGCATTTTTTGGTCTTATAAAACCATACTTTCTCTTTGTCGGCACGATTGAACCACGTAAAAACCTCAAGCGATTGATCCAGGCTTGGCAGCCAATGAAAAAGGAGTACGACCTTGTGATTGCGGGTGCCGCGGGATGGGAAAACATTACACAGGAAGATGGTTTGCGCATTGTTGGCACCGTCACCAACGAAGAGTTGGTCGCGCTCTACGCAGGCGCGGAACTTCTCGCGTATCCATCGCTCTACGAAGGATTTGGTTTGCCGATCCTTGACGCGTTTTACCACGGGATTCCGGTTGTAACTTCGAATGTTTCAAGCATGCCAGAGCTTGCGGGTGATGCTGCGGTGCTGGTGAATCCGCACGAAGTTGAGAGCATCACGATTGGCCTCAAACGCGCGTTGGAGAAAAAGAGTTACTTTACAGAAAAGGGAAAACAACGGCTTCAACAATTTTCTTGGGAAAAAGCGGCGAAACAAACCATTGAGGTGTACAGAAAGGCAAGCGATGCGCATAGGAATTAACGCCTACGAGGCAAATGTTGCCAACCGTGTTGGAAGCAACGAGTTTGCGTACCAAGTACTCATTCACCTCGAGAAGCTTTTGCGCGATGATGACGTTATTATCTACTTGCCATCACCCCCTTTGCAGGATATGCCGAAATCAAGAAAAGGATGGATGTACGCCGTTATTCCACCAGCAGGTTTGTGGTCGGTATGGCGCCTGCCGCTCGCACTATTGAGGAAAAAATTATTTGGAAAATCGTTTGATGTATTTTTTTCGCTTGGCCATTACGCTCCGCTCATCTGCCCGTTCCCCAGCGTTATTTCGATTATGGACTTGGCGTATGAAAAGTTTCCGCAGTTTTTCAAGAAAAGCGATGTGATGAAACTGAAAGTATTCACCCGCGCGAGCGTTAAAAAAGCCGCGCACATGATCGCAATTTCTCAGCACACGAAACAGGACTTGGTCAAACTGTACGGCGTTTCGGCAAATCATATTACGGTCGCGTATCCCGGAGTTGAAGAACACCAACTCGTTGGTTCATCTGTGCGCATTTTGCAGGGATTAAAAGTGCGGGAGCCATACATTGTATACGTCGGCACGATTCAGCCACGGAAAAATATTGCCCGATTGGTGAAAGCGTTTGAGAAAGTGAAACAGAAAAAAAAGTATGCCGATCTTTCACTCGTGATTGCTGGCAAGGTAGGGTGGATGGCTGATGACGTGATGCACGCGATTCAACATAGTCTCGTCAAACATCACGTTAAGCTTCTTGGCTTTGTTACAGAGGAGCAAAAATTGACGTTGTACAAACATGCGGTAGCGGCGGTTCTTGTTGGATTGTATGAAGGATTTGGCATTCCTCCACTGGAAGCGATGCTGGCAGGAACGGTGCCTCTCGTATCCAACACCGCGAGTTTACCAGAGGTAGTTGGCGGTACTGGTGTTCAAGTTGACCCGCTCAATAGTGACGACATTGCGCGAGGCATTGAAGAAGTTCTAGAATATACTACACGCCAACGCCAGGAAATGATCGCGCAGGGGAAAGTACAAGCAAGTCAATTTTCTTGGGAGAACACCGCGTTGCGCGTTGCACGAGTTTTACATGAAGTAGGGGCGCGCCAAATAGGAGGAAAAACAGCATGAGTTCACCGTTTACAGATCGCATGGGCCGTCCACTATCCTGGAGTGAGGCCGTTCAAAAAATTGCAGTAAGGTTCTACAACTATTGGCTGGAACTTGTGACAGGTTTCCTCTGGTATATTGTTGGCGCTATGCCGTCCCACGTTGTCCGCCGGTTTTTCTACAGAATGTCGGGTGTCCAAATTGGCAAGGGCTCCACAATTCACATGTTCGCGCGGTTTTATGATCCCACACACGTGCGGATTGGTGAAGGAACACTCATTGGTGATCAAGTAGTGCTAGACGGTAGGGCGTCGTTAACCATTGGGAATCACGTAGATGTTGGAACGGGCGTCATGTTTTTTAACGCGGAACACGATCTTCGCACCGATGATTTTCGCCCAATCGAAGAACCTATTGAGGTTGGCGACTACGTGTTTATTGGTCCGCGCGCGATCATTCTTCCGGGAGTCAAAATTGGCAAAGGTGCAGTTGTTGCGGCAGGTGCGGTAGTGACAAAAGATGTGCTCGCAATGAGTATTGTTGGTGGTGTTCCTGCCAAAGAGATTGGAAAACGGTCTGGGGAACTCAAGTATCGGCTTGGGAGACCACGCCTTTTCCAATAGTGTGTGTAATCCGCGTCCCGTAAAGAAAGTGAGCATGCCTACAGAAGTTTCTATTATCATCGTGTCGTACAACACAAAAGCGCTCACAAAACAGGCAGTGGCGGCGGCGTACGCATCGTCCCAAACACATGGTCTTGAGGTGATTGTCGTAGATAACGGTTCCACTGATGGTTCTCAAGAGGCACTCAAAAAAGCCTTTCCCATGCTCGTGTTGATTCAGCAAAAAACCAACGGAGGATTTTCTCAGGCGAATAATCGTGGGGCGCAAGAAGCAAAAGGGAAGTATCTGTTCTTCTTAAACTCGGATACAGAAATAGAACAGGGAGCTACCGATGTGTTGGTAAAAGAGCTTGAACGGTCAAGTAAAGTCGGCATCGTAAGTGGGATGTTGCTCAATGAAGATGGGTCGGTCCAACCTCAAGGAGGCGCGCTTCCGAATCTTCTCAATATTAAGGCGTGGATGATGTTTGTGGATGACTTTCCTTTGGTAAATAGGCTTTTTCTGCCATACCAGCAAAGCCGTTCTTCCTACTTTACCGCCAGGCACCAGATGGGGTGGATAGGCGGTACCGCGGTTATGATGCGTAAAACGGTATTTTCACAGATCGGAGCGTGGGATGAGCATATCTTTCTGTACGGAGAGGATATTGAGCTCTGTTTACGCCTGCACAAGGCCGGATTTTTGTCTGTTTATACTCCGGAAGCAAAGATTGTCCACCTCAAGCACCAAAGCGCTGGAGCAGAGCGGGCGGCCAAGGGGGAGGTTGAAGGGCTTTTGTATATCTGGAAGAAGCACTTTCCCGCCTGGCAGTTACCTTTTCTCCGTCTGATTTTGCTCACCGGCGCATGGTTACGCATCCTTATTTTTGGTATACTGCTCGGTGATGACGAAAAAAAGCGCACCTACACCGAGATTGCACGCTCTTTGGCAGTGGCTGGACGATAAAAAAGTTCTCTTTGCGCTTACCGCGTTTTTGTTTGCGCTTATTCCTCTCTACCCAAAACTTCCGCTTGCAGACCTCATTACGGGCTATATTGTCCGCCTCCGACTTGAGGACTTAATTATTGGCATAGCGGGTGTTGTCTGGCTTATTCAGCTCATTCGGAGAAAAATCAGCCTCAAAACGCCACTTACCATCATCATTACGCTGTATCTTTTGGTGGGACTCGCATCGTCTTACTCGGCGGTGTTTGTGCTTTATACGGTTCCGGTTCCAATCAACATGAAGCCATCTATCATCAAAATGATCACAACACAAAGTTTGCCGCTCGAGTTGTTCCATGTCGCAAAACTTCTTTTGCATTACTTCCGCCGCGTCGAGTATTTTGCGCTCTTTTTTATTGCGTATGCCGCGATAAAAGAAAAGCAGCAGGTTAAAAAATTGATCGCAATTTTTTCGATTTCTGCACTTCTTGTCGCGGTGTATGGGTTTGGACAGAAGTACTTGTATTGGCCGGTGTACTCGACAATGAATAGGGAGTTTAGCAAGGGCCTTCGGTTGTATCTTACGGAACACGCGCGTGTACAATCTACGTTTGGCGGACACTACGACTTTGCTGCGTATCTGGTGATGGCGCTTCCGCTGGTTCTTTCCCTTTTCTTTTACTTTAAGAATAGAAACACAAAAATACTGTTGGCGGTTACATATCTCTTGAGTTTGTGGGGGTTGATGATGACCTCTTCCCGGTCCTCATTTCTTGCCTATGTTGCGGCAATTACAATCGTGCTTGTATTGTTCGCGTTTCGCAAGGGACTTATTTGGTTTTTGACTCGAGCAGCGGTGGTGTATGGATGCACCGCGGTGTTCTTTTATATGTTCGGCGACTTAAGTCAGCGGTTTAGCCAAATTTTTACCGGTAGCGGAGCGCTCGACACATTTCAGACGACGGTTGAAGAAATCAAAACAAAGGCACAACAGCCGTTTGTTGAGCCGCCAAAAGATGGTATTTCTATTGATGATGTAGCAAAAGCGGCCGCGGAAGCGGAGAAAATAGCTGCAAAAAAACCGGTTATTGACCAAAGCGACACGCAACCAACCCCAGTTGAACCACTTCCCCCGGATGTGTTTGTTGATGTTCCCGCAGAAGTGATAACGACGACTTCTCCAACGGGCAAAGAGGTAACGGTGGAAATTCCGCGCGTGTTTTCTGAAAACGCGCACCGCCTTGGCCTTTCCGCGGCGATCCGTTTGGATACGTTGTGGCCATTCGCGATCCGTGGCTTCCTCCGCAACCCGTGGCTCGGGTCGGGTTACTCAACGCTCACGAAGTACACAAATCTTGAGTTTACGGAAGCAGAGTCCACAGACAACGATTTTCTCCGCACGCTTGGGGAAACGGGGGCGCTTGGGTTTATCACGTTCTACGGAGTCATGGTTGTCGCGCTTGTTTCAACATGGAGAGCGGTGTGGAAAACGGATGACGCGTATCTGTCTGTTCTCGCCATTGCGTTTACCGCGGCAACGGTTGGTCTGCTGATTAACGCGGTCTACATTGACGTATTTATCTCTTCAAAAGTGATCCAAGTGTACTGGATCTTTACTGCCCTTGTCCTTGCGTACGCGAAGCTTTCGGTCCGTCCGGAGCAAAAGGCGGTAAGCAAGGCAAAAGCTTGAGGTATGAAACACCACTCTTTCGTCGCAGAGTTTGTTATTGTAAGTATTCTTCTTGTCCTCACGCTCTTCCCGCGCCTGTACCGCATCACATATCCATTAACCGATTGGCATTCATGGCGGCAGGCGGACACCGCTTCGGTTACGCGCGAGTTTGTCAAACATGGCATTGATCTTTTGCATCCAACGTTCCAGGATTTATCGAACATCCAGTCAAACATGGAAAACCCGCAGGGGTACCGGATGGTGGAGTTTCCGCTGTTAAACGCGGGAACGGCACTCTTAATAAGCACATTTCATCTTGAAAAAAACGAAGTGATTGTAGGGCGATCGGTTTCTATTTTCTTTTCACTTATTACTGCACTGTGTATTTACGTGATTGGCCGCAATCTGACAAACAAACGAGTTGGTGTTCTTGCTACACTTCTTTTTGCATTTCTCCCGTACTCTGTCTACTATGGGCGGACCATTTTGCCCGATGTTCCCATGCTTTCGTTCGCGATGGTGGCGTTTGTATTCCATATGGTATGGCTGCGGAGTAAAAACCATGGGCGGATATGGTATCTCCTTTCTTTGGTGAGTTTTGCTGTTGCACTACTGTTAAAACCATTTGTTCTTGTGTTTGCGTTGGTGTTTGCCGCGCTTGCCGTTCAAGAAAAAGGGAAGAAAGCGTTGGTCTTGCCGGGCATGTATCTTTTCCCACTTCTTGCCCTGGCGCCGTTTGTGCTGTGGCGGCAGTGGATGACGCAGTATCCCGCAGGTATTCCAGGGTCATCTTGGTTGTTTAACGAAACGGACCTCCGGTTTACCGGCGCGTTCTGGCATTGGCTGTTCGAGGTACGTGTATCTTCACTCATCTTAGGTATTGGACTGATTGTTCCGTGTGTGATGGGGTTGGTGAGAAAAGGAAAAGATTGGCTTGTATACACTGCTTGGGCCATCGCGATGTTTACGTATCTTTCCATTGTGGCTGGCGGAAACATCCGGCACGACTACTACCAAATTATGCTGATTCCATTCTTGGTATTAACCGTCGCGCGTGGCATGGATACATTGCTGCGTTTACCCAGTACGTTTGTACACCCACTGGCAGTAAAAGCGAGTTTGGTTCTTTTGACAGCATTCTCGATCTTTGTTTCGTGGTACGTTGTTCGCGGATACTTTAACGTGAATAAGTGGGAGCTTACAGAAGCGGGCCAAGCCATTGACCGTTTAACTCCGCCAGACGCAAAAGTAATCGCTCCGTATGGAGCAGATACCGCGTTTTTATTCCAAACAAACCGCACAGGGTGGCCGGTGGACGGGGAAATTGAAAAACGCATTACGCAGGGCGCGACATACTACTCGAGTATTACGTATGATGATGAAACAAACGCAATGATGAAAACGTACCAGGTTATAGAAAAAACACCAAGATACGTGATTGTGAAGCTACAAAAACACCTGTAGTAGAGGATCTCTATGAAAGTTTTGATGTTGACACCATACTTGCCATATCCATTGCTTTCTGGTGGGCAGATCCGTACGTACAACTTGCTTAAAAACCTCAGCAAAACAAACGAGATCACGTTATTTGCGCTGATTAAAGACGAAAGCGAGAAACAATACATCGCTGAACTGGAAAAGTACTGCACAAAGGTTCAAGTATTCAAGCGGTCGAAGCATCCGTTTACACTGCGCAACATTTTGCGCGCGGGTTTTTCCGCGTTTCCGTTTCTAGTGGCGCGAAATCTTGTTGATGAAGTGCGCGGCGCGGTGGAAAAAGAACTGCAGGAGAATCAGTACGATCTCATCCACGCAGAAACGTTTTACATGATGCCGAACATTCCGCGGACGTCAATTCCTGTTCTGTTGGTGGAGCAGACGATTGAGTACCTTGGCTACCTAAGCTATGCAAACTCATCCAAGTTTTGGTTGATCAAACCACTTCTTCATATTGATATTGCAAAAATCCGTTTTTGGGAAGAGAACTTTTGGAAAACATGTTCGCGGCTGGTTGTTATGTCCGAGGATGACAAGCAGTACATGCTCAAAACAGCTCGCCAGGTGCAGAACATTGACGTGGTAGAGAACGGCGTTGATATCGAGTACTTTGAACAAACCGTAAAAAATCTGCCAAAAGAGCCAACCGTGTTGTTTGTTGGTACGTTCAAATGGCTGCCGAATATTGAGGCGGTCCGCTTTCTTATTAAAGAAATTTGGCCACGTGTCCGCAAAAGTGTTGGCAATGCGCAGTTGCTGATTGTTGGAAACTCGCCCACGACCGAAGTGTACGCGCTGGCGAAAAAAGATGACTCCATTACAATCCGTGGCAACGTACAGGATATCCGTGAGGCATACAGCCAGGCACATGTGCTGCTGGCGCCGGTGTTTAGCGGAAAGGGAACACGGTACAAGGTGCTCGAAGCGATGGCGACGCGCACCCCCGTGGTTGGCACAAAACTGGCGGTTGAAGGGATCGCGATTCAATCGGGTGTGCACGCGCTCATCGGCAACACGGCAGATCAGTTGGCAAAACAAACGGTGCGTGTGCTTAAAGATGCTAAGTTGCGCGAAACATTGGCGGCAAAAGGAAAAACGCTCGTGTTCGATCAGTACAACTGGAAAAAAATCTCGAATAAACTCAACGCGATTTATCAGGAAGTGGGGCGGGCATGACGAGGTTGTCAATTATTATTTTGAGTTATAACACAAAGCAGTATCTCGAACAGGTATTGCGCTCGCTTGCCCGCGTAAAGAAAAATGATTGGGAAGTGATTGTTGTGGATAATGCTTCGCAGGACGGATCGGCGCAGATGGTGAAAGAAGAGTTTCCATTTGTGAAGTGCATCATGAATAAGAAAAATGTTGGATTTTCTGCTGGGAATAACAGTGGTATCCGCAGAGCACAGGGAGCGTATGTGCTTTTATTGAACTCCGACACCGAGGTTCATGATGCCGAAAGTATTCCAACACTCTTATCCTACATGGACAAACATCCCGACGTTGGTGTGGTAACGCCAAAGGTTGTATTGGCAGATGGAACGATGGACATGGCAAGTCACCAAACATGGAAAGGTGTTGAGTATACACACGAAGTTGACGCGTGTACCGCCGCCGCGATGCTTGTCCGTGCCGCGGCAATCGATGAGGTCGGCCTCCTAGACGAACAATTTTTCATGTACGGTGAGGATCTTGACTGGTGCTATCGTTTCCGCAAAGCAGGATGGAAAATTGTGTACAATCCGGAGGCCACTATTATTCACCATAAAAATAAGTCCGGAGTTCAGGTAGAAACAAACGACGAAATCGGAAAAATGACAAAGAAGCAAGCAACATCCCAGTTTTTTGATACAATGGAGCTGTTCTACAGGAAACACTACGGAAAAGTATATCCACGGTGGTTTCTGGGTGTTGTTCAATTCGGTGTCCGCTGTATACGAAGTATGAAAGGAGTTTGACATGATAAGTGATATGAAAATGGCAAAAGCAGACCTTCAGTTTGCGATTGACCAAATGAGAAAAGACAAAATGATTTATGGAGTTGAGGCGCTTGTCGTCTCATTTTTGTGTGTGTTATCCGCGGTGTTTCTTCCCGAAGCGTTGTACCGCATTGTGTTTAGCTCGGGAAAAATACAGTCGAATCTTGATCTTTTGAACTGGATTCCAACCGCTTCCTACGTGATCGCAGCGGCGTACTCACTCTTTGTTTTGGTGAGCAACGGGATGCGCTTGAAAAGCATCCGCATGATGGAAATGGCGCTGAAGTCTGCAAAGAAATAACGAACTCATTGTAAAACTCGCTTTCGTAATGAAACCCAGGAAGTTTGAGCAAAAAAGGAGGGATTCTGACGAAGGACTAGCAGAGCTAATTCAAGGAAGAATCCGTTCTTTTTTGCCAAAATACCTGGTGTTGTAGTAGAAATGGAGTTTTGCAATGAGTTCAATAAGTTCAAATACGATGCGCATTGGTATAGATGCACGTTTAGCAGGGCCACGGCATGCCGGAATCGGCCGGTACATTGAGGAACTTCTCAAGCATCTTTTCGCGCTCAAGACTCAACATGAGTGGGTTGTGTTTCTTGGTGAGAAAAATCAACTGCCATGGTTGAGTTCGTTTCCGCGTGTCAAACAAGTGTTAGCTCCTGTCTGCCACTACACGCTTCAAGAGCAACTTGCGATGCCAAAGATTTTCGCGCGTGAAAAACTCGATCTTCTCCATGTTCCGCACTTCAATGCTCCGTTGTTGTATGCCGGTCCGTACGTTGTAACAATCCACGATTTGTTGTGGCACGAACGCCGCGATCCAACCGCGACAACGCTTACTCCATGGATGCACGCGTTCAAGCATAAAGCATATTTGTTTGTTGCCGAAATGGCGATGCGGAGGGCAAAAGCGGTATTTGTTCCCACCCAGTTTGTAAAAAAAGTGGTTGCACGGTATGTTGATGCACAACGCATTACCGTTACACCGGAAGGCGTTGCAGATGCATACGTTCACGCACCACTCGTTAAAGAATCGCCATTCCCATATCCGTATGTGTTGTATGTTGGAAGTTTGTATCCGCACAAAAATGTTCCAGTGATCGTACGCGCGCTCGCATCGTTGCCAAATATGCAGTTTGTCGTGATTTCCGGCCGGTCGGTGTTTCAAGAATCTTTTTTTACTCTCGTCAAAAAAATGGGAGTTGAGAACCGCGTCCACATGTTAGGATATGTCCCAGATACCGATGCCGCGCGGATCATGCAGTCCGCAGTTGCGTTGATTCAGCCATCAAAATCAGAGGGATTCGGCCTTTCCGGTGTTGAAGCAATGGCTGCGGGAACACCCGTTATCGCATCGGATATTGATGTCTTTCATGAAGTGTATAAAGATGCCGCGGCGTATTTTAATCCCGATGATGCTTCAGCGTTGGCAAAGCAAGTCCGTGGACTGCTTGTTCCAGCGTGGCGTAAAACAGCAATACGCCGGGGAAAAACCATTGCAAAAACGTACTCATGGAAAACAATGGCAGACCAAACGCTATCAGCATATCAAAAAGTTAGAAGTTCTCAGTAGGTTACGCATGAAAAACACAACGCCTCAGCCTTTACGTGTGGCACTCGTGTACGACCGGGTAAACACATTTGGCGGAGCGGAACGCGTGCTCCGAAATCTACACGAGTTGTATCCGCATGCGCCGCTGTATACCTCGGTGTATGACCTCGCGGGTGCGGCGTGGACAAAAGGATGGGATGTTCGGCCGTCATTTCTCCAACGAGTTCCTTTTGTACGAACGCACCATCAATGGTTAGCTTTGTTCATGCCGCTTGCGTTTGAGTCTTTTGATTTTTCTGCATTCGATCTCGTAATTTCTGTAAGCAGTGAAGCGGCAAAAGGTATCATCACAAAACCTGGAACACGGCATGTATGTTATTTGCTCACGCCAACGCGGTATGTGTGGAGCCACGTTCACCAATATGAGCGTGACTACTTTCCTGGAATATTAAAGATTTTTTTACCGGTATATCGATTTTTTTTACGGTACTTGCGAGCATGGGACAGTATTGCCGCACAGCGGCCTGACCTCATTATTCCAATTTCACAAACAGTGAAACAACGAGTAGAAAAATACTACAAAAGAAAAACAGCCAACGTAATATATCCACCGGTCGCGACACATCTTTTTGAGTCGCATACTATTTCTTCCACATCACCATTTCCGTGGAAACAATGGTATCTTTGTGTGTCTCGCCTTGTTCCATACAAACGCATTGATGCAGCAATCCGCGCATGCATCCTTATGAAGCGGCATCTTGTTGTTGTGGGTAAGGGGCATGATGAACAAAGACTGCGCGGGATTACCGGTGATTCCGAATATATTCACTTCGTTGGCTATTTGACAGATGATGAGCTTGTCGGCTACTATCAGCACTGTTCTGCGTTGCTTCTTCCGGGTGAAGAGGATTTTGGTATTGTTGCTGTTGAAGCAATGGCCGCGGGTGTTCCGGTCGCAACATATGTAAAGAGTGGAAACGCGGAAGTTGTGATTCCAGGAAAAACTGGAGTGCACATACAAATACAGACAACACAAGGGGTACGGGAAGCAATTCAAATGCTTGAGAAAACGCAGTTCACAAAACAGGTCATTCGGGAGTATGCTAAACAGTACAGTGAGGCGGTATTCAAGCGCGCATGGGAGGAACAGATATGACTGATCACGTCTATGCTTTAATTCTTGCCGGTGGTGGCGGAACACGGTTGTGGCCAAAGTCACGCGAGAAAACACCGAAACAGTTTCTTAAACTCGGTGCCGAAAAAACACTGTTGCGCGCAACAGCAGAGCGCGTGCAAAAACTTGCTGATTGGGATCACATCTATGTGATTACAAACATTACACAGTTGAAAGATGTTCAGCGCGAACTCCCCGAAGTTTCAAAAGCACATATTATTTGTGAACCACAAAAACGCGAAACGGCAATGGCAATGGCGGTGGGATCATTGGTCATTCAACAACGCGATCCCGACGCGGTTATCATGAACTTTGCCTCGGATCACATTGTGCAGGATGTTGAAGAGTTTGTGCGTGTGATGCACACCGCGGCAAGTACCGCGGAAGATCCAAATGTGATGGTGACGGTTGGCATTTCGCCAACGTTTGCGCACACCGGCCTGGGGTACATTCGCATTGGCAAGGAGCTGCGTAAGACCAACCGCCTTCCCGTTTTCCACGTTGATAGCTTTACCGAAAAGCCGAACTTTGCAACGGCAAAAGCATTTCTCGCAACGGGCAAGTATTTTTGGAACGCAAACAACTATGTGTGGTCGTGCAAATCACTTGAGGCCGCATTCTTAAAACACGCGCCAAAAATTGCTGATGCTTTGGATGAGCTTCGCAAGCACGTTGGCAAAAGCAGTTGGGATCAGGCGTTGGAAAAAGCGTACGACAGTGTGGAAAGTATCTCGATTGATTACGCGATCAGTGAGAAAGCGGATAACCTTGTTTTAATTCCCGGAGATTTTGGATGGAACGACATTGGTGATTGGAAAGTTGTGTATGACTTAGGAAAGAAAGATCCGGACGGAAACGTGATTTTGCAAGATAACGAAAATCATAACGGTGAGATTATCACACACGAGGCGCGGGAGAACTTAGTGAGCGTGAATGGACGGCTCGTTGCGCTTGTTGATATTGAAAACATGATTGTTATTGATACGCCAGAAATTTTACTCATCATGCCGAAAGCGAAATCACAGGACGTGAAAGAAATTGTCGAACGGTTGAAAGCAGAAAAAAGAAAAGAATTTCTATGACCTACGATCAACAGAAACGGATCCTCGATCTCGTTATTGCCTCCGTGCTTACGGTTATTTTTCTGCCGATTTGGGTGATTGTTCCGTTATTAATTTTGCTTGACTCCAGCGGTCCCATCATTTTTACGCACCGGCGCGTTGGAAAAAACGGTAGGACAATTTACTTGTACAAGTTCCGTTCCATGGTTGAAGACGCCGATGAAATTCTGCACAAGAGGGATAAAAAATTGCTCAAAGAGTTCAAAAAGGGCGATTGGAAATTGAAAAACGATCCCCGTATTACGCGGCTTGGGCGTATTCTCCGCGCGCTCACCATTGATGAGTTCCCGCAACTGTTTAACGTGTTCAAAGGAGAAATGAGCATGGTTGGCCCGCGCGCGTATGTTGCGCGTGAGTTGGAAGAACAACAGCACAAGTATCCCGAGACAAAAAAACTTGTCATAGACATCTTATCGGTCAAACCCGGAATTACCGGTCCGTGGCAGACTTCCGGAAGAAATGAGCTGCCATTTAGCACGCGGGCAAAAATGGATGCGGAGTATGCTAGACACCGCTCTATCTGGCATGATATCCTGATTCTACTGAGAACACCCAAAGCGATGATCTCAAAATGGTAGAACGTACTGTGTCGTAGTGAAGGATGTGCCGCCCATGGATGATACTTCAAAAGAGCCTCTTCTTGCCGAAGGCAGTGACGCGCCGGAAATTTCAAGTACAGTAACCACACCTTTTGCTTCTGTGAACTCTACGGAGTCCCCCAGTGCTTCTCCCAAAAAACCAAAAGTTTGGGTCAAAATTGTGTTGAGTATTGTGGTTATTCTTCTTGTCCTTGGTATTTTCCTTGGAGTTATTGGTGGTGTGGTCTATCTTAAGGCACGTGAAATGATGGGAAGTGGGACGGCACTCCAGCAGTCATTGCAGGCTTCGTACACCGCGATAAAATCACAAAATCTTGTTGAGTCGAAGGCGAAGCTCGTTGAAGCGCAAGCACAGCTTCAGGAAGTTAAGAAAAAGTATGACGGACTCGGATTTATGCGGTTTATTCCGTTTGCCGGAGCCTATTACAACGATGGCAAGCACGGCTTGAAAGCAGGCCAGTCTGCGCTCGAAGCCGCTGATGTTGCTTTGCAAGCCATTGAGCCGTACGCCGATGTACTTGGATTTAGCGGTGCGGGAACGTTTACTGGTGGTTCCGTTGAAAACCGCATTCAGCTTGCGCTGGCAACGCTCCCCAAGATTATGCCCGTTATGGATCAGCTTTCAGGGAAGTTGGAGAACGTACAAAGTGAGTTGGCGCAGATTGACGAACGCAGATACCCTGAGTCATTTCGTGGAATGGTGATTCGTGAAAAAATAACATCAGCGAAAGCATTTGCGGCTGGCGCAAAAGAAGTTGTGACGCAGGGCAAACCGGTACTGGAAGTTTTACCCGATATTGCAGGAGCAACGGGAAAGCGCAAGCGATACTTTATTTTATTCCAGAATGATAATGAGCGCCGGCCGACTGGTGGATTCATGACGGCGTTTGCAACGCTTCTTGTTGAAAATGGGCATGTTACACCCGAACGATCGGATGACATTTATGAGTTGGATAAGAAGTTCCGCAACAAACCGGAAATTCCCGCGATTCTTAAAACGTATCTCAAAACAGAGACGCGGTGGAATCTTCGTGATATGAACCTTTCGCCGGACTTCAAAAACTCTATGGACGTGTTCTGGTCGTACTACTCAAAGCTTCCTGGAGAAAATGCAAAAGATGTTGATGGCATTATCACGGTAGACACTGCCGTGCTGGAAAATCTCGTCGCGGTGCTTGGGCCGGTAGAAGTTCCGGGCTATGGCACGTTCTCCGCGGAGAATGATAAGCGGTGTGATTGTCCCCAAATTATCTACGCGCTTTCTGAGATTGTTGACCGGCCAACACCATTCCTCCGTGCAAATCGAAAAGGTATTATCGGTCCGATGATGCAGGCGGTCCTGCAAAAGGCGTATACCGCGCCAAAACAACTTTGGCCCGCGCTCTTTGGCAGCGCGTGGAAAAACATCGAGGAAAAGCACGTCCAGTTTTACTTCTTTGATGAGAAAACGCAAGCTGCCGCGGAGAGTATTAACGCTGCGGGCCGTGTAAAACCGACGCCAGCGAACAGCGATTACTTGTTTATCGTTGACGCAAACCTTGGCGGCGCAAAGTCCAATCTGTTTGTGAAAACATCAATCGAACAAGATGTTGAAGTTCCGCAAAACGGCGTGCTGAAGAAAACGATTACCATGACATACAAAAATCCGTTCCCGCCGTCCAACTGCAATCTTGAGGCTGGCCAACTCTGTTTGAACGGTAAACTTACCGACTGGCTGCGTATTTATCTGCCGGAAGGCGCGAAAGTAACAGACTCGCTTGGATTTGATACCGGAACGACCAAAACAAGCGAAGACCTTGGGCATGCAGTATTTGAAGGGGTGTTTACGCTCCAGCCACTCAACCAAGTAAAAGTGAAAATTACATACACCGTCCCATACACCGACACAAAAACGTACCGCCTGTTTATGCAAAAGCAAGGGGGAGCGGAAGACATCACCCATCTTATGACCGTGAACGGCGGACAACAGCAAGTCGTGTTGGATAAAGATAAAGCAGTGGCGATTCCGTTCTAAGCGGTGCGCGAAGAACATATGCGGACAGTTTCGACCGAAGGCATTGTGTTAAAGCGGATGAACGTGGGCGAAGCCGATCGGTTTGTTACAATCTTTACCCGCGATCTTGGAAAAATTTCCGCGTTGGCAAAAGGCGTGCGCAAGATTACCTCTTCCCGCAGTGCGGCGCTGGAGCCCGGAACGCACACAAAACTTCTTTTGAGCCGGTCGCACGAAACATTTATCGTGTCGCAGGCGCAAGTCATTGACGCGTTCTCGCGCGCGAAAGAAACGCTGGCGGGCGCAAAACAAGTGATGCAAGTGTTGGAGATTGTTGACGCCGTGATGGTTGAAGAGGAACAACAGGATGTGTTTGATGACGTGCTTCACATTCTGAGAGAAGTAGATAAAACACACAGCGTGCGAAGCGTTGTAACAAAAACGCTCACAACAATGCTACAACGGCTTGGTTTTCAAGACATGCGTGATACCCCGTACGCGACTATCACGGAGTATGTTGAGTTCATCGCGGAAAAAAAGATGAAGAGTTATCCGTACTTGACAGTTAAAACATCGCAGACGTAAGATGGAGAAAAGCGTGACGATCGGGTTGGCAGCCGGGAGCGCAAAAAGTGAGCGCATTTCTTCAAGATGAAGAGATGAAGTAGGGTGGAACCGCCCAAAGATGGGTCCCTGCAGTACATATGTGCTGGAGGGATTTTTTGTAGGGAGGGATCTATGAGCGTTACACTCGATGACATTACCGCGCTGGCAAAACGCCGCGGATTTGTATTCCAAAGCTCGGAGCTCTATGGCGGGCTTGCTAACTTGTATGACTACGGGCCGATGGGAACAGCGCTTCTGCGCAATATCCGTAATCTCTGGTGGAAAACATTTGTTGATGACCGTGACGACATGGTTGGACTTGATGCCAGCACGATCTCGCATGCAAAAATTTGGGAGGCTTCGGGACACGTTGCGGGATTTGCCGACGCGATGATTGACTGCAAGTCATGCCACGTCCGTATGCGCGCGGACCATTTGATCGAAGATTACTTCACGAAAAAAGGAAAAGAAGAAAAAGTTGAGGGAAAGTCGCTGGAAGAGTTGGACGTGCTCATCGCGAAAGAAAAAATCCCGTGCCCAACGTGTGGAAAACACACATGGACAACGGTGCGGAAGTTTAATCTCTTGTTCCCCGTTCACCTTGGAATTTTGGAAGAGTCGCAGTCGCTTGCGTACCTCCGTGGAGAAACTGCACAGGGAATGTTTGTAAACTTCAAGAATGTGTTGGACTCTACCCGCGTTCGCCTGCCGTTTGGAGTTGCCCAGCTTGGAAAAAGTTTCCGTAACGAGATTACGAAAGGAAACTTTGTGTTCCGCACACTTGAGTTTGAGCAGGGGGAGATTGAGTACTTCTTTGATCCCGAACAAACCAAATGGGAAACGCTGTACGAAGAATGGAAAAAAACAATGTGGGAGTTCGTGACGACCACGCTTGGAGTGAATAAGAGCAACTTGCGATGGCGCGCGCACACCGATGAAGAGCGCAGTTTTTATAGTAAGCGCACCGAAGACTTAGAGTACAACTATCCGTTTGGATACAAAGAGTTGTGGGGACTAGCGTATCGTACCGATTACGATCTCAGCCAGCACATCAAGTTTTCCGGAAAAGATTTGTCGTATACCGATCCACAGTCTAACAAAAAGTTTGTGCCGCACGTGATTGAACCGGCGGTTGGAATCAATAGATTGTTTTTAATGGTGTTAGCTGATGCGTACTGGAAAGATGAACAACGTGGGCGAATAGTGCTGAAGCTGAATAAAACGTTGGCTCCGTATCGTGCCGCAGTGTTTCCGCTCGTATCAAACAAGCCGGAGATTGTTGCAAAGGCGCGCAGTGTCTATACTGCGCTGAAATCAGCCTATCCTACGGTCTGGGATGATCGTGGAAACATTGGAAAGCGATACCTCGCGCAGGATGAAATCGGAACGCCATTTTGCGTTACAATAGATTATCAAACGCTGGAAGATAACACCGTGACCGTGCGCAACAGAGATACGGCAGAACAACAACGGGTGAAGATTGATGAGTTGAAAGGAGCAGTAGCATGAAAAAGCGAAACCTTTTGATTGGTGTAATGGTTGTAGCGGCAGTTGTACTCAGTGGGTGTGGGAAAAAAACAACATCGCTTCAACCTACCCCAAAGCCAAAGTTAGTGCTTCCAAGTAATGTTATTCCTGTTTCTGAACGCCCTTTTGTGACGATTGCTCCAACCGCGGCGCGTGAAGTTGTTCTCACTATTGGAAGTCTCAAAAAATCAGCAGAATCTGTTGATTTCGAACTTCAGTACTCTGCGGGAGAAAAAGAAGAAGCGGCGATTGGATCGCTTGATTTGGCAAAAGGAAAAGATCGGTGGAGCAAAACAATTTTGCTGGGATCAAAGAGTGGCGGCGGAAAGATTACGTATCACGAAAATGTTACAGGCGGCACACTCGCGCTTACGTTCTACAACGAAAACTACAAAATCTCGAATGACTGGGCGTACATTGATAACCGCAAGCCAACTTCACTCTTTGCGTCCCGCGACGGCAAGTTTAGCATTGAGACGGGGAAGTTGTTAAAGAGTATGCCGTATGTCATCGTGTACCAAAATCCAGGACTACCGGCTCCAACCACGGGAACTGTTGTCAGTGGGCCGTACTCTCTTTCGGGAACGAGTACCCTTCCAAGTGGAACAGGAACGGTAACAATGCGGACTTCCGAGGTCGGGCAAGCACAGATTTTAGGGTGGACTGGAAAGGAATGGAAAATGTTCCCGACCAAAGTTGACGGAAAAATGGCAACGGCGCAGGTTGATATGCTTCAAACATATGTTGCGGTAAGCAAATAACCAGTTTTTAGTTTTCCACTGGGCTCTTTTTCTTTAGTTATATCCATATCTCACTACGTCATTTTTCCTTGGTGATTTTCGTGTTTTGTTTGTCTTGACACCAGGGATGAAAAGGTATTTACTTGAGGAAGTTAAAACAGTGGTAAAAAATGGTAAATAAACCTAGAACATGTACCTCGGCACATACTATCATACGGTTGAGGAAAAAGGCAGAATCTCTCTGCCGGTCAAGTTTCGCACTCAACTGGGAAAGAAGCCGATTATGACAAGAGGACTTGATGGGTGTTTATTCATTTTTTCCCAAGCAGAATGGGTTGATTTTTCCCAGGGTATCGAAGAAACGACAATCACAAAAAAAACACACCGCGATTTTGCCCGCTTGATGGCCAACGAGGCAACAGAACTCGAGATTGACGCCCAGGGCCGCGCACTGGTTCCGGAGCACCTCCGCAAACTCGCCAAACTCAACAAAAACGTCGTGTTTGCGGGTTCCGTAAACCGCGTTGAACTCTGGGACCGTGCGGTGTACCACGAGTACGCCGAAGGTCTGGAGAAAAAAGCCGAAGATATTGCCGAGTCAATCGAACTTCCTGCCCGGAAGGTTGGAGCAGATGACAAGTGAACATACACACATCCCCGTCCTCCTTAGCGAGGCGGTGGATGCGTTGGCAGTAAAACAGGGCGAGTGGTATATAGATGCGACATTTGGTCGGGGAGGACACACACAGCGCATCCTAGAACTCGGCGGAAAAGTGATTGGGATAGACCACGACGAGGAAGCGATTGAGACAGGAAAAAAAATGTTTGCAGAAGAAATAGCGAAAGGGAATCTTGTGTTAGTCCGCGAAAACTTTGACAAGCTTGGTGAGTTAGCAGACCTCAAAGACAAGGCAGTGTATGGCGTGTTGTTTGATTTTGGCATTAACAGCGTTCAGTTGGATACGCCGGAGCGCGGATTTAGTTTCCAGCACGATACCGCACTGGATATGCGTATGGATTCACGTTTAGGGGTGACAGCGAAGGATTTGGTAAACGCGCTAGGAAAGAAAGAATTATACGACTTGCTCACGACATACGCGCAAGAGTATCGCGCGCGGATTATTGTTGATGCCATTTTGCAGAGCCGAGCAAAACAGCCAATTGAAACAACACAAGAGTTGGCCAATCTTGTGGAGAAAGCGGTTGGTGGACGTGAAGAGGGTGGTCGCGGTCGTCTGCATCCGGCGACAAAAACATTTATGGCATTGCGTATGGTTGTAAACGATGAACTGGGGAATATCGAGCGGGCCCTGCCCCCCGCCCTCGATCTTCTCCAGCAGGGCGGTCGGATGGTAACGATCAGCTTCCAAGAAGGCGAAGACCGATTGGTAAAGCACACGATGCGCCAATGGGAAGCCGATGGAAAAGGTGAACAGCTCACAAAGAGACCAGTTACACCGTTGGGCGAAGAGTTGCAAAGAAACCCAAGAAGCAGGAGCGCGAAACTCCGGGTCTTCGCAAAAGGCATGAAAACAAAATCGAGTCTAGTAGTGGGAGGAACTCTGTGAAATCAATACTTTTTATTGGCCCACTCTTGTTTGTCACCCTTCTCATCGGGTTAAACGTTGCGTTTTCCGGCAACATGATCGGTAACGGCGAACGCCTCCATACACTCGAGAAAAATGTGCACGCGCTTCAACTCCAACAAAAAGAGTTGGCATCAACATTGGCCTCTTCTCAGTCACTTCAGCGCGTATACGATGAGGCATTAGCACAGGGCTACGTTCCAATTAGTCAAGTCGCATATCTTGATACCACACGCACCGTCGCTTCACGCTAAACCAAAAACTGCGGTAGGATACATGCATGCCAAGAGCGTACGCACTTCATGAAGGTCCCGATCTTAACAGTCGTATTCGTGTGGTCCGCGCATTTTTATTCATCTGTTTATTCGGCGTGCTCGCGCGTCTTTTTTACTGGCAAATCATGAAGGCCGATGATTTACGCAGTGCTGCCGAGTCACAGTACAGTTCGATTTACCGTACGACTGGTAGTCGTGGGAGTATTTTAACTGCGGATGGGTACGCGCTTGCCGCAAATCAAGATGTGTATACGCTATTTGCTCAGCCAAAACTGATTGAAAAAACGCCGGAAGAGATCGCGGATCAACTTGCACCGATGATTGCGCCGTTGGAGGAAACTGATAGCGCAACAGTTTCTGCTGATACGACTCCAATATTACCGGAAGATTTGCTTGTGCAGTGGAAGAAAACGATTATTGAAAAACTGCGTAACTCTGGTTTGAGTTGGGTATCACTCAAGCGAAAAATTCCACGGAACGTCAAAGATCGCATGGTTGCGTTAAACATGAAAGGCATTGGTTTTGACCAGGAAGAGATGCGGTACTACCCGGAGGCTTCTATGGCCGCGCAGGTGCTTGGATTTGTCGGCAACGACGCGCGTGGGCAAGAACAAGGCTACTTTGGTATCGAAGGGTTGTTTGACCGTGAACTGCGCGGGCGGGCGGGTGTCGTAAAGCAGGAAAAAGATGCCGCCGGCCTTCCGATTGCAATCGGAGGGTACGATGCGATCAACGCGCAGGATGGGCGCGATTTGGTGCTCACGATCCGTAGAGATCTTCAGTTTATGTTAGAAGATCAGCTCAAAAAAGGCATGGTACGGTATGGAAGCAAAACGGCTGAAGCAGTTGTCATGGATCCCAAAACTGGTGCGATTTTGGCGATGGCAGCATTTCCTACCTACGATCCTGCCAAGTTTTATCAATTCGACCCTCAGCTCTATAAAAATCCTATTGTAAACGACGTATATGAACCGGGTTCAACAATGAAGATTTTCACCATTTCCGCGGGCATTGATACCGGTGCAATTACGCCGGAAATGCAGTGCGATCAGTGCACTGGTCCGCGTGTGATTTCCGGCTACACCATTAAAACGTGGAATAACGAGTACACACCCAACACAACAATGCTTGAAGGGCTTGTCCGTTCCGATAACACCGCGATGATTTTTGCCGCAGAACGTATAGGTCTTGATACGTATGTGAAAGAACTCCGCAAGTTTGGATTTGGTGAAAAGACAAACATTGATTTGCAGGAAGAGGCTTTGCCGCCATTCCGCGACACATGGAAAGAGCTGGACATGGCAACCGCATCGTTTGGCCAGGGTATTGCCGTAACGGGGATTCAAATGCTCCGGGTGGCGCAGGCAATTGCCAATCGCGGAGTGATGATGCGTCCCATGATTGTACAGGCAGTGAAACAAGACGATCGTACAATCACGGTCCAGCCCAAAGAATACCGCCAAGTCATGAGTTTGGAAACCGCGCAGACTGTAACGGGGATGATGGAACAGTCCGCGTTGCATGGAGATGCGAAGTGGGCGATTCCGAAAGGATACCGTATTGCCGGAAAAACAGGAACAGCGCAGGTCGCGGTCGCGGGCCACTACGACGCGGAAAAAACAGTCGCGAGTTTCATTGGTTTTGCTCCGGCCGAAGATCCAAAGTTTGTGATGCTCGTGAAGTTGCGCGAGCCCTCCAGTTCTCCATGGGGATCGGAAACCGCGGCGCCACTATGGTTTAGCATCGCGAGGCAGTTATTTTTGCGGATGAATATTGCGCCGAGCAGATAGAGTTGTAGTGACAGAGAGCAGTTTCCATTCCGTACGGTCATTGTTAGATTAGGACATTACAATAATGGAATGCAAACAACGCATATCGCACTTAAAACATGTGGAAATCTTTTGTATGAACTATCAAAAGGAAGCTTACTTACTGCAATCACAACTCCGATTATTTTACCAAAAACGTCTTGGAAACAGCTTGTAATATTGTATGTTGTTGGAGTTTTCTGTACGATACTATCTATTAAAACAAGGAAATCATATTATTCTACAATAGAAGAAAGGAGTGTTCATGTCGGGAAATGACCTTTTTGTTTTAAGTCTTTTACTTTGTGCAGTACTTTTATTTCTTCTTACATTGTTTTCCATTATTGCCGATAAAGTTGAGTTAGATCGCAAGAAAATCCGTCTTTTGGAAGAGATAAAATCCGGCAAGAAAACATTGCGCCAACTTACACTTGCCGACCTAGAGTGAGTTTAGTTTGTTTGCCAACGTTTGTTGTTCTTCAGCAAGTGTGTTGTCGCGCTGAATCATCGCTTTTTCATTATCGTTGAACCATTGGTTTGCAGACATTTTTGCATATATCGTTTGCGCAATATTTAGCCGCTCGTGCAGAATTGAAATCATGCGTTCATAATCCTGTTTGTGATCTTCATACTGTCCGCCGTAGCTCCGGGCGCGCTCCCAGCTTGGGAGAATTTCCTGGAGTCTGGTGATAAGCGTCTGCCAACTTTCAATATCTTCTTTTTTGTAGTTTGGTGGGACATATCCAGCAACGTGCTGGACAATGATTTGCGTGGGGCATCCACGAACTTCACCCAACACCGCCGCAATGCCGGTATCCTGATACTGTTTATCCAATAGGAATGCCTCCCATTGCGGAAACTGCGCATAGTTTTCCAGCAACTCTTCAGCAGTGTAGTATCCAAGCGTTGGCGCTTCACCGTACACAATGTTGGCATATCCCACTTGGTTGAGCGCTTTTCGCATGGTGTATCCGCTTTTTGTTGCTTCAAAAGACAAATCGTTATACTTGAGCATTGTTTTTGCCCGAAACGCCGCAGACTGCGCGAGCTTGTCGTTGTACTTCAGCGGCTTGACGTTGTGTGATGCGCGGATTTCATTGAGTCGGCGGAGATACTCTTGCGGATCAAGCGTGACGGTGTTCGCTTGTTCATTATCGTTTGACGGATCGTGCCATTGTGCTTCAAACGGCGTTTGTTCTTCAAGCGGGAGTACCTGGTGGATATCTTCGAGATTCACAAGGCCAAGCGTATGGCGGGAGTCAAGGCTTCCTTTTCTGTTATCACCCATCACAAATACTTTGCCGGTTGGAATTGAAAGTGCTATACAGTTCGGCAAAAATTCACCGCCAAATGTTGAACGGGCGGACGCGGTATATGGTTCGGGCAACCGTTCGCCATTGCGGAGGACAAAACCATCACGGATTTCAATCGTATCGCCAGGCAAACCAATGACGCGTTTTACAAATCCGGAGAGTAGTGATCCAGAAAGCGTTGCGGAGTTAGCACTACCATTAGTGCTGTCCGTGTTATTGTTATTTTCGCCATCGCCACCAGCAATAATTTTTTCTGTTGTATCGTTGATAAAACTCACAACATCGCCGTGCTTGAGCGTATACGACAAATAGTGTTTGCCAAAAAGAGTAAAACCACCAGGGTAGGCTCGCATATTTGGCGCGGCAACGGTTTCCTGTTCTTTTTCTTTAGTTGTTTTGCTGGTGCCTTTTGGAAAAGTCGGGTACATGGACCCCGTTCCCGCAATGTACACGGGCGTGCGGGTAAGTCCCGCCTGCCAGACGAGGGAAGATGTGGCGCGAGCGACCGCCAAGCCAATGACCGCATCAGCAGCCAGCCAGAGTGGAAGAAGAAAAATGACAAGAACAATGCCGGCAAAAAAACGCTCGAGGTACCACAAAAATCCAAGCCGTTTCTTTTGAGGAACTCGAAGGAGAAGTTTGAGCAAGTAAAGTGGGTAAAACGCGAGCTTCACAAGGAACATAGATCTACGGTACGGTTTGGAGGTGGGAAATGCAAATCCAGACGAAAGAATGGTACAATGTTTTCCGCATTCATTCCATATGTTGAACATCTCCCTCATCAGCGCCACCCTCAAGTCACCCTTCCACTGGGTGAAGGGTTTGTCCGCTATGATCTGGTATGGATTTCCCGCCCGCCGCCTCACGATTATTGGCGTGACCGGAACCGATGGAAAAACAACTACCGCAACAATGGTCTATCACGTTCTTAAGCACGCCGGCAAAAAAGTTGCGCTCATTAGTACGGTGTCGGCATATATGGGTGACGAGGAAATTGATACGGGTTTTCATGTCACGACACCGGAACAGTTTCCATTTCAGCGCCTTTTGCGCCGCATTGTAAACTCTGGGCATACTCACGTCGTACTCGAGGTAACGTCACACGGTATCGCCCAACACAGAATTTTTGGTATCCGTCCAACCATCGCTATTCTTACGAATATTACGCACGAACATCTTGATTATCACGGAAGCTATGCTGCGTACCTTAAGACAAAGGCGCGATTTTTATCACGTGCAAAGACCGCAATTATCAACCATGATGATTCCTCGTTTGATGAGGTGAAAGCATATATTAAAAAACACTCTTGGAACACGCGCATAGTTCCGTATGCGTATCGTTTACTTGACGCCCAGTCAAAGCGTATTGTGCTTGACCGGTTTCCGGAGGGATACAACAGACAAAATGGTGCGGCGGTTATCACTGCGGCCGAGTACTTACACCTCCCGCTTGCTCAGACATTAGATGCGATAAAACGGTTTCCATCCGTACTTGGCCGGATGCAGGAAGTTCCAAACACCCGTGGTCTTACGCTCATTGTTGATTTTGCGCACACGCCAAATGCGCTGGAACACGCGCTAAAAGCATTGCGTGGCGGTGTGAAGTCGGGAAAAAAGTTGATTGCAGTGTGTGGTGCGGCAGGACTACGGGATGCAATGAAGCGCCCCATGATGGGAAAAATTGCAGCAGAGTTGGCCGACGAGATTGTATTCACTGCTGAAGATCCCCGTATAGAAGACGTGAACGTTATCATTCGCCAGATGAAAGAGGGTGTGCGTGAAAACCACGGACATGTCCATGAACTTGCTGATCGTCGGACCGCTATCCGGTTTGCGATTCAAACGCTCGCGCGGCCGGGAGATACGATTGGTATATTCGGAAAGGGGCATGAGACAAGCATGAATCTGGACGGGAAACACGAAGTTCCGTGGTCGGATGCTGAAGAGGCGCGATTAGCATTGGAAGGAATATGACAGAGCACGCTGATACAAAGTTTTCGGTGCGAGACTGGGTAAAGTATCAGGACGAGGTGTTTCAAATCGTTGATATTCAAAATTTTGGTCATGGAAATATGTATGTTCTTCATTCAAATACGGCATCTTGGACGGCAGTTGTTCCAGAACAAGACGGGAATAAATATTTTAGAAAAATGTAATGAGAAGTCATATCTATGACGAAAAAAAACATTGTGGTTATTGGCGGCGGTACGGGAATTTCAAGCGTGGTGTCCGGGCTTAAAAATGAACCGGTTGAGTTAACCGCGCTTGTTTCTGTCGCGGACTCTGGTGGTTCAACGGGCCGCCTGCGCGACGAGTTTGGATTTCAGCCTGTCGGTGACTTGCGGCAGTCCTTAGCAGCGCTTGCAAAAGAAAAAAGTCAGGAATGGATCCGCAAACTCTTACTATACCGTTTTGAAAAGGGAACAGGGCTTAATGGTCACAATCTTGGTAACCTTATTCTTACCGCCCTGCAAGATATGGCTGGTTCAACGACAAGTGCATTAGAAGTTGCGGAAAAAATCTTTCAACTCAATGGGAAAATTTACCCTGTCACTTCGCAGAATGTTCAGCTCGTTGTGGAGTATGTTGATGGATCGGTTGTGGTTGGTGAGCATCGGTTGGATGACAACGGCGCGGGGAACAAAAAAATTAAACGGATCCGGTTGTCACCGCGCGCGAAGATTTATAAAAAGGCTGAACAATCAATTTTAAACGCTGATCTCATTGTGATTGGGCCCGGCGATTACTATGGAAGTATTCTGGCCGCGCTTTCTGTTAATGGAATAAAACGGTGTATGCACGCAACCTCTGCCAAAATTGTCTATGTTGTGAACCTTATGACACGGTTTACGCAGACCTATGGAATGACCGCGCGTGATCATCAGCGAGGTATTGAAGAAGCCATTGGACGCACGTGCGATTTGACAATCGTGAACTCCAAACCAATTCCTGCTGAAATTCTTGCGATGTATGTGCATGAGCAGGAGTATCCTATTGTGAACGATCTGGCTAAAGGAAAGTATATCTCTGCAGATCTTCTTTCTTCTGTACGGTTTACAAAAGTATCTTCTGATCTTGCCCATCGTTCATATCTACGTCATGATGCGAAAAAACTTGCAAAAGTACTCATGCGCGTGGTGAAATAAGGAGCGCATGACTACACCACTTCCAACTTTTTCCACAGTCCAAGCCATTGTCCTCGCCGGTGGCCGTGGTACCCGCATGAAAGCGGTTGAAAAAAACAAGGTGATGTACGAAGTCGGCGGCAAGCCAATGATCTCGTACTCGGTTTCCGCGCTCAAAGAACTAGGAATAGAAAGACCGATTGTTGTGATAGGGTTCTCTAAGGAGAGTATTCAGGAGTACCTCAAGGATACTGTTGAGTACGCAATTCAGGCTGAAGCCAAAGGAACCGCTGATGCTGTCCGTTCAGCTATGCCGCAGATCAAACCAGACACACAAAATGTTTTTGTACTCTACGGCGACCATACCACTTTTTACACCGCAAAAGTTCTTCGCCAATTATTCGATCATCACATTGCCAGTGGGGCTGGTATGACATTAATTACCACGCACACCGAACCTGCCGGGTATGGCCGGGTTCTGCGCGATGCAAACGGCGCAATGATCGGCGTTGTAGAAGAAAAAGTTGCGACTGAGGAACAGAAAAAAATCCGTGAGATTAATACAGGTAACGCGGTATACACCGCGGAGTTTCTCAAGAAATATCTGTCAAAAATTGAGATGAACCCAGTTTCCGGCGAGTACTACTTCACCGATATTATCGAGCTTGGCTTCCGCGGGCACGAGAAAATCGAAACGTTTGTTGTTGAGGATGAACTTGTCGCGGTGGGTATTAACACACCAGATCAGCTCCAGAATGCCGAGCAGCTCATGAAAGGTGTGAAAAAGGGCTAGGTGTGACACACGCTTCCAAACTTGAAATGTTTCCAGGATGTTTTGCGGCGTACTCTACCCGCGCAGATGGTTCAATGGATACACCTGAACAGGCATTAGCGTGGGTTCATATACGCACTCCGAGCAAAAATGGGACATATCTCCATTTGGAACACGGAACAACCGTTGTTCTCGATGAAAACCCAGCACATGAACTTCAAGGTGACGCAATTATTTCTCAGCAGATTAACCACGCTCTACTATTCCGTGTCGCCGATTGTGTGCCAATAGCGCTTTTCCACTCTCAATCGCATACTTTTGGACTGATTCACGGCGGCTGGCGGTCTTTGGCGGGTGGTATTGTAGAAAAAACACTGAACCAGTTTTTGCGTGTTTCCCATGCAGATCCTCAAGAAATATGCGTGTGGATAGGCCCATCACTGCGTTCATGCTGTAACGTTATTGAGCGTGATAACCCATTATCCAAGCTTCCAGAATGGAAATCCTTTTTACACATCGAGAAAAACGAAAAAACAAGTGTGGATTTACAAGGTTTTTGTTCAGCTGAATTGGCGCAGGCAGGAGTTTCTCGTGTACACATCAAAGATTCTGGTCTTTGCACCTATCACAACCCCGATTTTTACTCGTACCGCCACTTTAGGCGGGAACAAGACCAGTCGGCGCATGGTAGAATAGCTGTTGGTATCTGGATGAACAACACATGACCTCTGCCACAACACTTCCTTTTCAAGACAGTACACACATCCATCTTGTTGGTATGAAAGGTGTTGCGATGACCGCGCTTGCGCAATGTCTTTTGGATTTGGGGAAACAGGTGACAGGTAGTGATGTAGAAGAAGATTTTGTAACAAAACACCTTTTGGACACATTTCATGTTCCAGTGAAAATAGGTTTTCATGCGAGCAATATAAGTGAACAAACAGATTGTGTGATATACACAGGAGCGCACAACGGAAGTAAAAATCCAGAAGTCATTGAAGCAAAAAAAAGAGGTATTCTTGTACTCAGCCATGCTGAGGCACTTGGTCTTTTCATGCGTGGAAAACGCGGTGTTGCAGTCTGCGGTGTGGGTGGAAAAACGACCACGACGGCAATGTTGGCATGGATTTTAGAGTCTGCTGGCCAGAAGTCAAGCTATGCCATTGGTGTGGGAAATGTTTTCAACCTCCAGCGTACCGGTGTGTATCATAAAGAAAGTGAATGGTTTATCACTGAAGCCGATGAGTATGCCACCGACCCAGGCCACGACAATACACCGCGGTTTATGCATCTAAACCCGGAGGTCATTATCTGTACGCGTGTTGCGTATGACCATCCTGATATGTACCCCGGGTTTAAGGAAACGCAAGATGCGTACCTTGCATTTTTTGCAAAACTTCCACAGAACGGAGTCTTCATTGTGCCGGAAGAAGCTGTTGCTCTTTTTGGCAAACGGTTAAGTGTCCTTCAAGAAGAAAAGAAGTTTTCGGTGTTCACATATATCCAGCCGGACTCTGCTATCAATCTTAAAATCCCCGGAGAGTATAACAGAATGAATGCACAGGCGGCATTGTTGGCTGCAACACACATGGGGATTTCTCAGGAAGCTGCCGTGCGCGCGCTTGCACAATTTTCCGGGACAATGCGGAGATTTGAACATGTAGGCAATACGGGGGGTATTGAGCGGTACGATGACTACGCGCATCACCCGGATGAAATAACGGCAGTCCTGCGTTCTCTCAAGGAAAAATATCCAAAGAGTACTAAGGTTGTTCTTTTTCAACCACATACATACAGTAGAACACTTTCGTTGCTCAATGAGTTTTCACAGTGTTTCACGGACGCCGATCAAGTATATCTTCTTGATATCTTCGCTTCCGCGCGCGAAAAAGAAAATCCAGGAGTATCTTCCGATATGCTTGCAGAACTCATGAAAAAACAAGGAAAACAGGCAGAAAACCTTAAAACGCTTCCTTTGGCGGCAGAAAAACTCAATACAATTCTTAAGCCTGGTGATGTGTTCATGACCCTTGGGGCGGGAGATGTTTATCACGTCCATTCCATGATAAAATAATGGGAATGGAATCACCCCTTATACATCGTCTGAAAACGCGGTTCCCAACGGCGCAGTTTCAGGAGCATGAAAAGCTTTCCAATCATACGTATTTTAAAATTGGCGGACCCGCTGAAGTGTTTATTGTTGTTCGCGAGACTCAACTTTTAGCCGACCTTGTCTCATTGTGTGTCAAAGAACATATCCATTTCATAATTTTTGGCGGCGGAAGCAATGTGCTTGTTACTGACGACCTCATTCCCGGCCTTGTCATAAAAAATCTTACGCAGGGCGTTCGCATCGAAAAAACACCAGATGGTGGCAGTATCTTTGTGGAAAGTGGTGTGCCGACAAACGTGCTGGTCCGCAGGGCTATTGATGAGGGGCTCGCTGGTCTTGAGTACTTTCTCGGCGTTCCTGGCTCTGTTGGCGGGGCAGTGTACAACAACTCGCACTACATGAATCAACTCATTGGCGAACACATCGAAAGCATTGACGTTATTGAAGCAAAAACCGGCGAAAAGAAAACAATGAAAAACGTTGAGCTTCAGTATAAATACGACTACTCGATTTTGCAGGAAACACACGATATTGTGCTGTCGGCAAAGTTTGTTCTTAAAACGGGAAATAAAGAAGAGCTTGAACAGCGGGCGCGTGAAGCGACCACAAAACGCGCCAACACTCAGCCACTTGGTATTCCAAGTTCCGGGTGCATGTTTCAAAACGCAATCATGCCCGATGGGAAAATGGTTTCTGCGGGCTACTTAATCGACCAAGCGGGACTTAAAGGGACGCGCGTTGGTGATGCGATGGTGAGCGACAAACACGCGAGTTTTATTGTGAATGTTGGTTCTGCAACCGCAAAACAGGTTGATGAGTTAGCAGAGTTAGTAAAAAACACCGTGAAGGACAAGTTCGGTGTAGTATTGAAACGGGAAGTGTTCTCATTAGGATAATATGCACCATCAATCATTCATCATTCATGGGGGAAAGCCGTTATTTGGTTCAGTGCGTTTGGGTGGCGCGAAAAATGCAAGTTTCAAGTTGATGATTGCTTCGCTGCTGGCAAAGGGTGAGACGCGGCTCCTCAATTTTTCGCACATTAAAGATGTTGAGATCACGCGCGAAATTCTCGAAGAACTTGGTGCTTCCACGCGAAATGCGGGAGAACGCACGGTGTTTATTTCCACACAAGGTTTACATTCACACGTTATTTCGGAAAAGTATGGAAAACTTTCCCGCGCTTCCACCCTCTTTTTGGGACCGCTTCTTGCGCGTTTTTGCAAAGCCGTTGTTCCTTTTCCTGGTGGAGATCAAATTGGCGCGCGTCCGATTGATCGGCATTTGGATGGACTCATCGCGCTTGGAGCAAAAATACACCGTACAGCAAGCACCATTGAGGCGGAGTGTGATGGCAGACTCCATGGCACAACGTATACATTTGAAAAAAGCACACATACCGGAACCGAAACGATGATTATGGCTGCGGTGCTTGCGGAGGGAAAAACAGTTTTGAACAATGTCGCACTGGAACCGGAAATTGACGATCTCATCGAGTTTTTAAACAACATGGGCGCGAAAATTCAACGGCACGCCAATCGCGTGATTGAAATTGAAGGCGTCAAAGAACTTACTCCAACGATTCATCGCATTATGCCAGACAGAAACGAAGCCGTGTCGTACGCGTGCGCGGCAATCGCGACCCACGGAGACATCATTGTTGAAAACGCACGGCACCAACACTTAAAAGCATTTTTAGACAAACTAGATGAGATGGGCGCGGGGTATGAAGTTGGAACGTACGGTATCCGGTTTTTTGCGAAGAACGGGCTAAAAGCAGTTGACGTCGTAACGGCCCCGCATCCCGGCTTTATGACCGACTGGCAACCACTGTGGGCGGTTTTACTCACGCAAACACAAGGAAAAAGCGTGATTCATGAGACCGTTTCGGAAAATCGGTTTCAATATGTTCCACTGTTGCAAAACATGGGTGCCGAAATCCGTTTATTCAATCCAGAAGTGAAAAAATTGGAAGATGTGTACGAGTTTGACGTATCGCATGGTCCTCCGGAAGGGTATCGCGCGGCAGAGATCACCGGCGTTTCCCCGCTCAAAGCGGGTGAGTTTACGGTTCCCGACCTTCGTGCCGGAGCAACGTTAGTTTTGGCTGGTTTAGTTGCGCACGGAACAACAACGCTGCACAATATTGAGCAGATCGATCGTGGATACGAAGAACTGGATAGTAGATTACGAGGTATGGGTGCAGAAGTAGTGCGTTCGACGGAAAACGAAGAAAAAACGGAGTAATGTATGGCACTTATTTTAGGTTTATTGCTATTTTCATTCATCGTAACAAGTGTGTGTATTGTGCCGTTCATTAACACGCTGTACGCGTTAAAGTTTCAGCGGAAAAACAAAAAAAGCAAAGATATGTTTGGATTTGCAACGCCTATTTTTGACGCATTGCACAAACACAAAACAGGAACACCGATCGGCGCGGGACTTCTTTTAATTGCTGTTGTATCGCTCTTATTTGCCTCTATTTTCCCTTTGCTTAAGTACTTGGGCATCTCAATCACACAAGTCTATCCGTTGGAGAAAGAATTAAACGTGATTTTCTTCACCTTCCTATCTTTTGGTCTTCTTGGGTTGTATGACGATATTAAAAAGTTTTTTGGATTTGAAAAATCTGGATTTTTTGGATTACGGTTATCGCAGAAACTTGCTGTGCAACTCGGTCTTGCGGTCATTATTTCATTGATGTTGTATGGATCGCTTGGAATCTCCATCGTAAACATTCCGTTTTTTGGCGTTGTGCACATGGGTTTATGGTTTATTCCATTTGCCGCGTTTGTGATTGTGTCGTTTGCCAACGCGGTAAACATCACCGATGGTTTAGATGGACTTGCGGGTGGCGTGTTAATGATCTGCCTTTTTGGTTTATGGTTTCTTTCCGCGGCAATTTTAGATACACCGCTGGCCATTTTTCTCACGCTGTGGATTGGTTCATTAATCGCGTTTCTTTACTTCAATGTGTATCCTGCAAGAATCATGATGGGCGACGTTGGCGCGCTTGCGTTTGGAGCAACGTTGGCGGTTGTCGGTCTCCTACTTGGGAAAATTATGGCCCTGCTCATTATTGGTGGAATCTTTGTTGTTGAAGTTGGTTCAAGTCTTTTGCAGATTCTTTCCAAACGCATACGCAAACAAAAACTTTTCTCAGCTTCACCTGTGCATTTATGGTTGCAGCACCGCGGATGGCACGAAACAAAAATTGTTCAGCGCGCCTGGCTTACCGGCATCGTACTTACCCTATTCGGGGTGTGGCTTGCGTTTGTATAATCCGTTATGAAACTTCATTTTTTTCGTGCGCTATCAAAGCATCCTGAACGTCTGATGTTTTTGACAATCTTGCTGTTATTAATTGCAGGAGTGTTGTTTGTGTTCGATGCGTCGGTTGCGGAAGCGTTTTATCAGTTCGGAGATAAGTATTACTTTGCAAAACAACAAATGATATGGGTTGGCCTTGGACTGTCCGCGCTTGTTGTGTGCTCTTTTATTCCGGTGAGAGTATGGAAAATGGTCAGCACACCAGTATTTTTTCTTTCCGTTGCCCTGCTGGTGTTGGTTCTCATTCCTGGTGTTGGTACGACAGTTCAAGGCGCGCAGCGATGGATTGTGTACGGTGGGTTTCGGTTTCAGCCTGCGGAGTTAGCAAAGTTGGCGGTGATTTTTTACTTTCCTACCTGGCTGATACACCACCAGCGCATTGGTCCATTCGCGTTTTTTACATCTTTATTGTTTGGACTGCTTTTGTTTCAGCCAGATCTTGGTACCGCCCTCGTGCTCATGGCAATCTGCGTGGGGCTATACGTTTCCGCAGGGGGGTCGTGGAAGTACATCGTAGGGTTTGGTGGTGTTGGTATACTCGGAGTTTTATTGATTGTGCTGGTGTCTCCGTATCGTATGCAAAGAATTACTGCTTTTTTAAATCCTGAAACGGATCCCTTGGGCGCGTCATATCACATCCGGCAGATTACAATCGCGCTTGGTTCCGGCGGGTTGTTCGGACAGGGTATCGGACAGTCTCGGCAGAAGTATCAATACATTCCTGAAGCGAGTACTGACTCCATTTTCGCGATCGCGGCAGAAGAGATTGGGTTTATCGGCGCGCTCGTCATGCTTGGACTTTTCAGCGTCGTGTTTATCCAAGGCTTTGCTATTGCGGAAAAAACGAAAGATCCATATGAAAAACTGGTCGCAACAGGAATTGTGATTTGGGTAACGGCACAAACGATATTGAATCTGGGGTCAATTGTTGCGCTGGTCCCGTTAACAGGTGTTCCACTGCCATTTATTTCGTATGGAGGCTCTTCTTTGATCTCTTTACTTGCAGGCAGCGGTATACTCATTGGTATTGGAAGGAGAACGGCGTGAAGATTTTAATCTCTGGAGGTCATCTTACCCCGGCGCTTGCGGTGATTCATGCGATCCGGCAACGCTCACCAAGAACGCAGGTTGTGTTTGTTGGACGCGAGTACATGCAGGAAAAAGAAAAAATGCAAAGCCGCGAGCGGGAAGAGATTGAAAAACAGCACATGAAGTTTTATGAAATTCCTGCGGCAAAGTTTCACCGCACGCACGTATTCCGCAACGCTGAAGAGTTTTTCCGTTTCATTCCATCAATTAAAAAGTCGTACGACATTATTCACTCAGAAAAACCCGATATCTTTTTGTCGTTTGGTGGGTACTTGGCGGTTCCACTTGCGCTCGTTTCACGAGGCCTTGGTATCCCAGTACTGACGCACGAGCAAACAAAGACCGCGGGCATGGCAAATCAGCTTATCGCGCATATTGCGACAAAAGTATTAATTTCATACGAAGATTCCAAACAATTTTTCCCACGCAAGAAAACATTATTTACGGGCAACCCTTTGCGTCCATCGTTTGCGCGTAACTTCCGCAAAAAACCAGAATGGCTCAAACAAGTTCCGCTCACTCTTCCGCTTGTGTATGTAACAGGAGGAAGCCAAGGGTCGCATATTATCAATCAGACGCTGCGGAATATTTTGCCGGAACTCACACAGTCATACCTCGTGGTACACCAA
Source organism: Microgenomates group bacterium GW2011_GWC1_46_15 (assembly GCA_001002285.1). Taxonomy (GTDB): domain Bacteria; phylum Patescibacteriota; class Microgenomatia; order UBA1400; family UBA12028; genus UBA12028. The sequence goes on from LCLX01000005.1 coordinate 36,525, forward strand.
TGTGGAGCATCACAAGGTTCGAGTTATTTGCACGATCTAGAAGAGGCGAAAGCGGTTCTTCCTCCGCAGAAGCAAAAACGGTATATTCTCCGCGAATGGATTAGTGAGGAAGATGTTGCGTGGTTGTTCCAGCATGCCGCGCTTGTTGTCGCGCGGTCGGGTGCAAACACGGTGCACGAAATTGCTGTGAGCAAAGTTCCGGCAATTTTTATTCCGCTTCCATTTGCGCACAATAATGAGCAGGTTAAAAATGCCATGCCGTTAGTTGACCAAGGAAGCGCGGTGATCCTTCCACAAAAAGATCTTGTTCCGTCAATTCTTTTACAAACTATCCGAGGAGCAATACGGAGAAAAGAAACGATGCAGAAACATGCCGATTTGGCGGGAACACAAGAAATGAACGATGCCGCGTCCCGCATCGCGGAGTACTGCTTTACCCTGTATGAATACACAAAACATCACAAGAAATAAGAGCGCAGACACGCCGTTTCTCCGTAGAAATAAAAAACTCATCTTTACGCTCGTTTTTGTTGCGTTGTGGATTGTTGCGATTGTGTTTGGGTTACAGATCACAAAGATTTCACGCGTAGAATGTTTTATGCAGGACGATAAAGTGTGTGAGGAAGCAGTTCAGGCAGAGTTTAATGGACTGCGTGGATCGTCACTTTTTTCATTTTATCCAAACGACATTGAGAAAAAAGTAAAAAGGGCCCGGCCGGAAGTTCAATACATTTCGTACAAAAAAATACTGCCAAACACACTGCGCGTTCTTCTTGTTTCATATCCAGAATCTTTCCAGTTTTCATCAACAGGAAACCCGCCGTACGCGATTGTAAATGAAGCTGGAGTTGTGATGAGTGTTGAGCAGGATCTCCGCGATGGCGCGGTGTATACGTTAGCTACCGCAAGTTCCCGCATATACAGTCCAGGAGAAAAACTTGAAGGAGAGATAGGGAATGCTCTTGTTGTTGTTGCGCAAGCGGTGAAAAAAACATCGTTGCGCGTGCGTATCTGCCGGTACGCGAATCAGGATGAAATAACGTGTACGCTTGAAACCAACAGGATGTTCCTTATCCATGCGCGGGATGTTGATAAAGAGCTCACCACTTTACAGCGTATCTTGAATGACGCTACAATGAACGAGTATATGGGCGTTATTGACGTCCGTTTTGCACAGCCTGTTTTCCGCGAGTAATGCGGGAGTGGGTAGAGGAAGAGAAAAAGAAAGTATTCATGCCGAAACACAAAACCATAGCAGCAATAGATATTGGAACAGAAAAAATCTGCACACTGATCTCTGTACTGCATGAGGGAACCCGGGAACCGCAAGTGGTTGGTGTTGCATCGGTCCCAAGCCGTGGTTTGCGGAAAAGCCAAATTGTTGATCTCGATGAAGCGATCAGCGCGATGACCGAAAGTGTGGATGCTGCGGAACGAATGGCGGGAACAGGAATAAAGTCGGCATTTGTTTCGGTTGGCGGAGCGCACATTCAATCGCAAAACTCGAAAGGTGTTGTCGCCGCGTCTAATCCGCAGGGTGAGATTACAGAAGAAGACGTCCGCAGAGTCATTGAGGCGGCGCGTGCCGTTTCTTTACCAAATGCCCGCGAAGTTATTCATGTGATCCCGCGCGACTACCAAGTAGACTCGCAGTCGGGGATTAAAGATCCGATTGGGATGTCTGGTGTCCGGCTGGAAGCAGAAGCGCACATTATCACCGGTTCCTCAACCGCGATGCGCAACATTACAAAATGTTTATCCGAGCTTGGTATCCAATGCTCCGGTTTTGTTTTTTCAGGTTTGGCGTCCGCGCACGCGGTTCTTTCCGAGACCGAGCGCGAACTTGGCGTTGTCGTTGTGGATATTGGCGCGGGCTCAACATCAATTTGCGCGTTTGTAGAAGGTTCGTTGGCGTACAGCGGTGTATTGCCGATTGGCGCACGGCACATTTCTGCTGATATTGCATTGGGATTGCGCATGAGTTTGCAGTCAGCTGAAAAAATTAAGCTGTCTCTGGCACGCGTGTACACGCAAAGCACTGAGCCTTTGCCCGGCGAAACGCGTGAGCAAGCACGCGAACGCAAAAAGAAACACGACGAACTCGATCCGCACGCGATTGGTGTTACGGAAGAGGTTGGAATGCTTTCAAAGAAAACACTGGTTGAAGGGATTATTGTTCCGCGGTTGCAGGAAATGTTTAAACTCATTGGTGAAGAACTTGAAAAACAGAACTTGTACCCGCTTATTCCCGCCGGCATTGTGTTAACAGGAGGCGGTGCAGAAACAGTACAGATTGTTGAGGTGTGTAAGCGCATGTTGAACTTGCCAACGCGTATTGGTGAGCCAGGTGGATTAACGGGTTTGACTGATGAAATTCATTCCCCCATGTACTCTGCAACGTCTGGCCTGTTGGTGTACGGGGTAAAAACGGGTGCTGAGGAAAGCACTCCAAAAGGACAGGATTTAACGGTATTTTTTAAGCACTTGCGCGTCAAACAACTTATTGAGAAGTCGGTAAAGTTTGTCCGGTCGCTTTTTCCGTAGGTTTGCCAAAAGGAGCCTTTATACACCTCCTTCTTGCGAACCCAAAGATAATACAGTAGGATAAACGGCATATTGTCTAGTATGTAGAATGTAATTTCCAGCCCGCCCAACATGAAGAGAGGATTATGGCGCTTGTTAAGCCGAGTAACACAACGTTTGCAAAAATTAAAGTGATCGGCGTTGGAGGCGGGGGTGGAAACGCGATCAACTCAATGATCTCGTCAAACTTAATTCAAGGTGTTGAGTTTGTGGCCGTGAATACCGACGCGCAGGCGCTCCTCACAAATAAAGCTGACACAAAGTTTCAGATTGGCTCAAACTATACGCGCGGACTTGGCTCCGGTGCCGATCCTGAGGTCGGCCGGCAAGCTGCGGAAGAGTCGCGTGAAAAACTCAAAGAACTCGTGTTCGATACCGACATGGTATTTATCACCGCTGGAATGGGCGGTGGGACGGGGACAGGAGCCTGCCCCATTATTGCTGAGTTAGCCAAAGAGGCCGGTGCGCTTACCGTGGCCGTGGTCACGAAACCATTTGTATTTGAAGGCGTACGCCGTATGGGTGTTGCCGAAGAAGGCATCGAACAACTCCGAGACAAAGTTGACACTCTGATTGTGATTCCAAACCAGCGGTTGTTAGATGTTGTTGACCGCAAGATGACGCTCATGGACGCGTTCCACCTTGCTGATAACGTGTTGGGTCAAGGCGTGCAGGCAATTTCCGATCTCATTATTGTTCCAGGTTTGATTAATGTGGACTTTGCCGATGTCAAAACCGTCATGTCGGACTCTGGTACCGCGCTTATGGGTATTGGAACGGCATCCGGTGAAAATCGTGCCATTACCGCAGCCCGTGCCGCGATTTCCTCACCATTGCTTGAACTTTCTATCGAAGGAGCGAAAGGTATTTTGTACACCGTCACAGGTGGCGACGATCTCACGCTTGCCGAGGTTTCTGAGGCCTCTACTATTATTCAACAGACCGCCGATCCCGACGCCAACATTATTTTCGGCGCCAACATTGATAAAGAGTTGGGAAATACCGTCAAAATCAGTGTTATTGCGACAGGATTTGACGAGAACAAACTACGATATGGTGGATATCGGCCACGGTTTGGCGCATATGACGCCGCGGCAAAGGCAAAAGTGGCTTCGCAACAAGGAGGCGCGGGAGCGTTTGGAGCTGTGCAATCTAGCCAACAGCCACAACAAAATATGCAGTCGAATCCCGTAATCAACGATCAACCCGTACAAGAAGATAAAAAAGACGAATTCGAAGATGAGTTTGATATCCCAGCATTTTTGAGACAAGGAAAGTAATAAAAGAGGAAATATGCCACCCGTTGCAGAACAAATTGATAGTTTTTGCTACACTCCTGGACAAGGAGAGGGGCGACCCGCAAGATTCGAAATTGTTGTTGCCAATGGAGAAGGAGGACAGCAATCATACACTTTTCCCTTTTTGAACTCATAAAAGTTTTACAGTTACCTAATTCTAATCCAGTTCTTCTCAATCTTTGGAATATGGTCAATCAGGCAGCCGAAGCAGAAAAACTTGACGCAGAATCTCTTTCAGCATTTACGACATTTTTAATGCAGTTGTCTGGATACATGTCTGGGAATGTGGGTGCTGAATATGCGGGAAAGGAATAATGGCAGAAACTTTTTCTCCCACTGCTGGGTATGAACGACACTTCATTATTGGTAATTTTGTAGGGGCACCATACTACACATATCCTTTTGGAGAACGCGTGACCCCTGAAAAAGATATTCCTCAAAAATATCGTGTCAGACGCCCACTTCCAGGTGGTAAAACTCAAGTCTGTGATAGTAGAATCGCATATACTTTTCATCCCAAAGTTGGTGCATACCTTGAATGCGCTGATGTTGCGTTTGATGAAGAGTGGTGATCATTTCCTGACTGCAGTTCACCTGTGTTATACTATTCCCAAATAAATAAAAGCATACTCCCCGCCCATCATCGGGGTGCTGATCGAAGAAATCCTTCGGGAAAGTAGAACGATCCGGGTAAGCCCGAGACAGCAGGATTGAGAAGCAAGTAAGGTGGAACCACGCGGAAGCGTCCTTGAAGGACAGTGAGCGTGGTTTTTTTATGCCAACATATGACACAATAGGAGTGCGCAATGAAACATATAGATAGTTTTCAAACTCAGCCAAATCTTCCTCAACTCGAAGAGGAAGTGCTCAAGCATTGGGACGAAACAGACGCATTTGCCAAATCCGTTAGCCAGCGTCCGGCCACCAAGCCCTACATTTTCTACGATGGCCCTCCATTTGCGACGGGTTTGCCGCACTATGGCCATCTCTTGGCTTCAACCATTAAGGACGTGATTCCGCGGTACTGGACGATGAAAGGCTACCGCGTGGAGCGTGTGTGGGGTTGGGACTGCCATGGAGTTCCGATCGAAAACATGATCGAAAAAGAACTTGATCTCAAAGGTGGGAAAAAAGGCATTGAAGAAATGGGAATTGGCAAGTTTAACGCTGCGTGCCGCGCGGCAATTTTGCGATTCGACAAAGATTGGGAAATCATCATTAAACGCCTTGGCCGGTGGGTGGACTTCAAACACTCCTACAAGACAATGGATAACACATACATGGAATCGGTGTGGTGGGCATTTTCGCAGCTCCACACTGGTGGATTGGTGTACGAAGGGCACAAAGTCATTTTGTACTGCCCGCGATGCGCCACACCGTTGTCGAACTTTGAGATTGTAATGGATAACTCGTACAAAGACGTCGAGGATAACTCGGTTTATGTAAAGTTCAAGGCGGTTGGCATCGAAAACGAGTACTTTATCGCGTGGACAACTACACCATGGACACTCATTGGCAATGTCGCATTAGCAGTAGATGCTAAAGCGGAGTATGCGCAGGTTGAACTCAATGGGGAGCTGCTTTGGGTGGCAAAAAAGCTTGTCAAAACAGTATTTAAGGGTGATAAACCGGTCGTTAAGCAAACAATCAAAGGCAAAGACCTTGTTGGTCGGCAGTATGAGCCACTTTATACGTTTATGCCTTTGGATGGAAAAAAGGCGCACTACATCGCATCTGCTGATTTTGTGAGTTTGGAAGATGGAACGGGTATTGTTCATACCGCCGCGATTTATGGTGAAGATGACTATGCGCTAGCGCAAAAACTTAATCTTCCGTGTGTCCCAACGATGGATGACCAAGGGCGATTCTTGGAGTTTGTAACTCCGCTCGCCGGTGTGTTTTACAAAAAAGCAGAAGACTGGATTATTGAGGACTTAACCAAACGCGCTCTCATGTATGCCGCACAAAAAACAACGCACTCATATCCATTCTGCTACCGCTGTTCCACACCGCTGTACTACAATGCTGTGCCGGCATGGTTTATCAACGTACAAAAAATCAAGCCGGAATTAGTAAAACAGAATGAAAAGATTAACTGGTATCCGGAATTTTTGAAACACGGACGGTTTGGTAAGGGGCTAGAAACGGCACCGGATTGGAACATTTCACGCTCCCGCTATTGGGGAACGCCGATGCCGGTATGGGTGGGTGAAAAGACTGGCAAGCAACGCATTTTGAGTTCGTTTGCAGAGTTAGAGAAGTGGGCGGTAAAGCCGGATTCTGTTCGAACATTAACGGATTACCACCGCGAGTTTCTCGATGATATTGAAGTTTGGGTTGACGACGCAAAAACAGAAAAAGGCCGCCGCATTCCCGATGTGTTTGACTGCTGGGTTGAGTCTGGTTCAATGCCGTACGCGTCTATCCACTATCCGTTTGAGCATAAGGACAAGTTTGAGGCGAGTTATCCCGCGCAGTTTATTTCTGAGTACATCGCGCAAACCCGCGCGTGGTTTTACACACTGCACGTGATGTCAGTTGGACTGTTTGGAAAGCCGGCGTTTGAAAATGCTGTTACGACAGGGACAATTTTGGCAGCAGATGGGTCCAAAATGAGCAAGTCCAAGAAAAACTATCCCGATCCGATGCTTCTCATCGATAAACATGGTGTAGATTCTTTGCGCCTGTACTTGATGAGTTCAACCGTGATGAAAGCAGATAACGTAAACTTTAGCGAAGACGGAGTGAACGAGATTCGCAAAAAAGTATTTGGCATTTGGTGGAATGTATTTTCATTCTACAAACTTTATGCAGATCAAACAAAACCATTAGAGTTGCCCAAAAAGATTACACATGTCATGGATGTGTGGATTGTGTCTCGGATAACTCGCCTTATTCAAGAGGTAACGGCATACATGGATGCGTATGATGTGGTCAACACTTCCCGCGTGCTCATGACGTTTGTTGATGAACTGTCCACGTGGTATCTGCGTGAGAGCCGTGATCGCCTGCGGGATAAAGCAACGAATGGTGAAGCAAGCCAAGTGTTTGGATGGGTACTGCTTACGCTCGCAAAATTGTTTGCCCCGATCACACCGTTTTTCCCGGAGTTGTTATATCAGCATCTTGGACAGATAAAAGGGGAGTCTATTCACTTGGAAGATTGGCCTGTTGCAGAACCTACGTACATACACGATCAGCTTGAGCAGATGATGAAACTTGTTCGTGAAGTTGTAGAAAAAGTGCACGCAGCCCGTAAGGAACAACATATAAAGGTTCGTCAGCCTCTTGCACGTGTAATAGTGACGGCCTCTGCACAACCGATGGACAATGTACTTGATATTCTTAAACAAGAAATCAATGTAGAGGAAGTTGTGTGGACTGAAAAAGCAGAAAGTGAACTTACTGTTACCCTCGACACAACACTCACTGACAATCTCAAAGCCAAAGGAGAGATGCGTGAAGTCATGCGTGTTATTCAAGATCTCCGCAAAGAATCGAACGTTGGATTTGACGCGTACGTAAATGTTCAGCTTCCAAGTTGGCCGAAACAGTTTGAAGATGAGATCAAAAAGAAGACGCTAGTGAAAAACCTCACAGCTGGTGATGTTCCGAAGATTGTATGAAAAATATTTTCCCACTCTCTCACATAAAAAATATCAAATTGTTTTATATTCTCACGATTTTGACAAATTGTTGGTTTATTTCCGCAAACTGGATTTTCTTCTGGACTCGGTTAATGACATATAAACAGTTGGGCATTGTAGATGCCTCTGCATTCGCATTCGGTCTTTTAATGGAAATACCAACAGGAGCTATTGCGGACATGTTGGGGAAAAAGAAAACATTGCTTACATCCTTGTTCATTTCCGCGTGCTCAGTTTTATTTATTACATTCTCAAACTCCTTATTTTCTTTTTGGGCTGGATTTTTTATTCTCCAGTTAGGTTGGGCATTATATTCAGGAACTGCTGAAGCATTCGCATATGATACTCTTGTTGATCATAAAAAAGAGAAATCATTTGATCAAGTTATTTCAACAAGCGGCACTTTAATGGGAATCACTTCTATTTCGGCACTTGCGTTAGGAGGAATTGCCTATGCTATTAATTTCCGTCTTTCTCATTTTTTCTGGGGCATAGCGTATTTGATTGGTTTTTTCTTAGCATTTGGTCTTACTGAACCCAAAATGGATACAGAGAAATTTTCATTAAAAGCATATTTTGCAAAAATTTTAGAAGGAGTTAAGTATCTTTTTCAACGATCATTACGACCATTCTTAGTTATTATTCTTGTACTGATGGGTTCTGACTACATGTTCCATTGGAGATTGATAAAACCAGCAATGGGCATGATGTTTCATTTTGATGCAAACATGATGTCAATACTTTTTACGATATTCGGTATTATAAGCGTGGGTGTTATAAAGTTTCTTCCGCAAATTCGCCGGTTAATCAACGATACTCTAGGACTATATCTTTTAGCGATTGTTATGGCTGTTGGTTTTGGCTTAGCCTTTTTTGATTTAGGATATTGGGGAGCAATTGCGATATTACTGATCTGGTTGGCTGGAACACTTACTCAACCATGGATTTCTGTTGTTGTTAATCAAAAAATACCTTCAGCATCTCGGGCAACAACGTTATCAACTGTTGCACTCATTACGAAGATTCCATATGTTTTTACGGCAGTTATCGCAGGACAAATGTTACAAGAGGGTAAATTGAATGTCTTCAGCCTCGGTGTTGCAATATTTATTCTTACGTCAATACTCGTAAGTTCTATAGTGATGTTTATTCAGAAACGACCCGCACAATAATTCTTATTCCTGCGTATCGGTGCTTGTATCCCCACCGCCATACTGCTTTATGAGTGCATCAATTTCAGCTTGGCTTGGTCCTTCTGAACCACCTGTTCCACTTGAGCCACTGCCACCACTGTTGCTTCCGCCTCCCGTAGTTCCAGCTCCTGCCGGCGCGTACATCATCTCAAACGCGGACTTTCCTTCGGGAACGTCTTTGGTCGGAGACGGCACGGTAACAGAAGTGTCATCGTACGAGTACACCATGGTTGAGGTGAACTCGCCGAACTTTGACTCCTCTTTTCTCAGCAAGTACTGCTTATCGTCAAACCAGAACGTACGTTTCCCCTCTGGGTTATCGGTTGCGGACTCCTCATATTTGTAACACATGAGAGTTCCACACGCTTCTTTCCCAAGGCTCTTATACACAGTCTTGTCTTTCTGCTCTTCAAATTGTTTCTTCATCTCATCCGGTGAAAACTTGAATGTATCTTCTGCCGGTGACTTTTTGTCATCCTTTTTCGCAACTTCTTTCCACCACTTACCATCTTTTTGATCTTTCAGATATGTGGTATCACCCATCATGATGTAATCCATTGTTTCTTTTCCATTGTCAACGGATGTTGTGCGGAAGTTTGCCGTACTTCCCTTGACTTCCATGCGCATCGTTGTGGTTCCCTCACCTTTTCCGGACGACGTACTCACGATTTTGTATGCCATTTTAGAAAACTGTGCGGCGAGGTGTTTGCGCAATACATCGTCTTTAATGTTAACGAGCATTGTTTCGATTGCCGATTTTGCCGCTTGTTCGGTTGCTTTTTGTTGGACATTCTGCGCGAGCGTGCATCCGCCGAATACAAGACTCGAACACAAAAGGAGAGCTACAGCATGTGTTTTTATCATATGCACCTACTGTACAAAACTTATATGCGGATTGCAAATAGACGTGTACACTAGGGAAGTGAAGCAATCTGTACTCGTGCTACTGGGCACTCTTTTTCTTTTTTCGCTGATATCTCTACTCGTGCTTTCGAGTGTTTCTCCACAATCTCTTTGGTCGCAGGCAATTGCATTTCTGATTGGAGGTGTTGTGTTGTACATGAGTGCTCGCCTGCCGTTCTCTGCGTGGAAAAAACTTGCCATTCCGCTTTTGCTCTCCGTAATTTTCCTTTTTCTCCTCACGTTTATTCTTGGGAAAACAACGAAAGGCTCGACGCGGTGGATTTCGTTGGGGATTGGCCAGTTCCAACCTTCGCAGTTTGGTAAACCAATATATGCGCTTGCGCTAACAGTATTGGCGGGGGCATCGTTAAAAAAACCAAGAAAGATCATGAAGTTTTTAGGATACGCTCTTGTTCCCGCAGGCTTGGTGTTTTTCCAGCCCGATCTTGGAACGGCAGTCATCTATATAACAATCGCGGGGGCCGTTATTTTGGCTTCGGATATGCCAGTTCAGTATCTTTTAGGCCTATTAGTTGTGTGTGTGGTGCTGGGGACGCTGAGTTGGTTTGTTGTACTCCGTGACTACCAGCGCCAGCGGATATATAGCTTTGTTCACCCGGATCAAAATGCGTTGCACGCTGGGTACAACGCAAGGCAGGCGATGATCGCGGTGGGTTCGGGAAAAATTTTTGGTAGGGGACTCGGGCACGGGATTCAGTCGGGCTTGAAGTTTCTGCCGGAAAAACACACGGATTTCTTCTTTTCGTCCATTTCCGAGGAATTAGGGTTGATCGGCGGGGGAATAGTGCTTGTGCTGTACGGAATGCTATTTTCAGTTCTCCACCGCATAATGCACACTGCCCGCGATCCCGTTAGTAAAATTTTCATGTTTGCGCTTATTTCCGGCTTATTTGCGCAAACGGCCATCAACATTGGAATGAACATCGGCTTGCTTCCAATTACCGGTATTACACTCCCCCTGCTCTCGTTTGGCGGAAGCTCGGTGGTTTCCACGTGTCTTTTCCTTGGTATCGCCTCCAGCGCCGCGAAAACAGCAAAGCCTGGTTCGGTCGTTGAATTCCGGTCGTTCCTCTGATACAATCGCCAAATATGAAATACGCCGTTATTCTTTTCCAGGGCAAACAGTACCGTGTTGAGGAAGGCATGAGCCTGACACTCGACCGCGTAGCCGAGGAAGAGAAGAAATCATTGACGCTCAAAGATGTGTTGCTTTTTGTTGATGGCGATACCGTAAAGATTGGCGCGCCGTATGTTGACGGTGCAACAGTCAAGGCAACAGTGCTTTCTCATGGCCGTGGTGAAAAAATCCGCGTTGCAACATTTAAAGCAAAATCAAAAGAACGCAAAACGATTGGACACCGCCAGGCAGAAACAGTGCTCAAGATTGATACGATCTCTGCAAAATAACCGTGAAAGATGAACCGTGCATAACGGAAATACCCTGCCATGAACTACCTTTTTTTCCTTGGACGAGTGCGCGACATTTCCCTAGCTGAGCTGGATGTTGTTTTGCGCCGTTTTCATGCAACACAGCCACCTGAAGAGGTCATTCCAGGCATTGTGCGGGCAGATGTTGATGCTTCTGCCGATGAGTTAATGTCAATCTTGGGCGGAACGATAAAGATTGCCGAAGTACTCGAGATTTCCGCGAGCACGATCACGGCCGATTTACAGGAACGGGTAGTTGAAGTGTTGGCCGGATTTGGCACACAGGGTGAAAAGTTGGTGTTTTCGCTTGCCGAGTTAGGCCGAGGGTCAAGTGATCATATTGGAGCCGACGAAGTCAAGGATGCGCTACGGGAAAAACTTCAGGCAAACATCCGGTACATCGAGTCTCCACAGGAAGGTCTGGGGGCGGCTCAGCTCACACACCACAAAATTCATGAAATATATGTAATTCAACAGGGCGAGGTGACATTAATCGCAAAAATCATGGCGGCGCAGGATATTGACGCCTGGGGGAAACGCGATTTTGGCAAGCCGTACCGCGATCCAAAAAAAGGCATGCTTCCGCCAAAACTCGCGCGTATGATGGTCAACTTGGCAGTTCAAGACAGTGATCCGGCAAAAATGACGATCTTTGATCCGTTTTGCGGTTCCGGAACGGTCCTCATGGAAGCACTGCTCATGGGATGTGCGGTGATTGGATCGGATATTGATAAGGATGCGGTGCACGGAACGGGAGCAAATCTGGCATGGTTTTCTAAGGCCTTTAATACAGCGCCGGCAGATGCGCTGGGCGTGCAGGATGCGACAAACATCATGTTGGCAGATATCAAAAAACAGGTTGATTGTATTGTGACAGAGCCATTTTTAGGCCGGCCAAATCCAACATTGGCTCAACTTCCCAATGTGATGAAGGGATTGGAAAAAATGTACCTAGGCGTATTTAAATCGTTCCGATCACTCTTAAAACCAGGGGGACGGATAAGTGTTGTGATTCCGGCATTTGCCGTTGGTGAAAGCGTGAAAACTCTGAATTCTCTCATTGACAGGCTGGAAACGCTTGGCTATACTCGTGAAAAGGGTCCATTCACATATACGCGGCCGCAAACAACGGTTCAGCGTCAAATATTTGTTTATCGAGTAAAAGGATAAAGAAAAACTATGGCACACGTTAAATCAGGTGGCGCGACACGTCAAGCTTCTAAGCGACCAGGCAAGCGCCGTGGTCTCAAAAAAGCTGGTGGAGAAAAAATTACGACTGGTCAAATCATCATTCGACAAAAAGGTATGGTGTATAAGGCTGGAAAAAATGTCGGCATCGGTCGCGATCACACATTGTTTGCTCTCACAAACGGTTTAGTCCAGTTTGGCAAGCGATTTGGTAAAACCGTCGTACATGTGTTGTCTACGTAAACTGCCGATGCGTGTACACATCAGCCTGTCCCAGAAAAGGCGCGTATGCAGACCAGTCAGCAGGTTCAACAGATCCAGCAGATCCCAATTGACAATCTTCAACCGAATCCGCTTCAACCGCGGGGCGTTATTCATCCAGAGTCCGTTGCGGATCTCGTTGTTTCTATTAAAAAGCATGGAGTTCTTGAGCCGTTGGTGATTGCCCACACTCCCGCCGGGTACCAAATTATCGCGGGTGAGCGCCGGTGGCGCGCTTCCAAGTTGGCGGGTCTTTCGCACGTGCCGGTGATTGTCAAAGAAACAACCCCACTTGGCATGCTCGAAATGGCAATTATCGAGAACGTTCAGCGCGTTGATTTAAACGCGATTGATCGTGCAAAAGCATTTGAGAAACTATTGTCTGATTTTCGACTAAGTTCAAGTGAAATTTCCGAGCGCATTGGAAAGTCTGCAGCGTATGTTTCCAACTCTCTGCGTTTGTTAAAGCTGCCGGAAGCGCTGATTGACGGATTATTGAGTGGTTCGATCACCGAAGGCCACGCCCGTGCGCTTGCCGCGATTGATGATGCTCGCCTCATGGTGGAGGCCTACAAAATCATCATGAAAGAGAATGGATCGGTCCGCCGTGCCGAAGATTTGGCCCGCCGCATGAAAGTGCAGTCCGGCCAACCGCTTGCCTCAAATCCTGGCCACCGGCCGTATATGGTGAGTAAGGAAATTGATGAATGGATACAAAAATTACAGAAGGCGTTTGGCGATAACTCGAAGGTCAAACTCACGCGGTCTAAGCGTGAAACAAAAGTGGTGATCGCGCTCAAAGGTGATCCAGAAAAAACGCAGAAACAGTTGGAAAAAATATTAAAAATAACAGAGTAAAAAATAAAAAAGGAGGAAATATGGCAGTACTACTGGATGCGCGGGAAAGAACAATCACGGAAGGAACGTCTTTTCGTGACATTTTATCTTTTCTATTAGGACCTGGAGAACTACAAGAAGTGTGAGATCCAAAAAGTGGGGAAACACACATACGACTTTTCCATACTTTAGGTGTGATTGAAGAAGCCATTTCTAACGGAAGAATTCGTGTTTCTCAATTTGATATGGTTTTCAATGCCCTTGTATCCGCTGCACAAACGGACACGTTTTTTGAATCCCGTGAAGTAGTAATTTCATTGACTACAAGGTTAAAAGAATATATGGATGGTTATCGTGCGGGAGAAAAAGCTATTTTAAGTGCTGTTACGTATTAAAAACTAAGTTTTAAAAGGAGGAAATATGTCGGTAAGACCAGTAGATACCCGAGAAGTAACGATAATGGAAGGAATGTCTTTACGCGATATGTTGTCTGCAATAAACGGATTATCCGAAGGGGCTAGTAAACTTAAAGCGGACTTTCTCTCAGCTTTTTAAGCATTACTTTGTACATTTGTTTCCGATAATTCCATCTGAACTCAGATTCCTTCAA
>LCLX01000006.1 GCA_001002285.1 Microgenomates group bacterium GW2011_GWC1_46_15
GTTACTGACAGACCCCCCGGACGTTTATTACCCTCACCCCCCGGTGCGTACTCGAGAGAGCCTTACTGTACTTTAAAGCGTCTCATCTCTGTCCTTTATCTCGAGCTCGGTCGTCTCTTGTGACTGGTCTATAAAGCGAGACCAGTCACTTGAATGGTTCGATTGGTTACTTAACTAACAAAGGAGATCGATATGAAAGACGCGTGTATAGCTCACGACAGTCAAGATTGCAGAGAGTGTGAGGTGTCAGTACCAGTACGTATGAACAGTGTGGTAGCGCAGGTGATGGCAGACATCGAGGCGTTGGATATCGTTGGTGTGACCGAGTGTCCATTATGTTGGGGCACGTTAGCTGGGATGCTGAGTGACGACGGCATCTGTTGCGCGTGTGGCTGGCGAGTCGAGTAGCGTGGTTCGCTTGCCCTCTGTCCTTTGGGAGGGCAAGCTTTCCTTTCCGTGTGTGTTTGTTCACGAGTGATAACTTAAAAATCAAAAGGAGATTAACATGATTACAGTGAAACCGTACGCTCAAGTGAATGATTACAAAGGCAAGAAGTCAATCAACGTGAAGTTTACGTTGCCAGAGTTACTGATGCTGACTGATATGTTTAAGCATCAGGGTGCCGATGTGATGTACGTGAGTATCCCAACGGAAGCGAATGGTACGCTCCCAACGTGGACAGCATCAGATGGTAAGGTTATCAACGGCACCAGTGCCTTTTGTAACTTTATCAAGTACAAAAAAGAAGTGAAGTAAGTCGTATCACAGGGTAGGGAGCTTCGGCTCTCTACCCTTTTTTTATTGCTATTACAACGTGGTTATAGAACCAGGAGATCATCATGGAACACAAACCGTACAGTCAGCAGGTGGCCGAAATGAACCGTGAACGCGAAGGCAGGATGCTTGAGACGCCTGATTGGGATGAGGATGGGCATATTGCACCTGAGGTTGGCAAACAATACTCGAGATTTGAACAAGAGCATCTTGTCTCAACAACAATGCGTCTCGAGCCAATATTTGATTCAACGAAAATATCGTTTGGTCATGTGATGAATAGGCTGCGTGTCACTGATGACTGTGAAGGACACGAGTTGAGAGAGGAAGCTCGTTTGTTATCTATCGCATACGCTCTGAAACTGAAGGGTATCAAACCACGCAAACACAGTGGGGTCAGTGAGCGGCTCGAGAAGTTCGTGAATCGAGTATTACGTAAACAAGAAATTAAGTAATCTTCACCGGGTAGCACCCCTGGCTTCGCTTCGGGGAGTGCTACCCTTTTTTTATGCTCATCAACCATAAGGAGATTTATGGAAAAAACAACGGCTATCGCAATACCACTGGAGCTGGAAAAGCTTCCCATCAAATCTGAATCAAAGCTAACGAGTGATATCAAACAAGCGCTCATCGAGATCATCGAAAATGAGTTTAATACCCAAGCGACAGTATTCGATGCAAAAGCGAATGCTGAAAAAGAACGAATCATCGACGAGCACAAAAAGAAAGTTGGTTTCACTAAGCTTGTTGACAGTTTCCGCCGAGCTGAAAACGAGCTAAGAATGGCCAAAAAGAAGGTTTTAGCTACAGGACTCACAATGGAAGGCAATGTTCAGGGTTACGGGTATGACGATGAGGGTGGTAAGGAAGGTCAAAAGCTGATGGAAACTATCGATAAAATTGTTGCGGGAATCAAGCCAGCAACCAATTACAAAAACAAAGTTATTACGCGCATGTTAACCGCATCCAACTACGGAGAGGCCATGGTAATCATGCGCTCAGTTCTCGGTAATGGAATCCTACCGTCCTTAACACTCGACGAAGTTAAGTAACGGTGATGGCTGGCAGGGTAACACCTGCCAGTAAACCACATACTCGGTCCAAAGTCCGAGCACAAAGGAGATCCGCATGATCACAGATAACCAATCAGATACCAGATACAGAATCAACTTACGGGTGCGCAGGCTAATGGACGTTTTAAGGACTCTGCGTGAGGTTTACAGCTACTCTGAATCTCAGTTGATTGATGTTATGGAGAGCGAGAGAGAATCGATCCTGGAGTCAATCAGTCTCGGATACGATGCAGCGGCTATTGCCAATGCTGTTAATGAGAGGATGTGCGCTCAATGAAGAGCGATTACATCAACATCACATGGACAGTTGATGACATCATTGTCAGAGCCAAGGATCAGGGCTTTGTCAGAGTAACGCGTCCTCAAGCGCGGGATATACTCGAGTATCTTGAGAGGACGCATGATTGCAACGCGGGTATCACTTGGGCTCTTATAGACATGTGCATCAACAACAAAACCCTATGGGTGGAGGATGAATGTCACAAACAGAACTGGAAAAGAAAATAAAACAGGTGCTTGATGGTTACTTCGGAAGTTTTCTGCTAGAGGCAATGACGCCTGAAAGACTCGAAGATATCCTTGATCTCGTAACGCTGGAGCTAATGCGCGAGCTTCAGAATTATGGATGGGTAGATAAAACTGAGAGGTGAGGTGCTGATCGTTGTCTGATCTCCGTTCCGCGTCCTCTTGCGAGACGCTTCACTTCGACAATTTAGGAGAAACTCATGATTACGCGCCGTGGGGTCAAGTCACAAGCAAAGAAACCCTCCTGTGATCTCCGGGAGGCGAGGGTGCTGAGAGCTATTAGCGTAGCTCGACATCTCTGCGACAGCACATACAGCTCGATATTAAAAAAGATGCCTTCTTGTGATATACCCACGGCGTACCTTGCAGAAGTACAAGTTGAAGAATTTTATCTTGATCCTGATATTTTTTTAACTTAACATTAGTAGATACGGAGAAAAACAATGAAACGAAGAGCGATTGTGAAAGATGGCGTTAGACACACTAAGTTTGCAACATACGAATTTGAAGAACGCGAAGCTCTCAAGCGCCAACAGATTCTTGTGAATAGCCTGTACGGGGACATGAAGGTTTTTATCACGAGAGATCCGAAAACTAAATCCTTTCAATTTGATGTTTTTACTCAAGCTGGAATCGGTAACGGTGTCAGTATGACGCAGCATCAGCTATCAAACGAAGACTATAACTCTCTGGATATTGCTGGGTTCAACAACGTTCCAACACAAGTTGTGACTCCTCTGCCGCCCCAGGATGCGTTTGATCTACTCGTGCAGGCGGAAGCTGAGCGTTTGAAAGCAGGCGCGCGATGAGTGAATGGTGGCTTAGCCTACTCTCAGAAAAAGATAAAGAAGAGCTTGAGAAGAAAGATCGTCCAAGTAAGAAGGAGGCCCCCGATGGGCTGGGTGACGAAAAAAGCAATATGTGATTGGTGTGATAAAGAACTCGAAGGTATCTTTGAGGATATCTTTGAATCTGAGAAGGGAACTCTCTGTGATAACTGTGAGAAGGGTCGATTAGAAGAGGCTCGCATTTACGCTGAGGAGTCAGGTGATCGAAGGATTCAAAGAGAGATTGACCGTGAAATTGCCAAAGCCGCTAAACGCGCCATCGGAGGGGATGATGCTGAAACAGAACCAGAGGAGGGGAATAACCCATAACAACTGTTCCTTGTGTGGAAGCGAGGATACTGAAACAGAGGATTTTAATTTCTGCAACTGTTGTGGTCAGTTTTTTGACGACGACGAAACAAAGGAGAGCTGCAATGAACGCCCCAGTAAAACCACAGGACGAAGTATCGAAGATCATCAGTCAGATAGAGAGAAGCTCAACCGAGCAACTTCGCATTACCAGTAGGACATTCAATGGGAAAAAGTATTTTGATGCTCGCATCTGGTTGAAGAGCACTGGTGATTTCTATCCAACCAAAAAGGGCATCTCATTGCCTGTGGATATTCTTCCGCAGTTCATCGGAGAACTCTGCACGTTAGCTGAAGTGGAAGGAGTCGCGGTTGTTACAAAGCCGTAATCTTTATGAGCAGAAACCTTCAGATTATTGATCCCCAACTAGGGATCTCAGCAAACGTGAAGTACGAGCCCTTGAACGCAGGCGACAAAGAAAAAGCAAAGGTCATTTACAAAACTGATTCTGGACAGATCGTAACCATGACCAATGTGGACGACCAGAATAAGCCTGTGACCTATCGTAAAGCATATCTTGATCCAACCGGAGTAGAACACCCAAAGGAACAGCTCAAGGCTCATGATGAGAGCGGTGACCTTCTCGTTCAATTCGAAATGACAAGTGTGTTTGAAATTATTAAATACGAACCTGCGAGAAACTACGTCGATCGGTACATCGTGGATAAATATTACGAAGTGTATCCATCCGATGACGGTAAGAAGAAAGACGCTGATCGCAAGCTCGCAAGTGATCTGAATCGGCAGCAGATGAAACGTCTCTATGACCATTTGATTGAAAACGGATTGGTCGCTAAAGCTGAGTTTATCGCCTCTTCAGGTCATTATCGCGCAGGTGCTGGATATATCAGACCAATCACGTTTGATGACGGTAAGTGGACGCTGGAGCTTGGGAGCTTCAAAGAAGAGAAAGTGTTTCAACATCTTCATGAGCTGCACATCGCTCCTGTGGCTGTATCAGTAAAAGCAAACAAGCCTAAGAACGCGTTAATTTAATTGCATGGTGACGGGCTTGGACGGTATCGAGGTAAGTGGTGCAAGAACTTCTAAGTGATTTTGAAAGCACTGTACGCGTTTGAAGGTGAAAGAGTTGTTGGTACCAGTTACCAGCATCATTTCGTTAGTTTAACGGTAGAACGCCTGGGCGTAATTTACCAGGAAGTAGAGGTTCGAATCCTCTGCATTTGATAAGTGACTTGGTTTACTTTCAAGCAAAGTAAGTGCGGACATTCATGGACGTTGCTCTTCCATTGTCGTCGTTGACGGCACCTCAGAACACATTACCGTTCTAGCCCCGATCCTGCGATGGAGGATTTATGGGCATAGCAAAACGTCTTTATGAAATCAAAATGTACGGGAGGAATGATGAAAACGGAGAGATTGGATATTCGGGTCCCGTATCCGGAAATCTGCGGAAACCTAATCACATACCCGTGCTTCGTGGAAGCAAAGTACGACGGGGAGATGGGGATATACGTTCTGGAACTAGGAAAGATATTCGGAAAGAACGGACTCGCAAGATCTGAGTGCACTTTAACTGATGATCTTAAGATTGTCGCTGAAGAACTTAACACGACTTGCATTTATGGTGAGTTGATGTACCGAGAAGGATATGCAGGTGATATCTATAAGCTCTTATCCGCATCTAAGACAGATGACGCTAATTTAAGATTTGTTCCATTCGATTTCGCAGCTCTTCGGATAGCCTTGATCGACCGAAAGCAAATGCTTAACGAAGCTATAGATAAACTGATGCTCATAAATAACAACATTTCCAGACTGAGAAAGATCCACTGTGAATGGGTGACGAATAAGCTCGAGCTTGAAGAAACGTTTGGTATGTTTACCGCTGTTGGATATGAAGGGGTTGTGTGTAAGGGTCCTTCAGGCAAGGGCTTCACCACAAAGACATCATGGGTAAAACTCAAAAAGAAATACACGGCGGACCTGCGAGTTATATCCGCTGATCCAACACAGCAGCGCATTGGGTTGACGCATAATGACCAAAGCGAACTGTGCGGATGTAAAGTTCCTAACATCTCGTACTCAGAGCGCATGGCTTTGGTAGGTAAAATCGTAGAGATCCAGTACCTTCAAAAGTTAACAGATGCTACTGGTGTTCTTACAGGTTTGAGGAATCCAGTCTTCCTTCGGGTTCGTGAAGATAAAACAACGGTAAGTTTAAAATAAAGGAGATCGTGATGGGCGCACAGCCAAAAGTAACGACAGAGCAGTTAATAAAGATCAAGAATGAGCTTGGAAAGGCCGCTACAGCAACGCTGATCCAGAAGAAATTACACGAAGAGACAGGGATCATGGTCGATGAGTCAACTATCCGTGGGAGATTGGTTGCAGCAGGACAAGGATTACTTTCTACGAAGGATACCGGTCCGGATGTTAACCTCGGACAGCAGACCAAAACAGCTCCTCAGCCATTCGTTATGAAGCAGCACGCCGTTGAGGATGAGTTCAAGAAGTATATCCCTGACGCTACAATCTTCGTAGGTTACGTTGAGAGGCCTGTTGATCGCCGGTTGGCCATGCACTATCAGACTGGTAAGTTCCCTGTCTCTCAGGGCAAGCAGGGCACCGGCAAAACGATGGGGCACCTGTACTACGCACATAAGGCTAACCTTCCGTTCGCTTTGCTATCTTGCCATGAGGAAATGAAGCTTCACAAGCTCTATGGGGATAAGACAATTCAGAACGGTAACATTGTCTTCCGCGAGAGTGAGTTCGTGCGGCTGACTCAGGTTCCAAGCGTGATCCTGTTCGATGAGATCAATGCGATCTCGAATAAGAACACGTTCGATTTCCATGCCCTGCTTCAGAACCGGGAACTGTTTGTGAAGGATGCAGACAACGGTAATGGGAAGTGGTTCAAGCTGCACCCTGAGTGCAAGATCGGTTTCGCTATGAACCCGAAGTCTCAGAAGTACATCGGCGGAAATATCAAGCCATCCAACTTTCTAGGACGCTGTACCTTCTTGACCTATCCTGAGTTCTCTGTGGATGAGATCAAGAAAGCTGTATCTGCTCGCCACCCTAAGCTTCCTAAAGCTGAACTCGATAAGTTCGTAAAGTATTTCCAAGCGATCACAGATGTTATCGACAAGAGCAAGCTGCCTATCGATGTGAGTATCCGGCAGCTGAATAACCTGATCGACTTTGAACAATCAGGTATGCCCTTGAAGGAAGCTATCGAAGATTCAATCTCCGGTATGTTAGATGCCGTATCTCAGCCAGCTGCGAAAGAGTCATTCTTTCGTATCGCGCAGGCGTGCTGGACCTCGTTGAAAACTTAAGATTGTTAAAATAGTACCTCCAGTGTATGCTGGGTTAACTAATGGAGGTATTATGTACAAAAGTAAAGAACAAGCAACGGAACATCGGAGACAATACAGATCTTCACTTAAGAACTCAAAAGCTCATGTCGCACATAACCTGAAAAGCAGAGCTAAAAAATGGGCTGAGCACCCATGGATGAAGCATCACAATAGCGCCAAGTACTGCCGTAGAGGGATTCGTAAGAGTCTTCGCTATGAGTTAACGACCGACCAAGTTAAGTTCATCTGGTTTAGAGACAAGGCAATGAACATGACTCGTCCATCAATAGACCGCAAGAACCAGCTTGATCACTACACATTCAAAAATGTTCGTTTTTTAGAGCTTGCTGAAAATATAAGCCGGAGTAATAAAAGCCGCGAAAGAGACTCGCGTGGAAGATTGCTCCCTGGACGTAATTACATAACGAAGTAACCGAACTACGACGTGATCCGGGAGAAGAGCTCGACTCGTGGGCCTAACATCAAGCGATCGAACGGATCGCTTCCCACGAGGCAAGAGCTCTTCGGCGGATCAAAGGAGGAGTGAGTGAGTCAGCTTAGAACGTTTGAGATTCTCGCAAAGTATATTGGCAAGGCCTCTAATGTGAAGGTGCGTCTCGAGAAGGATGCAGTACCGCATGCGTATCCTGAAACACGGGAGATTGTGCTGCCGTACAACATCGCTGAAGACAGAGTCTATCCTGCCATTGCTGAGTGTATCCATGAAGCCTGTCATATCCGTTACACGACTTTCAAAGTAAAGGATGTTATCGATGATGATTACGAAATGCACATTCTTAACGCCATCGAAGACATTCGGATTGACAAGAAAGCATTTGGAATATTACCAAATATCCCAGGTTTTTACGAAGACCTCTA
>LCLX01000007.1 GCA_001002285.1 Microgenomates group bacterium GW2011_GWC1_46_15
TACGCCTAGTATGGATATTTATTTAAACAACACTCTTACTCGTAAAAAAGAAAGGTTTGAACCCTTCGACTTCGCTCAGGGTAAACCAATTGAAGTTGGTCTTTATACATGTGGCATGACTGTCTATGACTATGCCCACATCGGTCATGGAAGGAAATATGTAATTGACGATGTTTTAAAAAGAGTTTTGACTGCGAACGGTTATAAAGTAAAACACGTCCAAAATGTAACCGATGTAGGCCACTTGGTTTCTGATGGCGATGAAGGGGAAGATAAGCTGGAAAAAGGTGCCGTCAAGCAAGGGAAAACAGTTTGGGAAGTTGTAGAGTTTTTTACAAAAGATTTTTATGACTCAATGGATAAACTTAACATCATTCACCCTGATGTTATTTGCAAAGCAACCGACCACATAAAAGAGCAAACTGAGTTGATTAAAAGACTTGTTGAGAAGGGCTATGCTTACAACACTCTTGAGGCGGTTTATTTTGATGTGACTAAATTTGGTAAGTACGGTGAGGCTTTCGGTCAAAAACTTTCTGAAAAGAAAGTTGCCGTAAGGGAAGGGGTAAAAACCGGAGAACACAAAAGAAATCCTCAAGATTTTGCCCTATGGTTTAAGAGAGTTGGAAGGTTTGAGGATCATGCTATGCACTGGGAATCACCTTGGGGAGAAGGTTTCCCGGGATGGCACATTGAATGTTCAGCAATGGGAATAAAGTATCTTGGAGAGCAATTTGATATTCATACTGGTGGGGAAGACCACATTAGCATACATCATCCCAATGAAATAGCCCAGAGTGAGGCTGCAACCGGGAAGTCACCATTTGTAAAATACTGGCTACATACGGCATTTTTGATGGTTGACGGAAAAAAGATGAGTAAGAGCTTGGAAAATTTTTACAAGGTCGAAGACGTTGAGAAGAAAGGGTTTGATCCAATAGTCCTCCGTTACCTTTATCTCACCGCCCATTATCGTGATCCACAAAATTTTACGTGGGAAGCCTTGGGTGCTGCAAGAACAGCACTAGAAAAACTTCGTGTACAGATTTCAAGCCTTAAATCCCAGACGGAAAGGACAACTCTTTCTGAGGAAAAAGAGGAAAAACTTGAAAATTATCGGAATGATTTTACGTCAGCGGTAAACGATGATCTAAATACTCCAAGGGCCCTGGCAGTTTTGTGGGAAATGTTGAAGAGTAACATTCCGAGTGGTGATAAGTACGATTTGGCCTTGAGTTTTGATGAAGTCTTGGGTTTAAATTTAGAATCGACGCCTGATTATGGCTTAGATGAAATCAGAATAAAGATTGAGGAAAAAGGTCTTAAGGTTTTAGATACAATTGAGGGCCCAATAGTTAAACCTCTGAAATGATAATCTCTGCCGTAATTTTTGATTTGGATGGAACGTTAATTGATTGTGAGAAACAATGGGGGTCGGCTTTTGTAGAGGTGTTAAAGAGTTTAGAGTACAACTCTTCCAATAAACAGCCTCAGACAGGCGGCGTTTCAGTTAAGAAAAATTGGGAAGATTTACTTCGTCGATTAGGTATCAATACGAATAAAAGTTTAGATGAGTTGGAATTAATGACCCTAAATAACTATGTGAAGACTATTCCCTCGATCAGCTTAAAGCCTGGTGCAATTGATTTTATTAAAAGTTTAAAAGATGATGGCACGAGAGTTGGTTTGGCCACGTCAACTGAATGGTGGGTCGTCGAAAAGATTTTTGAGCGCTTACGGTTTGAAGGAATTTTTGATGCTGTCGTGACAGGTGAAGAGACTTCGAATAAAAAACCTTTGCCTGATTCTTTTTTGTTGGCTGCGGACAAATTAGGTCTGGCTTCTCAGGATTGCTTGGTAGTGGGCGATTCACAGTCAGACGTGGAAGCTGCCCATGCGGCTGGGATGAAGGTTATTGTAATAGGTGACGTAAAGAACGCGGACATAAACGTTGATGGATTCTCCGAAATTACGCCTCAAGTGATTGACCGGCTATAAAGCGATATAGTAATATGAATCTACATGCCCGGTAGTAATAATGTCAATCAATCAGTCATTTCGCCCAAAAAGGGAGTTAAAGGGATATTCGCGGCGATTATAATCGTGGTTTTCCTGGCTTTAAGCGTGGTTGCGGGGGTACTTCTTGTACGGCAGAATCAAAATGTTCAGGAAAAAGCCGGAAATACAATGTGCCCTGCAGGGGAAGCCTGTCCCTATGCCAGAGATCCTAATTTGCTTTTGAGTTGCCACCCCGTAGATGGCGACGGTACCACAACTGACAGTACTTGTAATGAGACCGGTAGGATTGAAACGTGCGGAGTTAACTGGACGGAATATTGTTGTCCTGCGGCGGGGGCAGCTTGGACCACGGACATGACGGCTTGCACCCCGTCATCACCAACACCCACACCAACCAAATCACCAACACCCACACCAACCAAATCGCCGACACCAACTCCAAGTCCAGGTCCCACATCACCACCAACCACTTATAAATGCAACGGGATCAGGGCATATGATGACCAGTGGAATTTGATTACCGCTTTTTCTGAGATTAAACCGGGAGATAGCCTTTTCTTTACCGTTCAGGGCTCAGCGGCCACCGGTTTTGACATGGCTCAGTTTAAGATTAATGGAACGGAATATCCCGTCGCAAGAGTCTCAAAGCCGGGTGTTGGCGGTGAATATTATCAAACATACAGAGTACCGGCTCAATGTGCTGTGGGTGCGCCGTCAATTCCGGTTTCCGTCCTGGCCAGGATCCACCATACGGTAGCAGGTTGGTCAACTTATTAAAAATATATAATTTTATGAAAGGTAAAGTCGCAACAATAATCATAGTGATATCCACACTTATTTTGGCTGTGATTGCCATTTTTACCGCCATTAGACTTTATCAATTAAGAAACGTTTCTGTGTCTCCCAACGTACCCGAAAGTCAACCGGCAGCGGTTGATACAGTCAGCCGGTGTAAACCCCTTTCCTTTGCAGTTGCTTGCGCTGCAACGCCAACTCCAACCCCTACACCTACTGCAGAACCAACAGAAGAACCGACACCAACTCCTACTCCGGAACCAACAGCCACGTCAACGCCAACTGCCGGTGCAACTGCCACTGCCGTTCCAACCCCTACCCGAACTCCAATCGCAACAAGTACATCTGTTGCCCAAACCACACCTTTGCCGGTTCCGGCAACGGGTTTAAACTGGCCTTCGATATTGGGAATTGGAGTAGGAATAGGAGCGATTATTCTCTCAATTATTATCGCGCTTTAGCGTAGACACTCGCGCTTTAGCGTAGACACTAGCGCTTTAATCTAAGTACATAGTACTTAGTACTCAGCTGAGTTTTATTTTCTTGAGATTGAAAGTTGACTTTGTTTCGATAATTCCAATGTGATCGATGAGAGGAAAGTGACTTCTAACTTCTGTCTGGAATTTTTCTGCAAGATTGCCAGTGTAGTTTCCAAAGCCCGCCTTTTCGGATTGGGAGCAGAGTTTGTCTTCCCACTCATGAATTATTTTTAATATTTTCTCTCCCTCGGAATTAAAATATTCCTGATATTTTTCTTCGTCCATCTCGTAGTCGGCGTGAAGATTGGCAAACTTATCGAAAATATCTTTATTTTCCTGAATCATTCTATCGAAGTATTCTTTGTACTTGGTCATAGGAAAGATTTTGATGGAGAAGCAGATTAAAATCAACTCTTGATTTCTTGTGGTCTTTACATTCGGGGTATAATGTATAAATGAAATTAAATAAAACAGGCTTTCTTCAAGCTGTGGGGGTTGTTGTTTATTGCGCTGTCATAGCGACCATAATGTCAAATGGCAATAAAATTTTCGGGAATATAGATAACAGCTACTTTGGGCCTTTGACTTTTCTTACAATGTTTGCGACCTCGGCTCTTATTTGCGGACTTTTAGTCTTCTATAAACCTTATCTGCTTTTCTTTGAGGGTAAGAAAAAAGAGGCGGTAGAAACAGTTCTTTCCACAGCAGCTTCGCTTTTTGGTTTCCTGATTCTTTTCTTCATAATCCTATTTTTGACGAAATAGGATTTGATTCTAAACTAATTGAGTAATACCAATGAATTAATTCATTGGTATTGTATTTGTCAATGCTACAGTGCTACGTAGCACTGTAGCAAGATCTATGGAAAATTTAGATTATTTTCTGCGGAGTTTATTTAATGTGAAAGATAGATAAAGAAGTCCCGACAATATCCCCACAATTGACATGATTGTCCAGTTGTTAAACACGGTATGTCGTAGGCCTATTAAAAAAGATAAATTTAGTGAAGAGTTTCCAACGCCCCAATAAATTACAAAACTGGTTAAGATTATTTTCTCAAGCGTTGTTTCATTTTTCTTTAAGAATTTTCTTATTAGCCACATGACAGCAAACAGGCCAATAATTAGTCCAGGGATGCTAAGGAAATAGAGCGGGGGATATTTTTCAACATACGGTGCGATTACTAAATTTGCTTCGCGCCCGCCCATGCGTGTTACGGCAAAATAGGAGAGCACTGCGTCGAAGATAAAAAATAAAGTTAACAGTATGTAAGAAAATCATTTCGAAAGCATTAAATAAGTTTACAACAAATCTTTACGTAACTCATTCTTTGTATTTGATTACAATTATCATGCATCGATATATCGTAATTAATATGTATGTAGCGTACAAAACGTACACTAATAATTTGACCTCCCGGTAAAAGTTATGTAGCATACATTTTGGTAAACATGGAAGAAGAAAATAACACACGACCGCAGCCGGTTGAGGAGAAAAAGGGGATTAATCCCCTTTATTTAGTTGGGGGATTGGTCTTACTTGGACTCATTGGTTTTTTTGTAGTTTCTGGAAATAAAAAAGCGGCTTCAAGAACAGAGATCACATCAGTTGGTACAGAAGCGACACCGTTCGTGTCAGAGGCTCCTCCCTCCGGCTCGGTAAAAGAATTCACAGTTGATGGAAGTAGTTATAAACTTGACCCATCAACAATCACCGTTAATAAGGGAGATACTGTAAAAATCATTTTTAAGGACAGTGATGGCCGTCACGATTTAGTAGTAGATGGTTATAACGTTAAAACCAATCTAATCGGACCCGGCGCAACAGATACCATAGAGTTTATAGCAGACAAATCGGGAAGCTTCAAATACTATTGCTCCGTTGCCAACCATGAGGCACTTGGTATCACAGGAACACTTGTAGTACAATAAATTCAAGGTGAAAGAAAAATATTTTGATTGGATAAAGATTTTGGCAGTTATTGGAATATCTTTGGCACTATTTCTTCTTTGGGAACGTTATTTTCAGCCCTCGTTTCAACCTTGCAATATTAACGCGACGGTAAACTGCGACGCAGTAATTTCGGGCGCGCTTTCAAACACTTTGGGAATCCCAACTCCGCTAATCGGGCTAACGGGCTACATAATAATTCTAATTGCCTCTTTTAGGAAGAATGCCAAATTAGTTTTAGGAATGTCTGCTTTTGGTTTACTCTTTTGCCTTTATATTGCTTACCGCGAAATTTTTCAACTTCACGTAATATGTCCGGTTTGTATTGCCTGTCAACTCGACATGATCACGGTTTTTATTCTCGGCATACTTCTAAATAAGAAAACCATAGAACAGCCTTAGTGGAAGTGTTACAATAGCTTCATAACAGACTTGGTCTGATATAATCTTTGATTATGAGTTTATCTGTCGGAATAGTCTTTTCGCTGTCCCAACATTTGATTTTTACTTCAGAATAACCATTGACGGAAGAAGTTAGAGATAATAGTATGAGTCTAATGACGAAAAAGGATCCAAAAGTTTTTGTAACAAATGAAGTCCTGACTGAAACTTTGGATGATGCCGTTGATACACTCCTAAAAGGGATGGACAACATGCTTGAGGAACAGAAGAAGATTTTTGCTACAAAGGAAGATCTAAAAGGGTTTGCGACGAAAGAGGACATAAAAGAGTTAGCTACAAAAGAAGATTTGAAAAGAGAAGTTTCGTGGTTGAGAGATGATATTAAAGGTCTGACTGCGGATCTGTCGGAGACTGTTTCCAAGAAAGAATTTAACCAACTCAAGGGAAAAGTAGATAAATATCTGGCTTCTTAGAAGTGTTTAAAATACACCCATGAGTTCCTTAGAAGTTGGGACTCACTTTTCGTTAACCCAAACCTTATTGACACATTGTCTTCATGAATTATCATTAACCTAATGGTAGTAGTTACGGAAGAAAAGTTGGGAAAATATTTTGCAAAATCTTTTAAAGAGGTAGTTCTGCCCGCGTTGGAGGATATGGAAGAAAGATTAGCCTCAAAAAAAGATCTGGAGAAAGTTCGCAAAGATCTTGGGGGGCAGATAGATTCTTTGGACAGAAAATTTGATGCTGTTCAGGATCGACTTGATAATCACGGCAAGCGTATTCAAAAACTGGAATCTCAGGTTTCTGCTGTTGCTTCTTAGGTTTGCATCTCACAAATCTGATTTAATGGTAAAATAGCTTCATAACAGACTTGGTCTGATATAATCTTTGATTATGAGTCTATCTGTAGGGATTGTGGGCCTTCCAAATGTGGGTCCCAGCACAGCACTTACTTGTTCCCGAGGTTTACATCCTCGCGTCGCAATTGCGTGTGTGCTGGACTGCACTTCCATTTTTTTATATCA
>LCLX01000008.1 GCA_001002285.1 Microgenomates group bacterium GW2011_GWC1_46_15
AGGGCGGAACATACCTCCTCGAGAAGAACGGGGATATGCGCCATTTAAATGTGCAATGACGATCGGCCTCTCTTAGCGCCGACGGAACTTCCGCACGTTGGTTGTGCCGATCGTCATCATAAAAAAAGATTAGATGCCGAGCTCGCCCAGTTTTTCTGCGATCTCGTCGGAGGAGGATTCGGTCCTCGTGCGATATTCACGCCAGGCATCCGCATCCCATATCTCGATGCGGCTGTAGAGGCCGGCGATCACGGCATGCTTGGTAAGGCCGGCGTATTTCCGCAGATAATCGGGCACAAGTATCCTCCCCTGCTGATCGGGAGCGACATCCATCGCGCCCGCAAGCATGAGCCGCACGAACGCGCGGGAGTTCGCTTGCGCCAAGGGCAGCGCCATGAGCTTCGCGGCAAGCTCCTCCCACTCTTTAGCGGCAATAAGGAACAGGCAGTGGTCGAGGCCGCGCGTGATGATGGCACCGCCCAAGAGTTTCGTTCGGAACTTAGCGGGCACGGCTATCCTGCCTTTCGGGTCGAGCGAGTGTTGGTATTCTCCGATGAACATGGCGTTGTTGCTTTATCCCCAGAAGTGGCTACTTATCCCCAGCTTTATCCACTTTTCACCACTTTTATTCCATCTTACCCCACCACTCACTCCCCTGCAAACAAAACGGAAGCGGTCGCTTGCAAGCGACCGCTTCCCGAAAATCCCTTTATTTTCCTGCTATCTGCGCTGGAAAGACCTGCCGGTTATGCACAAGTTATGCGGAAATGGCTGCAACCCTAAAGCTTCCACCCGCGGTAATAAGGATGGAAGATACGCCAACCTCCCCGCTTCCGGAGCTGCGCTCTGATGTATGCGCTGCTTATCTCGCGCGGGATCGCGTTCAGCGGCCTGTTCTTTCTGCCCTCGTCCCATGCGACGCCGAGGTCTTTGCGGAAAACGGGAACGCCGAAGATCTCGGCGTAGGTCGGGATCTTGTACTCGAGCATGCCGACGTTCCGGTTCCCGACCTTCAGATACCGCTCAAAAAATATACGCGGAAAGACCTGCAGGATAAAAAGACAAATACGCGCCTTCGCGCGATAGCCGTAGTGCGTGCGAACATACTCCAGAAATCGCAGATAATTCTTGCGCTCCGACCCGCCCGGCCTGGTCCAATCCCAGCGGCGTTCGATCTTAGGTGATATTGTCCGGAAGCCGGAAAGAAAAACCTGACCCTTTTTCAGTCCTTTGAATACTCTGGCGAGCGGCGCGAAAACGAGCATATCCCACTGCACAACAACTACGCTGTCCCACGCGAGACGCTTTCCCCGCTTGGCGTACCAATCGAGGAGCACCAGATCGCCGTTGATCCACTTCCAACCTGATGAACGGAACGGTGATACATAGAAGTCGTCGAGATAGTTACCAAGCTTCTGTCGGAACAGTCCGGCCTTCTTTTGCGGACCGCCATAGAGGCCGTAGATCTTGAGGCTGGGATTCGTCCGCTTTAGAAGTTCAAGTCGGTTCGCGCACACCCTTGGTTCTTTATAGAACCAAAATAAGACAGCGAGGTGCGGGCGGCGATCGGTGCGCTGGACCGTTTTCGTCGCGGCGCTGAACCTTTTTACTTTGCCGTTTTTACGGTATAAAAACATCCTCTGAAAAACCTTTCATTTTCCGCAAGCGCCATCTTCTTATTGAGAAACGTCCCGGATAAACAAACTTACCAAACTGCCGCTAATGTCCTCGAGGGTAATCACGTATTTATCGATCTCAAAACTCTGTCCGATATATAAAGTGATTATTTTATTTTCCTCGCTTTTGTCGCGGATAAACACCCATAGCGTTGCCGTTACTCCGGTTTCCTTCACGCCGTCTATTTCATAATCGCCTATTCTAATATTACCAACGCCGATCCGCAGATCATCTCCGTATTGGCCTTGAGTACCGTCGGAAATAATGAGCGGGGTTCCCGTCATTTTCAAATTGTCGGCCCTCTTAAGCCACGGCCTCGTCAGAATAACTTCGCTGTCGGGTGGGGTCACTAAGTAGCCCAACGCGATTAAAGCCGCCAGAACGAGCAGGATCTTTAAAATAAGATAAAGTTTTTTCATTGCGGCGACCGTAAATCGATAACATGGGGCGCAACAGTATGAAGGACGAGCAACTCCACCGATGCGTTGTTGCTCCCGGGCGCTATGCTCCACCAACTGGTATTGGAACGGATTTTAGAAACCTTGATGAAAAGGACGTCGAGACCGGCCTTGTATTCAAGCACGTCGCATTCTTTTACATTGAATTTTTTCTCCTCCGCCCCGTCTAAAAACGCGAGATTGAAGGAATTGTCAGATCCGACGCCTGCGCCGATCCTTATATCCCCCGACCTCGCAACTGTACCGTTTCTTATGGTGATAACCGATTCTCCCTTTGTTGCTTCAAAACCACACCCGGAAACTTCTCTCACCTCTTGAATCGACCGAATAAAATACGCTCCGGCAAGCATTAAAACCGCCAGAACAAGCAGGATCTTTAAAATAAGATAAAGTTTTCCCTTCATATATTTATCTAGCCGCGTTGATCAATGTATCTATTTCGCGCAACTCCGATTCGCATTCTGGAAACTCAAATATCTTTTTAACGCCGTCTACATTCAAATAATAAGTAGCCGAATAGTCATACGCCTTCCCGTGTTGACATTCTTTGTTGAGAACATCGGAATTCTTTATCGCCAGTATGATCTTTTCCACCTGATTTTTTGATAATTGTTTTTCGGTGACCGTTGCGGAGTCTGTACTGCCATAGCACGTCTCAATAACTAGTTTTCCGGAAAGATACAAGTAGGTATTAAAATTGCAACTGCCTTCGCCGTCCGGAGTACTGCACATGCTGGAAAACTCCCTTTTCGTATAGGTGAGGTCTGGATCTTTAAAGCTTTCATCTATTGTCCCAAAATCCTGGCCGGCGTCTTTCTCGGGCGCGCAGCAGGTATAGAAAAAATAACTATACAGCAGGTAGCCAACCAAGAGCAGTAGAATTACTGCCGCTGCCCATTTCCATTTTTTATCGAGTAGTTTTATGGATCAGGAAGAAAAGAACTTCGCCCTAACGAAACGGAACGCTTTCCAGGCCGTCCACAACACCGCGACGGAAGTAGCCAGCCAGAGAACAAGAGCCGGCAGGTAGAAGACGAAGCCGACCAGTGCGTCGATATAATCGCTCAGCCCTTCAAGCATGTCCCTGAAGGCCTGCTTCAGGGTGAAGGGCGGCCGCCAGCGGATACCGAACAGCTCCACGTCTGCTTCTTCGGTGAGAGAAACGGCGATCGAAGACATATCGATCTGCCGCGACAAAAACTTAATTTTCCCTTCAAGACGCTCAATTCTGCTTCTGACATCGCTTAAGCGCTCCGCCACGTCCAAAATGTCTCCGACTTTGGAGGCCTGGCCCATTATTTTCAAATACTGCGCCTCTTCGGCCTTTGAGCTTTTGAGCCGCGCTTCCAGGTCGACGAATTCTTCGGTTACGTCTTCGGCGTTTATGTCCTCCTTTTCCACCTTTACCGCTACCGCCCTTATTCTTTTGAGCGCTTCGTCGAACTTGTCGGCGGGAACCCTGATTTCAACGGCTCCCGACTTGGAAGCATCTGAGACGTCGTAAACGTTGGCATCCGCCACGAATCCTCCGAGTTCGTTAGCGATATTTTTGATCTTTTCCGCCGCCTCTTCAGCTTTCTTCACCAAAAGCGAAAGCTCGCCGGTTTTAACAACCTTCCTCTCGGTCGATTCGGCCGCCTGGTCGAATTCTCTTTGAGTTCCGGGGTTCGCGGCCGATGGGGCGGGCACGGCATCCTGTGAACGATACGACGGAGCCGCGCCATAGTCGTTAAAATCCTCCCCTACGGATCTTGGGGTGTCGGGCCACAAGGAAGTGTACGGCGACGCGAATGTCGTTAGGAAGAACAGCGCCGCCAATATCCCGACCGCGGCGAAAAGATACAGAGCGTATGTTTTAATTTTTGGAAGATATTCTTGCATATGTCTCAACTCCGATCAGCAGGGAATGCACCGATCGATGCCCCGGACAGGATCTGTTCTTCTAACGTATGTGCAATTTCCTATGGATCTGTTGTTCAACAGGGTCTCTTTGCAGGTCCCGTCGCCTCCGCGGCCGTCATCACAGCCCGGATCCCTCTCGGTGAGGAAACCGCTTCCGCGGGGAGCCGCAATGCAACCTCTTCGAGGACCGCTGCTGCCTCCTCCGCCCCCTCCGTTATCATCTGTGCCGCCGATCAAGACGGCGAAGACTATAGCGATAACGATGATAGCGATGCTAATAAAAACCCAATTATTGTTATCGGCTGGCGCGGAAACTTCCGGTGGAGGAGGCGGCGCCGGTTCTTCGTATCTCGGCGGCGATTCTTTATAGTAAGGGAGCTTTCCGGGCGCTTTAAGATCGGGTCTCTCCTTGGTCGGAACCCACCTCCACTCTCCTTTCGGTTTTGCTTCGGGCGCTTCAGAAACCTCGGGGGCTTCGGATTTTTCGGACTTAACAATTTTTTGGGGATAAAGAGTCAGCCGCTTGATCTTTGTGCCGGACGGAAGCTGTCTTCTCGGCATTATTTTTGAAAATATTTTCATCATTGGGTCGCGGACCAAATCATCAGAAGCACGGCCACGACCAGCGCCATGAGAACGATCCAGAGCGCTGAAATTTTAAGCGCGGCTTTTTTCTCCATGCCCGACCGTATAAACAGCCAGCGCGCCACAAAGAACGAGAGAATGCTTGTGACAAGAAAAGCTCCGGCGGTTTTAAAAGAGATCGCCTTCATGCTTTTGGAGTCCATTTCATATTCGCTGAAATAAAACCTGAAGATCAGCCGGAGTACGACGTAGGCGATGAGATAAAGTATCCCCCAAAACAGGAGGAGGGCAAAAACGATCGTGATTATCGGCGCAGCCCCCATGCTCAAACTATGCTCTTTTTTAAAGTAACTTGCACTTTGCGCTGTTGATAACTATTTATCTTAAAGAACATACCGCCGAAGATGCCGCGCGATTTGCGTACGACGCGCATATTTCTTAAAATAAAGGTGATGAAAAAAGCACTTGCCATAGTTGTTATTTTAGTCGGAGCGCTGACCTTGCTGGCAGCCGCGGTCTTTTACTTCCGAGGGCTTGAGGACGGAACGGGATCGGAAGATAAAAACGTCATCACCATCCCCGAAGGCATCCAAAGTCAATTCGGCGATTTGCGGATCGGCGTTGCCGCTATCAAAGAAAAGGCGGAATACGTTGACAGCGAAGGCAACCCGGTTGATGCCGGATCGATCCCCTCTCCGGTCGGCCCGATCGCAAAATTGGCAATAGCCGACCCGGAATCGGATTATTCCATGAACGTTGCGACCGGCGACAGTTA